>JBDSQB010000016.1:0-300000 GCA_039930045.1 Chthoniobacterales bacterium | reverse complement strand
TCTCCGGCTGTTATCAAGGGCTTTTCATCCTGACCTCCCGGGCGGATTTGACCCAGGCCAATGGTTGCGAGCAGACCATTGCAAACGCATTTGCGGCCCACGGTGTCCGCTGCGTCGCCGCCTTTCCTAACATAACTGTCCACGGCCTCTCCAGGGCATCGATATCCTGGACGGCCATCCTCTTTTTTATAGGTGTGCCGCAGATAACCGAGGTCACAAGCACGCACTCGACCCTCCTGTATCGCCGGCTCAGAGACGGTGCCATCCATCTGCACAATCTTGAACGGAAACCCCGTGGGAGAAGCGACCGGATCGGTGAAGACTTCAATCTCCGCTGCACGACATTTTGCAATCACCCGCTGCTTCCAACCGGGATCAATCCCGGATTCATCACAGAAGGCAAAAGGCGTTCCGACCTGAATTCCGGTCGCACCCAAGCTGAGCGCTTCAGCCAGTTTTCCGGGTTGCCCATAGGAACCAGCCAGCCAGAACGGAAGACCCAAGGCTTTGATTTTAGCCAAGTCGGGAAGATCGCGTTCGCTGTAAATGGGTTCACCTTTCTCGCTGAGTTGCATCGGACCACGGGGCGGCGCGTTGTGCCCTCCGGCTGATGCACCCTCCACCACGAAGCCATCCACGTGTCCCGTGGATTTCCGAGCCAGCGCGATGGCGAGCGTTGCGGAGGAAATAATAGCTAGAAACCTGGATCGTTTCAGCACCATGGGTCTGCCGCAGAATGCCTCGGGATCTAACGTGCAAAAGAACTCCTTGCCGGCATCCGCGCCTTCCACATCGAGCTTCATCTTGACCGATTTGCCTTTGGCGAGTTCATCGAGAATTCCGGGGATCGCGCGCGGGATTCCAGCCCCCATCAGGATATAGTCCACTTGCGCCAGCATGGCTCCAAAGATCGCGTGCAGCGTCGGCAGTTGAATTTTTTCCAGCAGGTTGATTCCAACCACGCCGTCGTGTCCTTCCTTGGCTAGAAAAACTTCGGCGAAGCTCGCCACCACAGTTAGTTCGGCCAGGCTGCGCGTTGGCTGAGTCGAAAAAAGAGCCACCGGCTTGAACGGATGGTCCGCAGGTTTGCCACCTTCGATAAAATATTGTGTTAGCACTCGTTCAGCAATCTCGGGGATCGGAAAACTTTTGAATGCCCGGCGCATGTCACCATTCGGATCGCCGAGTTGCAGGCGGCGTGCCACGACAATCTCGATCGCTGTCCCGGAGACGACGCCCAGATGGCCGAGCGAGGAAACCGCAGAAGCCAACTGCCACCCGGAGACGCCCACTCCCATACCGCCTTGAATGATTTTAGGATATAACATGATGATGTGATGTTGCGGGTTCCGTGGTGGCCCTGCTGACATGTTCATATAACCCGTCCACGCAGAGGCACTCTCCCCATCTTGTCTTTTGGCAACCACCGTTTGCCGGTGACGGGAAAATAGCCCTGCGCAAGCACCGGACCGGCGGCAATATTGGTCGGCAATATCCGCAAAGTTCCAGCCAAGTGACGCGTAGTGGCAGCAGGCAACTGCCTCGAAGGTTAAGCACCAACCCATGCCTGAGCTACTGATCGAACCCAACCTGAAGATCACTCATCCACGGCTCCCCATGAGCCACCGCTCCCGCTTTTTGGCGGCGTGTGAAAACAAGCCCGTGGATTATCCACCGGTCTGGCTCATGCGACAAGCCGGACGGTGTTTGCCGGAATATCGGGCCTTGCGGGAAAAATATTCGTTCGTTCAGATGGTCCGCACACCGGAGCTCGCCACCGAGGTTACTCTCCAGCCCATCCGGCGATTTGGTTTCGATGCGGCGATTCTATTCAGCGATATTCTCGTGGTCGCCGAAGCGCTAGGACAACCCTATCACTTTCGCGATGGGGGCGGCATCGAGATGGATTTCGCGCTTCACTGTGCAGCGGACATTGACCGGCTCAACCCAGAGGGCGTGGCTGATCGGTTGGACTATGCGGCGCAGGCACTTAGCCTGATCAAAACGGCGGTCGGCGAACGCCACGCAGTGCTGGGATTTGCGGGTTCGCCTTGGACGCTCGCCAATTACATGCTCGAAGGCGGCAGCGCACGGGAGTTTTCCAAGGCCAAGAACCTGTTCCATACCCAGCCGAAAATATTCGCAGGGTTGATGAAAAAAATAACCTCGGCGGTGATTGTTTTTCTCCAACTGCAAATCAACGCCGGCGTCGATGCGGTGCAAATTTTCGACAGCTCTGGCGGCCTGCTCGGCGCGGACCATTTCGAAGCTGCGTCGGGTTCCTGGATCGCAGAAATCATCGAGGCAATCCATGATCAGGTGCCGGTGATTTTATTTTCAAAAGGCACGCACGGCGCGTGGGATTCGCTGGCAGCCACCGGCGCGGATGTGATCAGCGTGGACTGGATCATGCGGCTGGCTGATGTGCGAAAACTGCTTCCCTCCCATCTCGCGGTGCAGGGAAATCTGGATCCTTCATTACTCCGCACGACACCGAAAATCGTGGCGGCAGAAACCACACGTATTCTCAATGAAATGCGCGGCCAGAACGGCCACATTTTCAATCTCGGCCACGGCGTGCCGCCCACGGCGAAACTGGAGTGCATCGAGACCCTGGTCGAAACGGTGCGAAATTTTAGATAGACTCCATGCGCGTCGATCTTGATCTCATTCGCAAATACAACGTCCCGGCCCCTCGCTATACGTCGTATCCGCCAGCCACTCATTTTAAGCCGATCTCCGAAGACCTGATTCTGGAGAGACTGGATCGGCAGCAGGAAAAGCCCCGCCCCCTCTCCCTCTACTTTCATCTGCCGTTCTGCCGCGCGCTCTGTTGGTTCTGCGGCTGCACTAACATCATCACCACGCAACAGATTCAAAGCGCTCGGTATCTCGAATATCTTGAATGCGAAATAGAAATGGTGGCCCGGCGTATTCATCCGGAAAGCCAGGTTGTGCAAATCCATCTCGGCGGCGGCACTCCCACTTTCTTTTTGCCGGAGGAATTGCATGCCCTGGGCAGGATTATTCGGAAGCACTTCAAACTGGCGGCTAACTTCGAGGGCAGTGTGGAGATTGATCCGCGACAGTTGACTCCCGACCATGTGACAGCGCTGCGGGATGCGGGCTTCCGGCGGGCCTCGCTGGGAGTTCAGGATTTCGATCCCTCGGTGCAGGCGGCGATTCATCGCATTCAACCCTACGAACAGACGAGTGCGACAGTGGACTGGCTGCGCGCAGGCGGATTCGATTCGATCAATATCGACCTCATCTACGGACTGCCGTTCCAGAAACCGCAGTCATTTGAAAACACGCTCGATGCCGTGCTGACGTTGCAGCCCGATCGCCTGGCTGTTTTCAACTACGCGCACGTCCCGTGGATGAAACCCGCGCAAACTATTTTCAAAGTCCTGCCGACGCCGGAAGAGAAGATGGAAATCCTCGCGCGGACCGTCGAGAAGCTCACCAGCCACGGTCACGTTTATATTGGCATGGATCATTTTGCGCGGACCGACGATGAGCTGGCCGTGGCGCAACGCACGGGAACGCTGCAGCGAAATTTTCAGGGCTACAGCACGTGCGGACAAGTGGACATTCATGCGTTTGGTATGTCGGCCATCTCGCAAGCCAATGGCACTTACTGGCAGAATCACAAAGACCTGCCCGGTTACTATGCGGCGTTGGACGCAAATACACTCCCCGTGGTGAAAGGTTATGTCCTCACCGAAGACGATCTGCTTCGGCGTCAACTCATCAACCGGCTGATGTGCGACATGCGCCTCGATTTTTCAAACCTCCGCCGGATGCTAGGCGTCGAGGTGCGCGAATACTTTGGGAAAGAACTCGCTTCGCTGGATGACCTCGCTGCCGATGGACTGCTGGAACTCCGTGACGATGGATTGTTAGTCACACCGCTCGGACGGCTGTTAGTCCGCAACATTGCGGTGCGCTTCGACGCCTACGCGTCCGGACGGAAGAGTGCGCAATTTTCCAAAGCCATATGAAATCAATCGCTATCGTCGGAGCAGGAATCACTGGATTAACCGCTGCTTTCCGCCTGCAACAACGCGGATATGCCGTGACCGTTTATGAAGCGGGCAGCCATGTCGGCGGAATGATTAACACGATTCAGCAGGATGGATTTCTAGTCGAATGCGGACCAGGCACGATTGTGGAAACGTCCCCACAAATCGGCGCACTGGTCCGCGATCTGGGGCTTGAATCCCGCCGCTCCCATCCCGGGCCGAATGCCCAAAAAAATTACATTGTTCGTAATGGCAAACCACTGCCCATACCGCATTCGGCTTTCGACATGCTGGCGACCCGTTTGTTTTCACCGACTGCGAAATTGCGGTTGCTCGCAGAGCCATTTCTCTCCCGAGCGGTCGGCGATGAAAATCTGGCGGATTTCGTCACACGCCGACTGGGACGCGAATTCCTCGACTACGCGATCAATCCGTTCGTCGCGGGCGTCTATGCGGGGGACCCTAAACGACTTTCGGTGCGTCACGCATTTCCGAAACTGCATGCGGTCGAGCAGCGCTACGGTTCTCTCATCGTCGGAAAAATTCGCGGTGCGCGCGAGCGCCGGCGTCGCACGGAAAAATCGATTGAAACAGCGACGCGTTTTTCCTTCGACGGCGGCCTCCGGGTTTTGACCGATACATTGTCTAAGCGACTGGGAGCTTCCATCCATTTGCGGTCGCCAGTTCGGGTTCTAACTCAGACTCAGAGTGGTTGGGAAGTGGAATCGGATCACACGAACGGGCCGGTCGAGCACTCAGCCGTAGTGCTGGCAGCACCCGCTCACCAACTAGCGAAAATCGTTTGCGGGTCCCGTGAAATAGTGGAACTCGCTCCGCTGGCCGGAATCCATCATCCGCCGGTCTGCGTGGTGGCGCTGGGTTTTCGTCGCGAAGACGTGGAGCACCCTCTGGATGGATTCGGAATGTTGATCCCGGAAGTCGAAAAGAGATCGATCCTGGGCACAACTTTTTCATCCAGCCTTTTTCCGGAACGGGCACCTGAAGGGCATGTTTTACTAACCAATTTTATCGGCGGATGCCGAAACTCGCGTCTCGCGTTGCGCGATGCGGACACGCGCCGGGAAGCGACGTTGCAGGATTTGCGAGAACTTCTCGGAGTAAAAGGTCCGCCGGTTTTTGAGCATCAGGTGTTGCAACGTTATGCCATTCCGCAATATGACGTTGGCTTCGAGCGATTTCGAAAAGTGATCGACCACGCTGAGGCAGAAGCGCCGGGCCTCTATTTTGCAGGCAGTTATCGCGATGGTATTTCACTCGGAAACTCCATTGTGTCCGGTGACTGTGCCGCAGCGCGCGTCGGGATGTTTATGTCAGAAACCCAAGTTCCATCTCTATTATGAAAGGCGTTCTCCTCGTTAATCTAGGTTCACCCGATTCGACATCCGTGCGCGATGTGCGCTGCTATCTGCGCGAATTTCTCATGGATAGCCGCGTTATCGACGTGCCATGGCTGTTGCGTTTCCTGATCGTTTACGGATGCATTTTACCCTTTCGCCCGCGACATTCGGCCAGGGCTTATCGTTCCATCTGGACGCCGGAAGGATCGCCTCTCGTGGTCACCAGTCGTAACGTGCAGCATGAACTGCAAGAACTGCTGGGAATACCGGTGGCGCTCGGCATGCGTTATCAGTCGCCATCGATAGAAGGCGCGATCCTCTCGCTGCGGGCCCACGGCGTTGACGATCTACATGTCATTCCCATGTTTCCGCAATACGCGATGGCCAGCTATGAGTCCGCTGTCGAACACGTGCGGAAAATTGCCGGGCGGGGCAATCCAAAAATGCACCTCACCATCCAGCCACCGTTTTATGCGGAACCGGATTACATCAATGCCTTGGTGGCCAGCGCATCGAAGTATTTGCATGAAGACTATGATCACCTGCTTCTAACCTTTCACGGCCTGCCGGAACGACAGCTTCGCAAATCTGATCCCACGGGCTGTCATTGTCTGGCGACGAAAAGCTGCTGCGAGACGCCGAGTTTAGCCCACCGCACTTGTTATCGGGCGCAATGTCTGGCTACCGTGCGTGCGTTCGCCAGCGCGGCGCATCTGCCAGAGTCTAAATATTCCGTCTCCTATCAATCGCGTCTCGGCCGCCAGCCGTGGATGCAACCTTTCACCGATCACGAGCTGACGCGGCTGGGTGCGTCCGGGGTGAAAAAGCTGCTCGTGATGTGTCCGGCCTTTGTCGCCGATTGTCTGGAAACACTGGAGGAAATTGCCGTGCGTGGACGCGAAATTTTTCAGGAGGCTGGTGGTGAAGAGCTGACACTCATCCCCTGTCTGAACACTCATCCGGCATGGATTGACGCTCTCTCCAACATGGTGGATCGCCAATTCGGCGACCTCAAAAAATGGGACGAATCCACTGAGGAAGTGGTTGCCCGTCGCAAACGGCCAAGATTTCCAAAGAAAATGCCAACCGGCGCGGAGCAAAGAAATTAAAACACCCGATGTTAGCAATGGGAAATGATGACGCACCCCTCCAGCACATTGGCACCGACCCCGGCTCGCAATTTCCTCGGCAACCGCTTTGTCTATTGCGTCATCTCCGAATGCGCAGGCGGTTTGTCCATCGGGGTGAATATGAATCCCGACAAGCGGTGTAATTTCGACTGCGTCTATTGCGAAGTCGATCGTCGCGAACACGGGGGCGACCGTGTTGTGGATATCGCTCAGATGAGTCGCGAGCTGGAGCAGACACTGACACTAGTACGTGACGACGGTCTGCGTGCTTTGCCCGCCTACCGGCGAATTCCACCGGAACTGCTGCAACTCAAGGAAGTCGCGCTCAGCGGCGATGGCGAGCCGACACTCTGCCCCAATTTTTGCGAAGTCATCGAGGCCGTGACGCACTTTCGCTCGAAAGGACGATTTCCGGCTTTTAAGATCGTCCTGATAACGAATTGCACGGGTCTGCAGTATCCCGAGGTGCGGGCGGGCATGACGTTCCTGAATTCACACGACGAAATCTGGGCCAAGCTCGAAGCAGGCACACAGGCTTACATGGATCGCGTGAACAAACCGAATGTTACGCTGGCGCAAGTGCTCAAAAACATTGTCGCCATTGGAAAAGAACGCCCGGTGGTCATCCAAAGTTTATTCCCCCTGATTGATGGGGCAGAGCCGACAGTGGGTGAAATTGACGCGTATATCGCACGGTTGCGTGAGGTAGTGGATCGTGGTGCGAAAATCGACCGCGTTCAGATCTATTCTGCGCACCGACCGGTGTTTCGTCCCGGCTGTGCCCATTTGCCGTTGCGAAGTTTGTCGGCCATCGCACGCCGCGTGCGGGAGGAGACCGGGATTCAGGCCGAAGTTTTCTGATCCGACCGTGACTCGTTCGTATAAGGAATTTCCTTATGCCTCATCGTGAATAGACCACAACTCGCAAAGGGGACATCGCCCAATTGTTGCACGCGCCGTTTCGCATAAATTGCTTTTATGCCCAGCAAGATTAGCAAAGCCAGTCTACAACGGCACTGCGATTGCCTAGGCGTTTAACCGGAGTAAAACCATGTTTGCCAACAAAGACCTCATCGAGACGCTGTCACATTCAAAAATTTACCAGGACTACGAGCACGCTTTTACCGATGCCACTGGACTTCCGGTAACTTTGCGACCGGTCGAGTCGTGGCAGCTTCCTCATCGGACGAGGAAAAACGAAAACGCATTTTGCGCAATCATGGCGAAGCGGAATGGCTCCTGTGCCGCCTGTCTGCGGACTCAGGAACAACTTTCGCAGTCGGCTCAGGAAGAAGCCCAGACCGTCACCTGTTTTTCAGGAATGAGCGACACGGCGATCCCGGTTCGTTCGGGCGATCAGGTGATTGGGTTCTTACAAACCGGGCAGATTTTCCAGAAGAAACCGACTATCGGACAATTCAACCGCACGGCGAAACAGTTGGAAAAATGGGGAGTGGATTCCACCCAACCCGATCTGCGCCAGGCCTATTTTGCGACCCGCGTGGTCGGGGCCAAGCAATATGGCGCGGTCGTCGCTTTGCTCGGTATTTTCGCACAACATCTCGCAACGGTGAGCAATCAACTCCTAGTGCAACAGCAGAACACCGAGCCGCCGATGATCACAAGTGCAAAGAACTACATCAGCAGTCATCAGGGCGACGCCCTTTCGCTAGGTCAGGTCGCCAAGGCAGTGAACACCAGCACGTTTTATTTTTGCAAGATGTTCAAGAAAGCTACCGGGCTCAATTTCACCCATTACGTGTCGCGAGTCCGGATCGAAAAGGCGAAGAACCTTTTGTTAAATCCCAATTTGCGGGTGAGCGAAATCGCGTTCGAGGTGGGCTTCCAGTCGCTCACGCATTTCAATCGCGTGTTCAAAAATATCACCGGAGAATCGCCCACGGAATATCGTGGGGAGATTGCCGTGGCAGCGTGAGGTTGCCCGGGCTCGCAACGTCGCGTAATCTGCGCGCGTGGAAGAAACCGCCAAAATGAAAGCCGAGCGCCAACTCGCTGCAGCGGCACTGGGTGACAGCGAGGAGCGGATTCGCGGGATTGTGAACACGGCCGTCGAGGGAATCATCACCATCGACGAGCGTGGCGTCGTGCAATCGATGAACCCCGCCGCCGAGAAGCTGTTCGGCTGGAGTGCGGAGGAAATGATTGGAAAAAACGTGAGCACCCTGATGCCCTCGCCGTACCGGGAGGGACATGACGGTTACCTCAAGAATTACGAGCACACCGGCAAAGCGAAAATCATCGGTATCGGCCGCGAAGTGGTCGGTCAGCGCAAGGACGGCTCTGTGTTTCCGATGGATCTCTCGGTGGGCGAAGGGAGGCTGGCGAATGGGAAGCTGTTTACCGGCATCGTGCGAGATATTACTGAGCGCAAACGGATGGAAAAAGACATCCTCGAAATCAGCGATCGTGAACAGCAACGAATCGGGCAGGATTTGCACGATGATCTTTGCCAAAGCCTCGCGGGGATTGAATTGATGAGCGAACTGCTTCAGGAAAAACTTGCCGCCACATCGAACCCGGAGTCAGTCCAGGCCGCACGGATTGCGGAACACGTGCAACGCGCCATCGAGCAGACGCGCATGGTGGCGCGCGGGCTCTCGCCCCTGGAAACAGAAGCAACCGGATTGATGGCGGCACTTGGCGAACTGGCCGCAAATACGGAACGACTTTTTCATGTGCGCTGCTGGTTCGTAAGTGAGCAGCCAGTTAACATCGCCGAATCTGCAGCCGCAACGCACCTTTACCGAATCGCGCAGGAAGCGATTAACAATGCGATCAAACACGGCAAGGCAACTGAGATCACCATTTCGCTCAAGGAAGATGACGGACAAATCATTCTCTCAATCACCGACAACGGCGCAGGCTTTTCACCACCGCAAAAAACCAACGAAGGAATGGGGCTGAGGATCATGAAATATCGTGCCGGGGTGATCGGAGGAACCCTCGACGTGAAAGCCGCTGGCACCCAGGGAACCGTGGTCACGTGCGCCTTTCGTCAGGCTCCTTTAACCGGGATTTGACCATGTCTCTCGAACCAATAACCATTCCCAAAAAGCGCATCCTGGTGGTCGATGACCACCCGATGATGCGCGAAGGGCTGGGGAATTTAATTGGCAATCAACCGGACCTCGAAGTTTGCGGTGAGGCGGAATCTGCGGCTCAAGCGCTCGATTTAATTGCAACGTCACAACCGGACGTCGTCCTCGCAGATATCACACTCCCGGGCAAGAGTGGGCTGGAACTCGTCAAGGACATCGCCGTGATGCACCCGCACATCGCGACCCTTGTCGTCTCGATGCACGACGAAAGCGTTTACGCGGAGCGCGTGTTGCGAGCGGGCGGGCGCGGCTATGTGATGAAGAAAGAGGGCGGCAAACGTATCTTGGCCGCTATCCGCAAAGTGCTCGCAGGTGAAATTGCCGTGAGCGAACAAATGTCCGCCAAAATATTGCAGATATTTTCGGGCCGGCGCGACGATGCCCCACATTCTCCGATAGAACAACTCACCGATCGCGAGTTTGAAGTTTTCCAACTCCTCGGCAGCGGCGAAAGCACTTCCGCGATTGCCGCCAAACTGCACCTCAGCGCGAAAACCGTCGAAGTGCATCGCGTCCACATCAAAGACAAACTCGGCATCAGAACTGCGCCCGAGCTCACTTCCTACGCCGCTCGCTGGACAGCCAGCCAAAATGCGGGCGGCTGATTGTTAGAACGCTAGTTGCACACGCGTCAGAAGGGCGTTTTCGCTTTCACGATTGCCCTTTAGATCACCGCCTACAAATGAGGTGTGTTCCCAATCAAGCACGGCTTTAACATTCCGGTTTAGATACCAGTTAAGTCCAATCTCAAAAGATTTTTCCGACCGCACAGAATCCTGCTCATCGGCAAATCCCAGTCGGAACGCATCCTGATCGACATTCAACTCGCCATAACGCGCCGCGAGTTCCCACGCACCGAAGCCATCTTCTCCAAAATCTTTTTTCGGCTTCACTCCTTTAAAGGAAGCATTCTCACCGGTTAGAACGTAAGTCGCGGCGAGCTGCCACGCATCGCTCTCGATCGGTGCCGCCGTGGTCCCGTTGCGAACCTGGGACTTTGAAAGCGCATATTCGCCGAGTAACCCAAGCGGACCCCACGAGTAATAAAACTGCGGCACGATGCGATAACGGTCGCCATCGACAACGGTGCTGGCGTTGTAGTGAAAACTGATTTGCTGCGCCGGCGTTTTATATTCAGGTGGCAATCCGGTTTCTTCACCATAAGTGCCCGCAACGCCAAAGCCGAGCCCTTGCAGCGCCGCGATCTTTGTTAGCTTGAAAGGCTGAACCCAAAGTCGCCCGGCCACGTCTTTGTCGTCATTATTGTCGCTGTCGCCACTGGCTCCGTCGCGCACCCCATTGAAGATACCAACCTGATAGTTCAATACTCCGCCCATAAACTGACCGCTCAACATGGCGCCCACATCGCGAATCGGCACAATGTTAGTCGGCAATCCGCGCTCCATAAAAAGCAGATCCTTGGCCGACTGCAACATCTCCAAACCAACCGGCTCGCGGAATTTTCCAACGCGAAATTGAGCTGCCTCATAGCGCGTGTATTCAATGAAGGCATCCTGAAGGACCGCCTTGCCATCACCGAAATCGGGCATGATGAAAAAGTGAAAGTCCTTGGCCACAGTTCCTTCCAATATCGGACGCACACGGCGCATCATAAATGTGTCGATGCTTTTATGCTGATCGTCACCTTGACTAAAAAACCGTCCGTCAGCCTGAATGTATCCCCCGACGTGCACGGAAAATTTTTCGTCCCGAGACCGGATGTCAAAACCTTTTTCATCGGCCTGAACTATGGGCAGATCGGATTCGATGATTGATTTGCTAGCCGCCGCAGAAACATGCCTGGATTCCGCTTGCGCGAGTCTCTTTTCCAGTTGGGCAGTCTTCTGTTGCAGAGTCAGGAGTTGTGTTTTGAGTTCGTCAAAATCAGCTTTAGTTTGCGCGTTTCCCGCGAGGGGACTTGCCATGAACAGCAGCAGGAAAAGTGTGGCGCTGATGAGACGTGTTTTTAAGAGTGATGTCATGGTGTTCTAAGATGCTCTCCGGATCCCATGAAGTTACTGCCGTCATGGAGCCAGGACTCCACTTCATTTGTCCTTCGTCACACCCATCTTGCTGCGAAGCACTGATATCGCAGATACCGGTTTAGCTCTATCAAAGCCAGAAAATGTTTAGGTCTAAATAAATAATGGTTAGGCAGAGGGCAGACATTGGGCGAGATTACAGCCATGTCGCAGGTCGTTACCCCAAACGCACATCGCCCTAGAATTTTACCATGCAGATCCTCAACGAAATAATCTGCAACCATCCTTTTTTTGAAGGCTTTGATGAACGCTATTTATCAATGCTTTGCGAGGCGGCAACGTTGATACGTTTCGAAGCCGACCAACTACTTTTCCAAGAACACAAACCGGCGACTCACTTTTATCTCGTCCATCAAGGCCGCGTAGCCTTGGAAACGACAACGGTGGGCAGCGAGACAATTATCGTGCAAACTATAAGCGCCGGAGACGCCCTCGGCTGGTCGTGGATGTTCCCGCCTTATCGCTGGCGGTTTAGCGCTCGTGCGGTGAACGTGACGGAAGTGATCGCTGTGTCAGCATCCTTCCTCCGGTCCATGGGGAAGCTCCACCCTGAGTTTGGTTACGAGCTGACGTTGAGAGTAGCAGGCATCATGGGACAAAGGCTGCGTGCGGCCCGGCTACAGCTAGTCAATTTCCAGGCAAAAAACGCAGCTCACTAAGCAACAGATTGGGGCGATTGGCGGTTGATTTTGACCGCTCACTCTCCTACAGCCACTTAGATTAGGCTCCAGCGGTGTTTCCGCAAATCGCTCTCCAGATACGCATCCACTCCGGCGAATGCCCAGAGTGCCACGGGCAGCAGTAGGCCCATTCCCATGGTCGCGGGACTAAGCAGCACACCGGCGACGATGGCAAATGGCATGGCCAGCATCAGCACGATGCCAGCAGCATAATGCCCCTTGTAAAGCTGGCCCGCTCCGGGAACGGCGCTGAGCACAACCGCGATGACGTTGCGATCTCTGACGAGTAATTTTTCTTCGGGTAGTAATGACATGGTTAACTCCTTTGTTGTGAAATGTAACAAGCAATCAGCTTAAACGCAAAATAAGAAACGAGCGCCAGCAACACGCAGAAGAAAGGCTTTTTCAAAGCTGGTCCGCCCTATTTCCTGAAGAGGATCTAACTCAAACCAGCGATGTTACATCACGAAGCCGCCTGTCCGCAACGGCTAGAAACGCTACTCTAACCCACCTTAGGCCAGCCGTTCTATGGCTTCGAGGCTGACGGCGTGATGCAGCGGCTCGCCACGGGTCCAGCGCACGAAATCTGCAATCGCAAAGTCGGCCATGCGTTCCACTTCCCGGCCCTTTGAACCCGCAATGTGCGACGTGATAACCACGTTCGGCAGTGACCATAACTCCGCATCCGCAGACAGCGGTTCCGGTTCAGTCACATCGAGCAAGGCGGTCAAGTCGGGCCGCGCGCGCATCACCGAGATGAGGTCGTCTGAATTCACCGTTCTGCCGCGGCCGGTGTTGATGAACGTGGCATTCTCCATCATCGAAGAAAGTAGCGCGCCATCGATCATGCCGAAGGTGGAGGGAATGTCCGCCAGATGATTGGAAACGACATTTGCGCTGGAAAAAGCCGTGGAGAGATCCACTTTTTTCACGTCCTGCCGGGTGGCGTTCTCGGGAGTTAGATAGGGATCAAAGACAACGATGTTCACCTCGAAAGGCCGCAAAAGTTCGATCAGTTTCCGCCCGATCTGGCCTGCGCCTAGAAGTGCGACCGTGACACCGTGATTTCCCGGTCCAATAAACGCCTGCGCGTAATCGGATGTGGCTCGATATTCGCGGATGTTGCGGTGGTAGCCTTTGTTGGCGAGAAGTATCTGGGCAAGGGTGAATTCGGCCACTGGCACTGCGTTGGCGGATGCGCTGCTACAGACAATAATTCCGCGCTTCAGCAGGGGCAGGCCAAAGTATTTTATCGTGCCTGCCGCATAAAAAACAGCCTTCAGCGCGGGCAGTTGGTCGAGCTGCTCTTCAGTCAGGGCCAGCATCCCCCACGTCGAGAAAATCACCTCCATACCCTGAAGTTCGGGCAGACAGGCCTGCAGGTTTTCCGAGGTGACAATCGTCGGATATAACTGCGTGAGCTGGCCCAGTTTTTCAAAACGGCTGACGCCATACACCTGCTCCAGCGTTTCCCCAACGGGCCCGGTGTCACCGAAAAAAGCTGCTTTGACCACCCGTGGCGTCACTCCAAAACTCTGCTCTGCTGGAGTGCTGCTCATCATATCTTGGGCGGCGGCAGGTGAAAAAGACGTCTGATTCAAAACGGGGCTACTACTATGCAGGGAAATCGCTATTTCACCAGATGGAACAACAGTTAACCGATTAGATTGCAAGTCGGATGAAACGAGAAACGCCTCTTTTACGGGCGCGATTTCCAGAAAAGCACCGCAGGTTTTTCTTCGCGACTGACTTCGCTGAAGCCTTTCGAGCGCAGATATTGCTCGATGCCAGCGAGATGCATCGCGCCCCACGGGACCACGATCCGATTGTGCGTTTCCAAGCCTTTTTCGATTTGCCGGATGAGGTGCGTATTGCGGTTGATGAGAATATCTTCCATCGCACCGCGGACGACGCGGTCGTTTTGCAGCACGTCTTTTTTGTCCTCCATGACTTTGAGAAAACTCTCCATTTTTCCAGTTTGAGTCGATTGGTAGAGCAGCGCGACGGACTTCAAATAGTTGATCGTCTGCGGGCGAAACGTCTTCACATCCACATCGGCGCGTCGCACATCCACTTCCTGGTCGATCTCCACCGAGCCATCTTCCGCGACTTCTCCTGCGTCCTCTTTGGCGGTCATTTTGTCGAGCGTCTGGCGATATTCACCACGCTCCATTTGGGAGTTGAGTCCGAAATATTTCGCCAGCTTTTCCATTCCCAAGCCGCCGGAGAGCAGGTGATTTTCATCCGACACGCCCTCCAAAAGCACGAGCGTTTTCACGCCGTCGATTCCCCATTTGATCGTCTGATAAAAGTCCGCGTCGGCCACGTGCACCATGCCGTCCAGGGCCACAGTATGGCGATCCTTGGTGAAGCTCGATTGCGTGATATACAACCCGCTCGGGCGCAGCCGCACGTAACCGGCGGTCGCTTTTTCGATGCTCTCGACCGCGTTTCCGAGAAGGGCCGTGATCGCCAGCAACGGCAGGAGGAAAAAATTCGCCCCGGCAAAGCGGAGGAAGCGCCGCCAGGTGAATCCCTCGCGGCCCATCGCCGGATCGAGAAAACCAGGGCCACCCGCCACTGCCTGCGAGTGCCATGCGACTCCGATCAGGCTGAAAGCCATCAGCATTTGCACGCTGGCCATCCAGAGGCCGGGCTGCTTCAGGTAAAACATCGGCAGCGGAAAGCAGCCGGTGAGATTCGCCCACAAAAGGAAGAGCGCGGGCCAGCCGACGAGACGGAACGACAGCCGCCGCGTGAACGCCATGCAGACGTAAAGAATCGTTCCCTGCATCAGCGCGGAAAAGGCGATCAGCATCCGTATTTCCGAAAAAGAGCCGCTCTGAATGTGATACAACTCCGCCCAAAACGACAGCACCGCGTCGATGCAAAAGCCATAGAGAAAAAGCTGCGTGAGGAAAGGAAACATGGCCGGTAGTTTAGCGCATCCGGGCCGGGCGCAAAGCAATTGCACATCGCCAAGCCGGCAAACATTCCTAGAATGGTTCGAGTGTTCCAAAAATCAGAGGTCGTCGAAGCCATCCTCGCCGCGTTGCGGGCGGAGTTTGAGACGTATGTGACCACCTCGAAGCAGGCCCGCACCTCCGGCAACGACGCGCAGACCAAGGCCGAGGGGAAATACGACACGCGCTCGACCGAGGAAAATTATCTCGCCGACGGCATGGCGAAGCACGCGCTGGTGGCGCGCCAGGCCTTCGACGCCATCGCCGTGATTCCGGTGGTGGATTTCACCGAGACGACGCCGATCAGCCTCGGCGCTTTGATCGAACTCGCCTTTCCCACCGAGACACTCTGGTTCTTTCTCGCGCCCGCCGCCGGTGGATTGGAAGTGAGCGTGCGTGGGCAAACGATCACCGTGCTCTCGCCGGATTCGCCGCTCGGATTGCAATTAAAGGACCGCCGTCAGGGCGACAGCACATTGCAGCCGAAGACAAAAATCCTGCGCGTGCTTTAGCTGGCAATTTAGGCGTGAAAGAACGGCGCAGGCTGGTTATCGTGCTCTGCACATGGCTCCTCCCCGCAAGAAATCTCCCGTCAAAAAACCCGTGATGACCATTGCGGAGTTTTATGCCCGCCATGCCGAGATTCTCGGGTTAAAGCTGGTCGGGCCCGCCGTCGGGTTCGACCGGGAGATTCGCGAACCGACGATCAATCGACCCGGACTCGCGCTCTCGGGTTTCTTCAGTTATTTCGCCGAGAAACGCATCCAAGTGATCGGCAGTGCGGAACTGACTTACCTGAAAACGCTCGGCCCGGCGGTGATGCGCGAGCGATTTCAGAAAGTCTGCGCGCGGAACATCCCGTGCCTGGTCTTCTCGCGGGGCGCCGTGATTCCGAAGCCGTTGCTGGAGGAAGCGGTGAAGCAACAAGTGGCGGTGTTTTTGACGCCGATGGTGACGATGCGGTTCACGAATGCGGCGACGATTGCCTTGGAAATGGATTTCGCCCCGACGACTTCGGTGCACGGGAGCATGGTCGATATCATGGGCGTGGGCACGCTGGTGCGCGGGGCAAGCGGGGTGGGCAAAAGCGAGTGCGTACTGGGCCTTATTGAGCGCGGCTACAGCCTGGTGGCGGACGATGTGACGCGGTTTCGGGCCTTGGAGGGTCGCGATTTGGTGGGCACAGCGCCGGATTTGACGCGTTACCACATGGAGGTGCGAGGAATCGGGGTGATCAATGTTTCCTCGATCTTCGGCATCGGGAGCATCCGACTGGAGAAACGGCTCGATCTGGTGGTCACGCTGCAAGATTGGGACGAGCTGGAGGAGGTGGACCGGATCGGGCTGGACCAGCAATATTACGAGATTCTGGGGATTCACGTGCCGCACATTCTGATCCCGGTGAAAATGGGTCGCGACCTGGCGCGGTTGATCGAAGTGGCGGCTCTGGACCAAAAACTGAAGGGTTTGGGCCAAAATAGCGCGATGGAGTTCAATAAGCGGTTGCTAAGTTTGATGGAAAATAGGACTAATCAGTAATGGGACTCCTCAGTAGAAAGCCAACAGACACCAGCGCGAAGAAGATCACCAAGGAACTGACGATCGTAAACCGGCTCGGGATGCACGCGCGCCCAGCCGCAATGTTTGTGAAAATCGCCAATCGCCACAAAGCCGAGCTTTGGGTGGAGAAGGACGGCGAGCAAGTGAATGGCAAAAGCATCATGGGGCTGATGATGCTGGCGGCGGGACAAGGATCGAAATTGATCGTGACGGCGGATGGCTCGGATGCCGAGAAGGCGATCGGCGAGATCGAGGACCTAATTTCCCGAAAATTCGACGAGGAATAGGCCGCAGGGCGGAGTTGCAGTCGAATCAGAGTCCGTTTTTTCGACGGCGGAATTCTAGGATTGCTTTTCCAGAAGCAGACCGCTATCAGGGGTTTGACCATGAGCGACCTCGACTTTTCTCAAGAAAAAACTTTTGAGGGAATTCCTGTCGCCCCAGGCATCGCGCACGGGACGCTCTATATTCATCACTCGGATGATGAAGTGCCGCCTTGCATCGAACTGACCGAGGCCGATCTCCCGCACGAGGTGCAGCGTTTCGAGGCAGCCTTGATCGCCACCCGAGCCCAGATTATCGACATGCAGCAGCGGATCGCCGTGGCCATCGGGGCCAAGGACGCGAGTATTTTCGACGCGCATCTGCTCGTGGTCGAGGACCGGACCTTGATCGACGAAGTGCTGCGGACGCTTGAAGCGAAGAAGCTCAACGTGGAGACGATTTTCCTGAGCGTGGCGAATCGTTACTCCGACACCCTCAGCAAAATCGACGACCCGTATCTGCGCGAACGCGCCTACGACATTCACGACGTCACCCGGCGCGTGATCCGCAATCTGCTCGGGAAAACCGGCCGTCCGCTGTCCTCGGTGGATTACCCGCACATCATCGCGGCGCAAAATTTAACTCCGTCCGACACGGCGCTGCTGAACCGCGAATTTGTCCTCGGCTTCGCCACCGAGGGCGGCAGCAAGACATCGCACACGGCCATCATGGCACGGTCGCTCGACATTCCGGCGGTGGCCGGTTTGGAGAATTTCATGGGCCATCTGCACGAGGGCCAGACCATCCTGATCGACGGCTATCAGGGCTGCGTCTTCATCAATCCGACGGCGGCGACGCTGGAAAAATATGGCCGGATCGAGGTCCAGAAGGAGCAGGTCGAGGAACGCCTCAGCGAACTGCGCGAGACGCTTTCCACCACGCTCGATGGCCGCCGCATTGTCCTTTCTGCCAATATCGAATTGACCAACGACCTGCCCGCCGTGCAGGAAAGCGGCGCGGAAGGCATCGGACTCTATCGCACCGAATTTCTCTACCTCAACCGCACCGATTACCCCACCGAGGAGGAGCAATACGAGATTTACCTGAAAGTCGCCCGCGCGACATTGCCGCACTCGGTCATCATCCGCACGATGGACATTGGCGGCGATAAATTCGTCGGCAACGAACGCAAGGAACCCAACCCGTTTCTCGGCTGCCGCGCCATCCGGCTATGTCTGGAAAACGTCCCGGTTTTCAAGACACAGTTGCGCGCCATCCTCCGAGCCAGCGCCGTCGGAAACGTGCGGATCATGTATCCCATGATCTCGAGTTTGGAGGAATTGCGCAAAGCCAACGCCATCTTACTCGAATGCAAAAACGAGTTGCGCGGCGAAGGCCAGGCTTTTGGTGAAAAACTCGACGTCGGCGTGATGATCGAAGTCCCGAGCGCGGCACTTTGTGCCGATTTGCTGGCGCGCGAAGTGAGTTTCTTCTCCATCGGCACCAACGATCTCATCCAATACACCGTCGCCGTCGATCGCGTGAACGAGCAGATCGCACACCTCTACCAGCCGACGCATCCGGCAGTTTTGCGGTTGATTAAAATGGTCGTCCGCGCGGCGCATTCCGCCGGCATCTGGGTCGGCGTCTGCGGCGAAATGGCGGGTGATGTGAGTCTGACTCCGCTTTTGCTCGGACTCGGGATTGATGAATTGAGCGCCTCCGTGCCGTCGGTGCCGCGCATCAAGCGGGCGGTGCAGACGCTCAATCAAAGCGAGTGCGAGCGGCTCGCCGATCACGTACTGAACTTCGACACCGCGCAGGAAATCCTCGAGGTGGTCGAGGCTCACGCCCGCGAGCATTACGGCGAATTGCTAGGCTAGATTGGCCAGCACAAATTCCGCAATTTCGGACGGACTCGGCGCATCCATTTTCTGCACCGGACTTGGCTGGTAATCGCCCATGCGGCAGATCGCGGCGTTTTTCCAAATCCAGGCTTCGCGATTGTAAGGACCGACCAGCAGCGGGTCGCTCCAGGTGTGAATAGAGAGGAGTCGCGAGGTGATCGCCGCCGCGATATGCATGGGACCCGAATCGACGCTGACCGTAAAATCGGCGCGACGGATGAGCCAAATGAGTTCGCCCAAAGTCGTTTTACCGAGGAGATTGGTGACGTTTTCCGGCAGGTGATCCACGGTTTTCTCGCCGCCGACGAGGACGACATGATGCGGCTGCAAGTCGCGACAGAGCCGGGCGACATCGCTGCTTTCCATGGACTTCCCCTCACCGCGCGAGAAGGGATGGAGCAAAATGAAACGCTCGGGCAGATCGCCAGCAGGCCGTTTTCCCTCGGGCAAATGGAAGACGGGCGGCTCCATTTCACTCACACTCAAATGGCGGGCGAGACGGGAGTAGCGTTCGACTGCATGCAGCGGAGTGCGGGGCAGGCGAACGGTTTCGTGATAGAAAAAAGAGGCACCTTCGCGAGCGTCGGACAGGCCGATGATTTTCTTCGAGCCGAGAAAACGCGCGACCAACGCCGTGCGCAGCAAGCCTTGGAAATCCAGCGCCAGATCGGGCGTCCAGTTTCCCAGCGAGGCGAGCCAGGAAGGAATCCGCAGCCAGCCGCGTAAGCCGCGAAACTGACGACGCGGAAACTCGATGATGCGAGTTACATCAGGATTGCCTTCCAGCAGCGGTGCCCATTCGGGGTTGATTAGCCAGGCGATTTCACTTTGCGGCCAATGCGCCCGGATCGCGGCCACGGCGGGCAAGGTGTGAACCACGTCGCCGAGGGACGACGGCTTGAGAATCAGAATCCGCTGGGGATCATCCACGGAGATTATTTTCCCAAGGCCAGACGGTCGGCGAGGCGTTGCGGAAGTCCGGCGGCGACGATTTTATCTTGGGCCAGATCGATATCGTACTCGACTCGGCGAAGTTCAATAAAGTTCCGATTCGCGTCGTATATCGTGTAGGCGGAACGCCAGTCGCCGTCGCGCGGTTGCCCGACGCTGCCGACGTTGATGAAATATTTTTTGCCCATCTCGAATTTCAATTTATCGAGCGGCAGACCGATGACCGCGCCGTCGCGAATGTAAACCCGCGGCGCGTGGGTGTGGCCAAAGAAACAAACGGACGTGTGCTGGTAGCTAAAACTCGCGGCGGCATCGAGCTGGTTGAAGACGTAGCCCCATTTGTGCGGCGTATCGAGCGTGGCGTGGACGATGGTGAAATCGCGGACCTGACGCACCATGCGCATTTCGCGGAGCCAGTTTTTGTCCTCCTGAGTGAGGTTTTCGCGCGTCCAGTTGAGGGCTTCCTCGGCCAGCGGGTTGAAACCGTCGAGCGCCTCGACCATGGCGGCCTGTTCGTCGTGATTCCCTTTCACCACAGGGCAATCCAACTCGCGAATAATCTGCACGCAGGCATGGGGATCGGCGTTGTAGCCGACGACATCGCCCATGCAAACGTAGTGCGTGCAATTTTGCTTTTGGGCATCAGCGAGCACCGCCTGCAAGGCTTCGAGGTTGGCGTGGATATCTCCGAAAATGGCAAAACGCATGAGCGTGGAATTATCTTTTAGCGGGCGGATTTGTAAATCCTTTGTTCTTCGGGAATGTGGAGTTGGTCTTCAAGCGTCTTAAGTAGGGTGATGACGGTCGGCTTTCGTTCGTCTTTTCCGCGCTGCCACAGGTTACGTAGCTGATCGTATGCCACCTTCTCACTTCCGGGGCATCTCGCCAGATGAATCGCCGCCGCGCGCTCCATATAAGCCGGTGCATCCTTCAATTTCGCCCCCAAACGGTATTGTTCGGACGCCCCGCACTCGTCCTGCCGCTTTTGTTCGAGGAAAAGCGCGTAAGTTTGATGCAACTGGTAGCTCTCCGGGTTGTTCTTAATCCCACGAATGAGAAAATCTTCTCCCAGATCGAAGAATTCGCGCTGCTCTTTTTTCCGAATGGCCAGCCGCGGCTGCTTCGGATTTTCAAAGGCGAACACACTCCCATTCCAAGCCATGTGCCAGGCGGCGTTGTCCCAAAAATAGAAGTTCCGCGGCTGGAGCGAGGTCACATTGTCGAAAATGTGGGCCATGATGCCGTATTCGGTTTTCTCCCAGGCCGTATGCGCCTGAATCCACAGAATATCCGCTATGGGCGCACGAAATCCGCTGAGCGCGGCGATGAAATTGGCCTGCCCGATGCGTTCGCGGAGGGAAAGATCGAGCTTGGCCGTGCGAAACTGCGCCGCCTGATGCTCCTGATTCAAATGCAACTCCAATGGCAGCCGCAGCGCGCCGAAGCCGAGGATCAATCCGATGAGCGCGAGCCGCCGCATCACAGCTCCTTTTTCACGAAGATGAACTGCGCCGCCAGCGTGTAGAAAAGGATGTAGAGGCAGCCGAGCCCGCAGGTTTTCAGGAAAAGCGCGGTCGCCACCGGATTGCCTGCGACGATGTCGTCCACGAGGTTGAACAACTGCAAATCGGGGAAAATAAGCGAGACGAGCGCGGTGAAAACCCGGGTGAGCCAAGTCACATTCCTATCGGCCAGCCAGTATTCGCGGGCGGTTGATTGCAGATGGCCGATAAAATAAACGACGACCGCCACGATGGTGCTGAAGATCGCCGATGAGGCGAAAGTCGAGATGAGCAGCGTCAGCGACGCGAGCAGGCAGGCCTTGATATAAATCAAAGTCACGCCTTCGAAAATGGCAGGGGTCAGCCCCGCCGCGCGGACTTCGCGCACCTTTACGACCAAGTCCTCGGGACTGCGCGCAAACTCCGCCTGCACCTGCGCGAGCACCGTCGTCTGCCGCAGCCAGAGGACCACGACGAAGACGAGTGACATGCAAATCACCGAGATCAGCAGGAGCAAAAAGACCCCGAGCAGTTTCCCGACGAGATACTCAAAACGCGGCACCGGTTTCGCCAGAATCGTGTAGAGCGTCCGATCCTCAATGTCCTTTGGCAGCAAATTGGCCGTCGCCAGAATCGCCAAGAGCGACGTGAAAATCGTCATCGCGCCGAGCGACGCATCTTTCAGCACCTGAAACTCCTGCTGGAAGGTGAATTGGATCATGAACAGCGAGCTGCCGATGATCACCAGCGCGAAGAGGAGGAGGAAATAAAACACCTTTAGCCGCACCAGCTCCGTGAGCGTGTTCCAGGCGATGGCCTGGACGCGGGAGAAGGAAAAAAACTTCCGCTTTCTGGGTGTGGTCGTCGTCATTTCTTCTCCGTTTCTTCGAGGAACAACCGCTCCAAAGTCGTTTGCGGGCGGCGCGCCCAGAGGACTTGAGCTTCGTTCTCCGCCACCAGCGCCTCGATCTTTTTCAGCAACTCCGGCGACGCGTCCTGAATGACGACCTCCGTCTGGTTTTCAATGGAAATGAGTTCCTCCAGCGGTCCCTCGCGGACCAGCAGCCCTTTGGACAGGATGCCCACGCGATCGCAGATTTCCTGCACCTGGGCCAGGAGATGCGAGCAAAGCAGCACCGTGATTCCCCTCGCCTTCAACCCCACGATCATGTCGCGAATCTCCCGCGAACCCGCCGGATCGACACCCGCCGTCGGCTCATCGAGCACGAGCAGGCGCGGCTCCTGCACCATCGCCTGCGCGATGCCGATCCGCTGCAACATCCCCTTCGAGTAACCGCCCAGCCGCCGGTGCCGCGCATCGGTGAGCCCGACCATTTCGAGCAAAGTCACCACGCGCGCTTCCAGATAATCGCGCTTCAAGCCGCAAATTTTTCCATAAAACCGGATCGCCTCCTCGCCGGTGAGATACTTGTAGAAATAGGGATTCTCCGGCAGAAACCCCACTTCCTCGCGGCTCTCGACCAGACTGCTGTCGCGGCCAAAAATCTCCGTCGTCCCGCGAGTCGGAGTCACCAGCCCGAGGACGATTTTCAGCGTCGTGCTCTTGCCCGAGCCATTGGGACCGAGCAATCCATAGACCTGCCCCGGCGCCACCTCCAGCGTGAGATCACGCACCGCCACGAGCTTCTCCCTCCGAAATGGGATCGGGTAAATCTTGGTGAGATTGCGAACAGCAACAGCGGGGGTTTCCACAGGCCCACACTATTGAAAGAAACCCCGCCTCATGCAAGGGAAGTGATGACGCCATATCCAACGCCCGCTGCAAGTGCGCCTTGTTCGCCCTCGTTCCCAAACTCCTGTTTGGGGAACGCACTTGGCTGGGAAACTCTGTTTCCTTCCCCAGACCCGCGTCACTGGCGAATCAGGAGTTTCGCGACCGCTCTATCGAATCTAAAACGTTATCGTATTGCTGGTTTCTTTGGCTTTAGTCAGTAACCGGCAAGCCAGCCTGCTCTCACCATACTTGACGGCGAAAGTCTCTGTTACCTCAAACCAACCACCATGATTCGCCGAGCCATGGTTAGCTCCCATGCACGAACACTGACACTCAAATCCTTCTGCATTCATACAAGCAGGGCACAAACCTCCATCTCGCGGTATGGCTGAATGATATAAAGACGTCCAAACCTCTCAAGAAGCCTTTCAACCAACTCGTTGAACCGCGACGACGGAAGCTCCCAAAACTTCTTTTCGGTATTCCATTCAGGCTCCTTTTTCCTTGGGCCGTTTTTCAACCATTCGCGATTGTCTGCAGCGAACGGCAATCGAAGGCGTATAGGCTGAGACCCGCCACGCCGGAGAGCCACCGGGATAGCTCCGTTGTGCCAAACTGCCTTAGCATCTCGTTCGTTGGGCTTCATTTTCGTGTGGCATGTCTTCTCACAAATTAGGTATGGGCGAGCGTTCTCTTTTGCATAGCAATGTGGGTGCGCAAAAAGCAGTGAAAGAGCCTAGTATATACTCTATCTACCCATTCACCGCTGGCAGCGTGGTATTCGCCGCGTTGGTATCCTCGGGATCGGGCAAAACACGAGCGGGCGGATGGCTGGGAGCAGGGTCGGATTCAGCCCCCGGTGATGACCGCGCCGGGTTCTTCTCTGCATTGCGGTGATACGATCCGTCATGGCTGAGTGTGAGAAATCTGACGAGCTTTGTAGCAACGGCAACACCGGTGTCCCGGATTATTATCCAACTCGCCGCAAGTTTTTCGGGGAAAATGCCTCCCGCGAAAGCCACACAGGATTTAAGAACTTAGGCGGTGATGGAGAAGCCGCGTTGTCCCATTTCTATGGAAGTCGGCTCTTCGAGGGCGGATTTAATGTGGCTGGCGAGTTCGCTTTCGCGGATGGCGGCGAGGAAGTCGCGCACTTCGCGGGACTCGCCCCGGACGAGGAGTTCGACGCGACCGTCGGGGAGGTTTTTGATCCAGCCGGTGATTTCAAATCCCTCGGCGATCCAGCGGACGGTGGCCCGAAAGCCGACGCCTTGGACGCGTCCGTCGTAGAAGACTCGCATGGCCACTTTGCCCATGATTTAGCGTCCGCGACCGGAGATGCGCAGGATGTTGACGCCGCCCGTGGCATCGGAGCGGACGGTGACGTTGCCCACGTAGGAACGGCGCGAGGTGGGGCGAAAGATGACTCGCACGTTCTGGTGTCCGCCGGGGGCGATGGCGCCGGACCAAGCGCCGCTGAAGCCGCTGCGATAGCCGATGGAGCTGACGGTGAGTGGCGCGTTGCCGTCGTTCCAGATGGTGAGGGTGCGGTAGTTGCGAGTGCGGACCCGGCGGGTGCCAAAGGCGAGATAGCCGCTGAGGCGGACGATGCGGTTCTGGACGACTGGCGGTGGCGTGCCGCTGGTGCTGACGCTGCGGATGGCGCTCCAGCCGAGGAGGTAGTTTCCATAGACCTGCGGGCGGACTTGCAACGCGTAGGTGCCTGCCGACGACGGGGTGAAGCTGTAGCTCTGGCTGGCGCTGATCCCGCTCAAAGTGCTGCCGCCGAGGGTCTGCGTGCCGGACAGGGAAATGTTATCAACATACCAGCCGACGCCCTCGCTGGTCTGAGGGTAAGCGGAGCCGTGTCCGCGATTGTAGAGGAAGCGAATCTGGATTTCCCGTCCGGAGTAGGCGGCGAGGGAGATGGTGCGGGATTGGAAGGTTCCCTCGCCCGCGCCGCCGGTGCCGGGTTGCGTCCAAAGGGTGTCCCAGAGCAGGCCGTTGTCGAGGGAGACCTGGACGGTGGCGACTTGGTCGGAGGTGGCGTAGCCGAGGCGGCTTTGGAAGTTCAATGCGGCTCCGCTGCCGGGAACGATGGGGGCGTTGAGGACAAACTGGCTGGTCACAAAGCCGGGCTGCGCGAGGTGATACGAGTAAGAGCCGGATGCCTGGACGGTGTTGTCGCGGACGCTGTAGCCTGTAGGTCTGACCAGGCCGTCGGCCTCGGCTCCAGTGACGGTGTTGTAGGTGGCGAAGGTGCTGCGTTTCCACTGGTAACCGGTGGCGAGCGGGAGTGCGTTGACGCTGTAGGCGTTTGCCGTTCCAACGACGGGGGCGGACGGTCCGCTGATGACGGGCGTGACGGTGCCGGAGCCGGGTTTGAGTGGATCGAAGGCGGTGACGGTGTAGGAAAAGCTGCGGGCGGTGCCGCCGATGACGACGTTGCTGATGGTGACGCTGGTCGCAGTGTCGGCGCTCGGGCGAACGGGACCGGGCCAGTTATCGGGATCGAGGTTGCCGGGGATGAAAACCAACGTGTTTTCACCGTAGCCGTTGGCGATGGTTTCCTTGGTCACTGAGACAGGACTTCCATTGCGCTGGAGGCTGACGCTGGCGCTGGAAAAATTCGCGCCCGGATAGGAAAAGCTCCAGCGCGGATAGATGACGGTGTAAGGCACGTAACCCTTCGGCGGCCAGGCCACGAAGGTATCTCGCACGGTCGGGCGCGACAGGCTGAAGGTCGTGGAGTCTTGGACCCAGAGGGCGTTGGCGGAGAAAAGACTGCCGGTGGCCGGGACGTCGCCAGTACCCATGCGGGTGGATTGCGGGTAGAGAATCCAGCGGCGGTGGCCAGCCATGGTGTTGGTCGCGCCGCTGTCCTCCATGTATTCATTGATCGCGTCGCTGCCAGTGTTGCCGAGGGCGATGTTGGATTTGCCAGCGGCAGTGGCTCCAGCGGAGGAGTAATTGATCCAGTCGCTGGTCGGCGTATGACTGAGTTTTCCATTCGAGGACATCATCAACGCCGCCTGCTGGGCTCCGGCGCTGAAACTGGCGTTGTCCACGATGCCGCCGGGAACGCCAGCCATGGCCCGGAAATAGTTAACCCGAAGATAGACCGCATTTTTGAAGGCGGAGGTGGTGGTCCCGGCGTCTCCGACGGCGACGTCGCCATTCCAACCGGAGGCGATGTTTTCCGAAACGGGATAGATCGCCTCGTAGAAGATGCGGCTCTCCTCGCGGCTCACGGGATTGACGGACAACTGCGCCGTCGCATTGGCGAGAAGGAAGCCGAGCAGGCCGCAGATGAGAAATCTGATGGCCATGTGAGTCCCGGGCTTAGTCATGCGCACTATTAGAGCACAGGACGGGCCTAACTTCAGCCCGGTAAAAACTTTTTTTCCCTACTGGCGCCGGTCGGGCAATCCCCGGGACCATGCCCCGATGAAAAGACCCATGATGGCAAGGTAAACGAGTAGCATTGTGATCATAAATACGACCCTAGTTCGCAGGGTTTTCGCCCGGCGGATGTATCGTTAGTTTTTCCGGCGGCGGCTGACTCCGGCGGCGACTTTCATTTCCTTGCGCACGGCACAGAGGCAGCCACCGAAGATGAGCAATGAGCCGGTGATGTAAATCCAGAGCATGAGGGCCATCACGCCCGCAAAGGTGCCGTAGATGATGTTGAAATTGCTGTAGCTGCGCAGGTAGATGCCGAAGAAATATTGCACGATTTTCAGCATGACGGCGATGCTCAGCGCAGGGAGCACGGCATCGCGGATCGAGACTTGGGTGCGCGGCGCGTATTTGTAAAAAAGCAGGATGACGTAGAAGAGAATGACGAATGGCACGGCGGACAAGGCGATGTCGAAGAAGATGGGGATGACCCAGATTTTCTGGGGAGTGAAACGCCGGACGACGGTGAGCACGGTCGGCAAAATCCCGCCGAGCACCATGCCGCTGGCGAAGAGCGCGACCATGCCGAGGTTCTTGATCGGGAGATGCCACCAGGAATATTCCTTCGTGCCCCAGGCGCGATTCACCCCGCGAGTGAGGGCTTGGAAAAAACGCAGCGAGCTCCAGGCCAGTGTGACGAAGGCGACCACTCCAGCGGAGCCACGGCCAGCAATGAAGCCGTCCACCGTTTTCACGATAGCGAGTTGATCCACCGGCGAGAGCGGGATGTATTGCTGCAACATGTCGGTGACGGTGCGCGAAGCCGTGGCCTGATCTTTCAGCAGGCTGCCGCCGACGGTCGTCACCAAAAGAACAATCAGCGGGAAGAGCGAGAAAAACGCGTAATAGGCAAACGATGCCGCGCGCTGCTCGCCGTCGATCTCGTTGTAGCGCAGCATCGAGGTGCTGACTAGCCGCCAGAGTCGAATGAGAGCGGAAGGATTGCCAGAGGCATTTGCTTTTACCATATTGGCGCGGTTATTCTCCCCGGACGGCTGATTCGCATACCGCCAAAATAGCTATCAAAGCCGATTTACGCCGAGAAAAATAATTCCGCCCTGACTCCTTTTAACCCTGATACGACTCTGACATGGATGAAAACGCCCCGACGATTCCCCTAAAAAAACCGCGGAGGTGCTGGCTTCGTCGGATCTTGGGAACGCTGGGCGTGCTGATTCTGCTGCTCGCCGTCTTTCATCGGGTGATCATCTTCGGACTCGTAAATTGGGGCGTCGGCATGGCGGAAAAATCCGGCCACATGCAGATCGCCTACCAACTCGATGGGACGATATTTACCTCACTCGAATTGTCCAAAGTCAAAGTCCGCGTGCTGGAGCCGGGACCGCTGAAAAAGCTCACACTCGACCGGCTGGCCCTGCGTTATCATCCTTGGGACGGGCTCACAAAGGGTCTGCCCAACTTCATCGAAAGCGTCGAGGTGCACGATCTCGACCTGGAGCTCGACGCCACGAAACCGTCACCACCGAAGCCGAAGAAAAAGAGCGGCTCGTTTGCCATTCCCTTCCCACGGCTCGTCGATATTCGGGGCATTCGAGTGAAAGTCGAAACGCCCACCGGCCTGCTCGCTCTCGACAACGCCAACCTCACCCTCCTGCCCGATCAGGCGGGCGTCGTGAGCATCGATCATCTTGCGATTCCCGCCTATCGCACCTTCGATCATCTCCACGGCCAGACGTCTTATCACAACCGCGATCTGATTCTGGAGAACCTAGTCATTCTGGACAATCTCGCCATCACGCGGTTGCAGGTCAACGCCTCGAAACTGGGCGAGCAGCAACTCACCGCGCAGCTCGCAGCACAGACTTTTGGCGGCACGTTGTCGGCCGATTTTTCCCTGACTAACATGGACACCACGGGCAACATGACGCTCGCTGTCGCCGGCAGTCAGATCGATCTCCCGCAGGTCGCGGCGTTTGTGAGCCCCACGCTGCAACTCGCTGGCGTGCTCGATCAGCTCAACGTGCGCATCGACGGTCAGGCTGGCGATTTGGCGACTTGGAACGGCGGCCTGAATTTGCACGTTAACAAACCCGCGTTTGGGAAAACGGCCTTTGACACAGCGGCGGTGAAGGGCGTGATCACCAATGGCCATCTCCTGCTTTCCGAGACCGCGCTGCTAAAGGGCGAGGAATGGGTCACTCTCGGCGGCACGGTGCAGTTGCCGGGAAAAAACACCAGGGCACATCCGCTGCTGGCCGATGTTTTGCTATCGGCGAACCTGCCAGATTTTGGCGCGCTCATTCCCGATGCGACCGGTTCGGCCAGCGTCACAGCAACGGTCAAGGCGTCGCCGTCGCAGATCCAGGCGAAGCTCGATTCGAACCTAACTGCGCTCGCCGTGAGCAACCTCACACTCGACTCAGCGACGGCCACGGCGACGTTTTCCAAGTCGAGTTCCAGTGTTATCGACTGGGAGAAACCGTGGTGGGAAAACAGCGGCATCGTGGCGAACATTTCCACGAGTGCGCTCAAAATCAGCGGCTACCAGATCGACCGCGTCGGCGCGGTGGTGAGATCGACGAATGAAAAAGCTAACATCGAGTCTGTCGAGATCGTTCGTGGGCAAAATTCCGTGCGCACCACCGGCACGTTTGTCTTTCAAGAAAAACCCGCCGGTCCCCTGCCCGGCCTGCTCGATCTAACCTTGAAGATCAAGGGCCCCGCGCTCAACGAATTCTCCGTCGATCCCGCCAGTCCGATCATCACCGGACGCGCCCAAGGCAGCGGACATTTGCATTGGGCAACGGCCCAGCTCGAGGGCCGGCTCGAGGTCGAGGCCATCGAACTCGGCCACAAAGGCGTCGCTCTCGGCACGCTCGCCATCGACGCGTCTGCGGCCAATGGCGTGGCGCGTTTGAGCCAGTTTTTGCTCGACATGCCGGGCGAGAGTTTCATTCAGGCGACAGGCGAATTTGACTTGGTTAGCAAGGATCATTACGCCGCCCAGGTGAGCACACGACTGGCCGATCTGGTGCAGTTTAAACCACTGATGGGCGAGTCGATGAAAGACACGCCGCTCGCCGGCACGATCCAGCTCGATTGGAATGGAACTGGCCTCCTCAGCAAGCGTCAGCACGAAGGCCGGCTCTCGCTGGATGTGAAGGACGCCGCCTACGCCTCGGTGAAAGGAATCCAACTCCACACCGCCGGATATTACACGCCGACACAGGCCGAGTTTCCGCAAATCGACCTGAGTACTAGCAAAGGAAATCTGGCCACCACGATCTCCTATTTCAACCGCGTCTTGAAGATCGACAACCTCAAGCTCACGCAAAATCAGGAGCTGCGGCTCGCGGGAAGTCTCGCGCTGCCAATCGACTTTGAGAACATTTCCAACAGCGAAAAACGTTTCCCGCTCGATGAGCCGATTGCGATCGATCTCGTCGGAAAAGACGTGCAGCTCGGCGGTCTTTTCACCGACATCGGCATGATTCCCCCCGCGACTGGCCGGGTCAGTCTCGACGTCAAGGCCAAGGGCTCGCTGCGCAATCTGGACGCGGTGATTGCGTTGAAAATGCAGGACGTCCAGAGCGACAAGGCAAAGCAAGTCCAGCCCATTTCCGGCGAGATCAACGTCGCCATCGCCAACCAGCGCGCGAACCTCACGGGCAACATTCGCGAGCCGTCGCTCCAGCCGATCACGCTCTCGGGCAGCATTCCATTGGAACTCGCCTCGATCATTTCCACAGGCTCGATCAGTCCTAACTTGCCCATCGCCGCGCATGTCGTGCTGCCGCCGACTTCGCTCGCGATTGTGCCGCGGTATGTGGCAATGATCAACCGCATTGACGGCACGGTGGGGCTCGATGTCACGGTCGAGGGCACGCTGGAAAAGCCGCGTTTTCTGGGCGGATTGAGGACGAATGTTCGCTCGCTGATTTTCCGAGACGACAGCCTGCCGGATGTGCGTGATCTCACCGCCAATCTCGACTTCAAGAACAATGTGCTCACCCTCTCGCAAGTGAAGGGCGATCTGGCCGGCGGTCCGTTCACCGCGCGCGGTTCGATCAATCTCACCAAACCGGCCGAGCCGACGTTCGACATCGCCTTGCAAGGACGAAGCATTCTCTTTGTTAGAAATGACTCGGTGATCGTGCGTTCCAACTTCGATCTAACCGTGCGCGGTCCGCTGAATGCAGCCGAAGTCGGCGGCAAGATTGCAATCACCGACAGCCGGTTTTTCCGCGAGATCGACGTGCTGCCGATCAATCTTCCGGGTCGCCCGGCTCCGGCGGTTGCGGGCAAAAAACCGAACCTCAGTTTTCCCACGCCACCATTGCGCGATTGGAAATTTAACATCGCGATCAAGACGGAAGACGCCTTCAAAGTCACCGGCAACCTGGCCAATGGCGAGGTGCTGATTGACCTCAAACTCGCCGGCACCGGACTCGCTCCGACGCTCGATGGAAACGTGGTCATCGCGAAGCTGCGCGCGTCTCTGCCCTTCAGCCGGCTCGACATCGAATACGGCAATATCTATTTCAGCAAAGACCTGCCGCCGCTTAGTCCCGTGCTCGATCTGCGCGGCAAATCCGTGGTGCGCGACTACACCATCGACGCCTACATCTGGGGCGATGCCGCCAAGCCGCAGACGCTTTTTCTCAGTCAGCCGCCGCTTACCCAGGAGGACATTCTAACATTGCTCGCCACGGGTGTGACGCAGACTGAGATTCAGGAAAATCCGCAATTGCTGGCAGGACGCGCCGGGTCGCTGTTCATCCAGAAATACTACAACAAAATCTTCAAGCGAAAGCAGAGCTTCGAGCAGAGTCCGCTGAGTGATCGCATCGACGTGCAAGTCGGCAATGTCGATCCAAAAACAGGACGCGAATCCGCCACCGCGCGCCTCCGGCTCACCGACCACTGGCAGGTGCTCGCCGATCTGGACATCACCGGCGGCGTGCGTGGCCAGGTCCGTTATCTTCTGCGTTTCAAATGAAGAAACTACTCGTCACAGTACTAGCGGTTTTGCAGTCGAGTCACATCGTTATCGCGCAGGCGACGAAGGCTGACGCCACGGCGGCCAACCAGGAATTTTCCCAAGCGCCGCCGGTGGCCGAGCCGCGCCAGAATGTCCATGTCGATGTTAGGTTTTCCGGCATCAAGGGCGTGCAGGAGGAGGATCTGCGCACCGCTGCGGGCGAGATTATTTCCGGCATCGAGGCGCGCGGCCTCACTCCGCCGCGAGCCGATGACGTGGCCTTCTACGTGGAGGTGTACTATCGCCGCCACGGCTACGGTTTTGCGATGGTGGATTGGAAGATCACCAACGACGGGCGCACGCTCGAGTTGAATATCGTTGAGGGGCCGCTAACCAATGTCGGGCCGATCACCTACCAAGGGAATGATCATTATCCTAACATGACGCTGAATGACTTTTTGCTGGGCACGACCCGCGAGCGTTTCTCGAAGTTTCTGAAGGTGCTTCCCTATGTCGAGCAGGACATCGAAACGGGCATTTCGCGGCTCGAATCCTTCTATCATTCCGAGGGTTATCTCGATGCGAAGGTGGAGCCCTGGCCCGTGGGCTACAGCGCGGATCTGTCCGTCGCGAATCTCGGCGTGAGTGTCGTGGAAGGCTTGCAATATTGGTTTCGCCGTATCGACATCGTCGGCGCGTCGCCGGAACTCGAAGCTAGGATTCGACTCAAACTCGCGGACATTTTGAAGGCTCCAGCGACCGATTTGCGAATGGATTCGATGCAGAGCGAAATCCAATTTGAATTGAAGTCCGAGGGCTACTTCAAGGCGGAGGTCGCGCTCACGGATGTCATTTTCGACAAGGAGCACGGACTGGTCGATCTCAAGCTGGTGGTGAACACGGGCTACCGTTTTATCTTCGACGGCGTGAGTGTGCGCGGCACCGAACGGCTGAAACCGGACTTTATTCCGAAGCGTTTTTCCTCGCTCGCCGGTCAGACTTACGAGCCGGAGAAGATGAATGAGATCTATCGCGAAATGGTCTCGACCGGATTGTTCTCGGAGTTCCGTTTGAAAGAGGTGCCGATTGATGGAAACCAGATCCGGCTCGACATCGACGTGAAGGAAAATCCGGCGAAAGAGTTCGGCGTCTATGCGGGTTTTGCGACCTACGAAGGCGGGTTTGTCGGGGCGACTTTTCAGGACCGCAATCTCTTGGGTTACGGACGTCCGCTTTTGACTTCCATTGAAATGTCGCAGCGCGGTTTGACGGGCAGGATCGAGTATGTTGATCCGTGGTTTATCACGCGCGGCAACGAGCTGCGGCTGCGGATTTTTTCGCGTTCCATCGACAACGACGGCTACTCCATTTTCGATCTCGGCGTGCGCGGCGAGCTCAACCGGAAGTTCACAAAAAATCTCAAGGGCGCTCTCTTCGCCGAGTTGAAAACCTCGCAGGCGAGTCCCTTGGAAATAGATGACCCGCTATTGTTAGGACCGCTCGATTATCAGACACTAACATTGGGCATCAGCGGCACCTTGGATTTCCGAAATAACCCGCTCGCTCCCGGCGAGGGCTGGGTTACAGACGCCTCACTGGCTTACGAGCAAATCAGCAGCGGTGGCAGCGGATTGCGGGCGTCGTTGCGCGTCTCCTACTACCTGCCCATTGGCAAGGGATTGCTCGCACTCGGCGGACGCACGGCGGCCTACATGACTTCGAGTGATGTGAACGATGTGCCCATCGACGAGCGTTACTTCAACGGCGGCGGCACGACTGTTAGAAGCTTCGACGAACGACAGCTGGGTCCGCTCTACCTAAACACCTATCCGCTTGGCGGTTTGGGTCGGACCATACTCAACGCAGAATTTCAATATCCCATCTTTGGCGACATCAAGGGCGCGGCCTTTATTGATGCGGGAAATGTGCCCGCCGATGGCAGTTTCTTTTCCACATCCGACTTCCGTTACGGTGTGGGAGTCGGCATTCGCTACAACCTTCCGGTGGGTCCCCTTCGGCTCGACTACGGGATCAATCCCGACCCGCGTCCGGGCGAGTCCGGCGGCGCTTTTCATTTCAGCTTCGGCGTGGCATTCTAGCCATTGATGAACGCCGCAGAAATATTCGCCAGAACGGGCCCGACTCCCGTGCTGGCGCTGGCCCCGATGCAGGATGTCACCGACCTGCCGTTCTGGAAATTGATGGCGCACTACGGCGGCGCAGACGTTTACTACACGGAATATTTTCGCGTGCATCCGGTCTCGCATCTGGAGTCCTACATCAAGCGCTCCATCACGGAAAATCCGACGGGGCGTCCGGTGATTGCGCAGATGATTGGCAACGACATTCCGTCGCTGGTGAAAAATGCGCGGCTCCTCCAGGAGCTTCCCATCGTCGCCGTCGACCTCAATCTCGGCTGTCCCGCGCCGGTGGTTTATCGGAAGTGCGCGGGCGGCGGATTGCTGCGCGACTTGGCTCAGGTGGACGCGATTCTCAGTGCGCTACGCGAGGTGATCACGGTGCGTTTCACAGTGAAAACGAGAGTCGGGTTTGATACCTCTGACACGTTTGAAAAACTCCTGCCCATATTGGCAAAACACTCGCTCGACCTTCTCACCGTCCACGGGCGGACGGTGAAGGAAATGTATTGGAGCGAGGTGCGTTACGACTTTATCCAGCACGCCGCCGAGGTGATGAAATGCCCCGTGTTGGCCAATGGAAACATCAGCACCGCCGCTCGCGCTCTGGAAGTCTGGCGGCAAACGGGCGCTCGCGGTTCGATGTTAGGACGCGGCGCGATCCGCAACCCGTGGATCTTCCGCCAGGTGCGCGAACTGCTGGCAGGCGATCCGATGTTTCTGCCGACCGGACGCGACGTGCTCGGCTACATCGAGGCGCTTTACGAAGCCGTCTGCGAACCGGCGATTCGTGAGGCGTCGCAGGTGCAGAAGATGAAGAAATACATGAACTTCATCGGAGCCGGAGTCGAACCGACGGGACAATTTCTCCATCAGATTCGCCGCTGCCATACGCGGGCGGATTTTTTCGCCATCTGCCGCGAATTTCTCGATCACGACGAGCCGCTGCCGCTCCAGCCGTTTCCAGAAAATCGCACGCTCAACCCAAGCAGCGCGCCGCCGGTGATTGCGGTCTAACTCGACCGTAACCCGCCGCGCTTCGGCGATTAATACAGTTTTTCGGTGCCTTGTTCATCTTCAATACACGCAATTTACCGGATTCAGGCGTAATCTGTGCGTGACGTGGCGGGTTTGATCCGTATCATGCACACAGTTTATCCGCTTATGATCTCCAAAAAGCTTCTTCTCACTCTGTTGTTGCTCGCCGGAACTGCGAGGGCCGATGAACAAGTCCGCGCCGTGCAGGAGGAACTCCGTCGGCGCAATGTGTATTTCGGCGACATCGACGGACAGCGTTCGACGGAGTTGGAACAAGCAACGCGTCGCTACCAGAAGCGCAAGGGATTTGCCGAAAATGGCAGCGAAGATCACGACACGCTGCGTTCGCTCGGGCTGCTCCCGCGTTCGCCAGACGAGGCTCCGCCGAAGGAACTCGACTGGCCTGCGGAGCCAATCTTGAAAAGCGATGCGAAGATCGATGTCGCCGCCGAGGCCCAGCAGATCGGAGCTGAGACTGGCGTCGCGCCCGCCAGCATTGCGCCAGAGAAAATTCCCGCAGAAAAAACCAGCGCGTCAGCAGCCAAGGCCAAGCGCAGCAAGCCGTCTGGCGTGCAGCCGGTGGTGTTGCAATCGGAGCGGAAAACATCGCAGTCCAGTCAGCGGATGGAGACGGTGGAGCTGGTGCGGTTTGTCAAAAATTACCTGAAAGCCGTCAGCCGGAACGACACCCATAACGAGTTGCAGTTCTATGCGGACCACGTGTCGTATTTCGCCAATGGCGTGGTCGATCGTCGCATCGTCGAGAGCAGCCTGAAGCGCTACTACCAGCGCTGGCCCTCGCGCAAATACATCATCGGCCCTGTTCTGGGAATTTCCTGGAACTCCCGTCGCGGCGAAATCGTGATGACTTATCGCGTGAATTTTACCCTGAAAAATCACGGCAAGGTCGTTCGCGGCCAGACCGAAAATCGTATTACGATCAATGCCGCCACTGCCGACCCCCGCATTGTTGCCATCGAAGAACACCGCGTCCGACTCTAGCAGCCAGTCGGGAGTTAGATTTCAATCTGGCCTTTGCTCCGGTGCGCACGCATGACGATCCAATCCAAAATACTGCTGCTGCTCCTGCTGATCGTCGCGACTTTTGTCGGCGGATTGGTGGCGCTGAATGTATCGGAAAAGGCGAAGTTTAAGGCCATCGCCGATGCGCGCGCCACGGAGCGCAGCCGCATTTTCGACCAGTTTCTGGAGCAGCGAGGCGACCAACTCAAGGCGCTCGTGGAGGATGCTCCGATCTCCGATGGAATGGTGCTCGCGATCAAAAAAGGCGACAAAACCTGGGCCGATCAAAACCTCACCGACGAGACGCTCACGACCTACGGCGCGAACGCGATCTGGATCTATCGGCCGGACCAGTCGCTCTTCTTTTCGAGAAACAATCGCTACACCGACGAGCTGAAAAATCTCCCGCTCCCACGCGAGGCGCTCGACGCGCTGTTCACCAAGGAGCGCACCTGTCATTTCTTCATCCAAGTGCCCCAGGGCTGGATGGAAATTCGCGGCGGCACGATCCATCCGTCGCGCGACCGGTTCCGCGAGACCGCGCCGCAGGGCAGCTTCTTTGTGGGCCAGTTTTGGATCGACGAAAACATCCGCCGCATGGCGCTTTTCACCGAGTATTCGATCAAGATCGTGCCCACGCAAAACGCCCTGGCCCAACCCAGCGCCGAGGAGTCGGGGCGCATTCGATTCTCCCGCACCCTGGCCGGCTGGAACGGAAAACCGGCCGCCGAGATTCTGGTAGAGCACGACTCACCGATCATCCGCGAGCTAAATCGCGCCAGCGAACGGCTGTTTCATTACCTGATTGCCTTTGCGATGGGACTCTTTCTGGTGCTCGCCTTTTGCCTCATGCATTGGGTGCGCCGACCGCTGCACCTCATCTCGCATAATCTGGCGGCAGAAAGTCCCGAGGGTCTGGAGGCTCTCAGCCGCGAGTCTAATGAATTTGGCAAGCTCGCGCAGTTGATCCTCAATTTTCGCCGCACGGAGGACGCGCTGCACGAGACCGAGGAGCAGCTTCGCCATGCGCAAAAACTCGAGGCCGTCGGTCGTCTCGCGGGCGGCATCGCGCACGATTTCAACAACCTCCTCACCGCTATTATCGGCTACTCCGAGTTGCTGGTAAACAGATTCAAAGACGACGGCTCCGCTCTGGAATGGGCCAGCCTCATTCGCAAAGCAGGCGAGCAGGCGGCCAGTCTCACGCGCCAGTTGCTCGCCTTCAGCCGCAAGCAACTTCTCCAGCCAAAAGTGCTCGATCTGAATGCCCTCGTGGCCGAGATGGAGAAACTCCTCCGCCGCGTCATCGGCGAGCACATCCACATTTCCATCGAAGCCGGGGCGGACGAACCGCGCATTCTGGCCGATCCGACGCAGCTCGAGCAGATCATTTTGAACCTCGGCGTGAACGCCCGCGACGCCATGCCCGGCGGCGGCACACTTAGCATCACCACCAGCAACGTCATGCTCGACGCGGACGAAATCGCCACGAGAGGAATGGAACTCCACCCTGGAAAATTTGTCGTTCTCGCCGTCACCGACACCGGTCTGGGCATGACCCAGGAAACGAAGGACCGCATCTTCGAGCCGTTTTTTACCACTAAAGGACCGGGCAAAGGCACCGGGCTCGGGCTCGCCACTGTTTACGGGATCACGCGCCAGAGCGGCGGCTCGATCACCGTCGATACAGAGATCGGCAAAGGCACGACCTTCTCGATTTATCTCCCGTGCGAAGCCGCGGAAATCGAGGTGTCGCAGCCCATTGCGCCCAAACTCGAGCCTACTGAAAACTTCGAGACAATCCTCGTCGTGGAGGACGAAGAAGTCGTTCGCGAGCTGATCTGCGCGGTGCTGAAGGACGCGGGTTACAACATTCTCAGCGCCGACTGCCCAAGTGCGGCGATTCGCACGGTGCAGGAGCACGACGCCGCCGGCATTCACCTCGTGGTGACCGACGTTCTCATGCCCGAGATGCACGGTCCGGCGCTCGTCCAGATGCTCGCGCCGCTCCAGCCGCAAATGAAGGCGCTCTACGTTTCCGGTTACTCAGAAAACGACATCAGCGACCAGGGCGTGATCGACCGCCATCTGGAAGTGCTCCAGAAACCATTTCCGCCGCAGGTTCTCGTCCGTCGCGTCCGCGAATATCTGGATCGTCCGGTCGAGATCAGACCGCAGTAGCAGGTCGAGTCAGGTTGTTATTGCGCCTTCAAAATATCCACGAAGGCATCTTCCAAACGGCGCTGCTCGCGGTGGAAATCCAGAACCGGAATGCCGTCGCTCACGAGTTGGCGCAGGCAGGCGGCGATCTCCTCGTCCGTGCTTCCGGCGAGCCGGATGCGACCGCCTTCGCGAGTGGCATCGACCAGTGTCAGACCGGGCTGAAGCGTGATCCATTCGACCAAAATCTTCGGGTCACCAGCGACTGTGACCAGGATCACCGCCGCCGCGCCGTCCTGCTGTTTCAGGTCCGCGGCGCTGCCAAAATGCACGACTTGGCCCTGGTCGATGAAGAGCATCGTGTCGCACATTTCGGCGAGTTCCGAAAGAATGTGAGAGCTGATGAAAATGGTTTTCCCCTGCTCCGCGAGCAGGCGGATGAGGTTCTTAAATTCGATGCGCGCCTTCGGATCGAGCCCGGCGGCGGGTTCGTCCAGAATGAGCACCTCGGGATCGTGCAACAGCGTTCGCGCGAGGCAGAGCCGTTGGTTTTGGCCCTTGGAAAGCTTGTTCGCCGGACGTGCCGAGAGGATTTCCAAGTCGGTGAAAGCCATCACTTCGCGCAGCCGCTGATGCCTTGCGCCGCCTTGCAAACCGAAGGCGCGTCCGTAGAAATCGAGGTATTCCGCGACCGACATATGATCGTAACTGCCGTAGGCGTCGGGCATCCAGCCGATGCGGCGGCGCACTTCACCGGGGAAATTTACCACGTCGCAACCGCAGATTTCCACGGTGCCGGATGTCGGCATGTCGAGTGTGGTCATGATGCGCATGGTGGTCGTTTTTCCCGCGCCGTTGGCTCCGATGAAGCCGACGACCTGGCCCGCATAGACATCGAAGCTCAGTCCCTGCACAGCGTGAACGTTACCGAAGCTGCGCGTGAGCTGGCGCACCGAAATGACCGGTTTCGGCGGGAGTGGAGGCGGCGTGCTCATGGAGAAACGGGGCCGGTGTAGAGCACGCGATCGTCACGCCATTGGATGGAGGACAGCGTGGAAATGAGGGCGTCCTTGGGTGCGCGGGCGGTGGCGTAAAATGAGTTGGGTTGCATGGTTATCTGGCGGCGCATGGCCTCTAGGCGCGGGCCGGGCAACCCCTTCAAACTCAGATTGAGCTGAGACTCCATCGCGGCGGAATCGACTGGCGAAAGCGTCACCGTCTGGCCCGGTCCGATCCCGGTTCCGTGCCAGACGCGATTGGTGGTGGCATCGACCCAGAAAAAGTTGTCCAGCGTCGCGCCGATGCTGGAGAGAATTTTCGGCGGCTGACCTTGGGCGACTTCACTGGCGTTGACGATTTGCACCTTCGCCCGCGACGGTCGGACGGCGGCGATCCATTGGCCTTGAATGCGGCGGCTGCTGAACCAGTTGCCGGAAATGTGAGTGCCATCGAAGACGGCTGCCTGCGGCAGATTATCGAGGGTGATCGGCTCGATCAGCGCAGTGCGATCAAACTCGAATCCGCTGCCGGTGAGCAGGCCGGTGCGGGAGGCTTGCTCTTGCAGGACGACCTCGGAATTTTGCTCCGGCAGGAGATGAATCAGGGCCAGACGCCGGCCCCAGCCAGCGAAGCCGTCCTGCACGAGAATGGTGAGGCCGACGAGTAGCGCGCCACCAATGGAGAGCAGCGGCGTGGTCCAGAAAATGCGATGCCGTTTCTCGCGCCGGGCAAAGATGAAGAAATTCACCGGGCCAACGACGATGCCGAAAACCGCGATGATGCCAATGAGCAAAATCGAGTTGGGCCGGTAGGGCGGAACGAGCGTTTTATTGGGCCAGTTGGAGCGATATCCGTCGCTCAACTGCGTGCTGATGCTGGCTTTGTTACGTTCGACTTCCATTGCAATCTGGAAGGCACCGGCCAGCTCCACGGTCTTGATTTCTCCGAAGCCGCGGCGTTCCGTCGAAGGTGCGGCGGCAGTCGTAAACACATGCAAAACGCCGCCCGTCGCCACCCATTGCTCGACTGCCAGCCGCGTCGCCGGAGGCAGCGCGGTCCACTCATTGCCGGTGATCCAGATTTTATCGAATCCGGACAAGGCGCGCCAGTCGGCAGGTAGCCGGGCAAAGTCGATGGAGGCATTGAAAGTGACCGAGCCTTTTTCCAATTTCTCCCGAATCTCCGAGCCGGATTGACGATCTATTTCCAGGCTGTAACCGACCGCCGGACCACTATAACCGCGTCCACCGCCTTTCGTGGCGAGTTGGATGCTGCTCGCGCTCACTCCATAGCCCTCGGACTGGACCGAGAGCGAGCTGTTTACATATTGCGACGGCCCGATGATTGCCAGCGGGACGAGCACTTCGAAGACGCGCTCGCCATTGCCGGGGACGGAAAAAGATTGCTGGAGCGTGACCGTGTTTCCCCTCGCGCCGTAGCTGTTTCCGGGGCTCTGAAAGGTAAAATCCCACGAGTGCGTGGACGGCGTGTCGTTGGTGATCGTGATCTTCAGCGGAGCGTAACCCGAGCGCGGCTGCTCATCGAAAAGCTGGCCGACTTTGATCTGAATGCCGCTTCGATCCTGCGTCGGAATCGTCTGCGTTGATCCAGCCCAGGCGGAGGCGGCGCAGAGAAAAAGGAGCCACCAGAATCTCATACTTTGGCGGCTTGCAGAATGTCGGCGACGGCTTTGTTTTGCGCCGGCACGGACTCCAGCAATTGCGCCACGATTTGACTCGAAGTCGTGCCGTCGAGCTTCGCGCTGTAGTCGAGCACGAGCCGATGTTGCAGCACTGGACCCGCCACGGCCTGCACGTCCTCGAAGCTCGCGTTGAGGCGTTTCTCCAGCAGAGCGCGCGACCTCGCGGAGGCAGCCAAAGCCAGCGCGGCGCGCGGACTGGCACCGTATTTCACCCCGGCGGCGAGATGTGTCGCCTCGACCAGTCGTGCGATGTAATTCGCCACGACATCGGGCAGAAAAATCCGGCGCGCGATGGCGGTGACGGCCTGCAATTCCTCGTGGCTCAGCACTGGCTGCAAGGCGAGTTCCATTCCGATCTCGCGGTTTTTTACGATGCGCTCGATCACTTCCACGCTTGTGCGGCGGACTTCGAGCTTGAAGAGAAAACGATCCAACTGCGCCTCGGGCAGCGGATACGTGCCCTCGAGTTCGATCGGATTCTGGGTCGCCAAAACGAAAAATGGATCGGGCAATTCATGCGTCTCGCCGAGAACGGTGACCCGCCGTTCCTGCATCGCCTCCAGCAGCGCGGACTGCGTTTTCGGCGAGGCGCGATTGATTTCGTCGGCCAAAACCAGATTGGCAAAGAGCGGCCCCGGCTGAAAAACGAAGCGTCGCTGACCATCGATTTCCTGCAAAATGGGATTGCCTGTGATGTCGCCGGGAAGCAGGTCGGGGGTGAATTGCACGCGCTTGGCCACGAGCGAGAGCGTGCTGGCGAGGCCTTTGACGAGTTCCGTTTTGCCCAAGCCGGGAAGGCCTTCAAGCAGCAAATGCCCACGGGAAAGCAGTCCGATGATGACGAGGTCGATGAGCGTTTCCTGTCCGAAAAGGACGGTTTGCAACGCGGCTCGAAGTCGCTGCAAATGCGCGGAGGCCGGGGTGATTTCGGATTCGGTGACGTGGTTCATGAAAGTGAGCTTATTTGAAATAGCGGCCCAGCGTGGCGCGCTCGGCGGGAGTGAGATTGTCTTTCCAGACGGCCTGCCCGCCTTCGCCATTACTGGAAATGGGGCCTGCTGTGGTGACGGGCGCAGTCTGGTTTTTATCCACCTGATGCTCGCCGCTACTCAACCCAACCACGTCGCCGGGCAGGGCGCGGGTGAGGTCGTCGTTGCTGATCGTGTCGGTTTCCTTGGTGTGCAAATTGACCGTGTCCGCTTTTGAAGTCAGTGGAGCGGGACCACCCCCGCCGCCCGGGCCGCCAGATTGTCCGGGTTTCTCCATGCCAGCGAAAACGGAGTCCGCTTTCTTCCCGCCCTGACCGGGGGCGAGGCAGGACTGGCAGGCACCCGCGCCTTTTTGGAGTTGTTGCTGAAGCTGGGCGAGCTGCTCTGGACTGAGCGATTTCAGCGATTTGGGGTCCATCTTTTGGAGCTTCTTCAGCAAGTCCTTGTTGATCGCGAGCTTGCCATTTTCCAAATTTTGCAAGGCTCCAGCCAGAGCTTGGTTCATCGCTTTCAAGTCGTTGTCGGTCAGCGGAGTGTCACCGGCCTGCATCAGTTTGGCGGCGGTGTCGGCGGAAACTTGGAGGCTTTTTTGAAGGTCGCGAATCGCCTGATCCGTCTCGGCACGCAGGTTGTCGCCCGCTTCGAGACTGGCGTGGTCGTACCATTCCTTCGCGTCCTGACCGCGCAAAGTGTCGAGCTGATCCTGCACGTTTTCGAGGCTGGCGGGTTCGACGACGTCCTCTTTCTTGAGCGCATCAATCGTGGTTTGCACCTCGGCCCAGGCGGGCGGCTGTTCCTGTGGACGGGCGACGGTTCGAGTCAGACCCGGCACGGGAACGAGATTCGCGGCGAGCCAGAGCGCGATGCCGGCAAGAATCGGCCACGTGACTTTTCGCCAGCGCCAGTCGAGGGCGTCTGTGAGATTTTCCCGAGGTTGCGGCCATGCGGAAATGCCCGCGCGCGCGGCGGTGAGGCCATTGTGCAGGCGCATGGAAATCTCCAGCCGCACCATGCCATCGACTGCGGACCAAAATTTTTTCCATTGGAGTTTGAGTCCAATCAGCGCGCCGGTCAGCAGCACGGCGAGCGTGATCCAAATCACCGGAACGAGCGGTTGCTCCTGACGGCGAAGGATGAGGATCGCGCAACTGCCGACGATGGCGGCCCCGAGAAAAACTGGCAGGAAAACCGTGAGCCAGCTCGCGATATTTTGCTTCCACGCCACCCGCCGCGCCCGGGATTTCCAGAATTGCTCGGCCTCGGACATGACGGCCTTCTATTAGATGAGTTCGACCGCGACTTTCAATCCGTGGCGCGCTGCCCCGGCGGAAAGCACTGCGCGAATGGCACCGATGGTTTGCCCGTGTTTGCCGATGATTTTGCCAACGTCCTCGGGATTCACTTGGATGTTGAAGAGGACGCGCTGATCGGCCTCGTGTTTGACGATGACGATTTCATCCGGGAAATCCACCAGGCCTTTGATGACAAATTCCAAGAATTCTTCCACGCGAGGAGTAGAACAATCCAATCCCGCGCTGGCAAGCAAAAGGTGGCTCTTTTTTCAACCGAATTTTTAGCGCAAGCTGCGGCGTTTTTCGGTCGGCTCGCGATGAATCCAGATGCTTTGCAAAATGCCGAGCCCGGCCATGATGATGAGCACGAACGAGCCGCCGTAACTGATGAACGGCAGCGGCAATCCGGTGATCGGCGTTACGGAAATCGTCATGCCGATATTCATGAAGGTATGCGTGAAAATGAGCGTCATAATTCCCGTGCCCATGAGGAGGCCAAACGGGTCGGAAGCTTGGGAGGTCATATAGAGACCGGTGACGAGCAGTGCGCCAAACACCGTGACCAAAGCAGCGCCGCCCAGGAAGCCGTGCTGTTCGCCGATGACTGCGAAAATAAAGTCGTTGTGGACGATGGTCTCCGGGAGAAAGCCGAGTTCATTTTGCGTATTGGGAGCCTTGAAACCCTTGCCTTCGAAGCCACCGGAACCGATGGCGATGAGCGATTGGTTAATCGTCCAGCCCTCGCCTCTTTTATCCTGTTCGGGGTGGAGAAACGTGGTGAGCCGCCGGACCTGATACGGCTTTAAGACGAATGTAATCGCCACGGGAATGAGCGCCGCACCGATGAGCAGCATGGTGAGCAGGTAGCGTTTCGGGATGCCGCCGATGAAGAACATCGCCATGACGACGGGCACCCAGACAATGCACGAACCGAGGTCGGGCTGCTTGAGAATCATCAGCCACGGTGCGCCGACGATGGCTCCGGTAATGAGGATGCGCAGGAGCGGGTGGAGTTTCTGCAACTGACTCAGGACGAGCGCAATGACCATAATGGAAGCCATCAGGGCCAGTTGCGAGGGCTGAAACATCATTACTTTCAGATCCAGCCAGCTTTTCGCGTTATACCTCGTCACCCCGAAAAGAATCACCGCCACGAGCGAGAGAATGCCAACCACATAAATGGGTAGAGCGCCCCATTTCAGCCAGCGATAATCGACGAGCGCGAGCACGAAATAAACCGCCAGGCTGATCAGCATCCAAGTCGTTTGTTTGGTCCAGATGTTGGCGAGATTTCTGTCGGTTCGCATCCAGGTCGCGCTGTAAACGGCGAAGACGCCGAAGATGCACAGGGCGAGCATGAGTCCGAAAAGCAGCCAGTTCAGGCCGAGGAGTTTTTTGAGCAGCGGATGCATTAAATCGTGGGAACGGCTTCGAGCAGGCGGCGGGTATAGGCGTGTTGTGGGTTTTGGTAAATCTCCGTGGCCGTGGCCGATTCGACGATTTCACCGCGATACATCACGAGGACTTGGTCGCTGATGTGCTCGACCACCGCGAGGTCGTGCGCGATGAAGAGGTAGGTCAGCCCGAGTTGTTCCTGCAAATCCTGGAGCAAATTGACAACCTGCGCCTGCACGGAAACGTCGAGCGCACTCACAGCCTCGTCGCAGACAATGAAATCCGGCTTCACCGCCAGCGCTCGCGCGATGCCGATGCGCTGGCGCTGGCCGCCGCTGAATTCGTGCGGGTAACGGCTGGAAAAATCGGGGTTGAGTTCCACTAGATTGAGCAGCTCGGCGATACGATCCCGGCGCTGGTTGCGGTTCATTTCCGGGAAGTGAATTTCCAAGGGTTCGCTGACGATTTGCTCGATGGTCAGTCGCGGGTTGAGCGAGCCGTAGGGGTCTTGAAAAATCATCTGCATCCGGCGGCGATACGGACGGAACTCGGCCTCTGTGAGAGGGAGAATGCTTTTTCCCTCGAAAAGGACTTCGCCGGAGGTGGCTTTTTCGAGTTTGAGCAGAGCCTTGCCAATAGTGGTTTTGCCGCTGCCGCTTTCGCCGACGAGGCCAACGGTCGTGCCACGTTCGATGGAGAAACTAACGTCTGTGACTGCTTTCACCGGCTCCGGTTTGCCAGTGAAGAGGCCGGCCGGTTTTTCAAACCAGACCCGAAGATTTTTCACCTCCAGCAGACTCATAAATTTCCCAAAAATCCGGTCAGCGGACTGGTCGGACTCGCAGTCGATTGCGGCCCAATCAAACCTAACTCGTATGCCACCCGGCCCGCTTCCACGGCGGTGGCAAAGGCGCGCGCCATTTGCACTGGATCGCTGGAAACGGCGATGGCGGTATTAATCAACACGGCGTCCGCTCCCATTTCCATGGCCTCGGCAGCCTGGCTGGGTGCGCCGATTCCTGCATCGACGATGACCGGCACGGTGGCTTGCTCGATAATGATCTCAATCTGGTCGCGGGTTCGAATCCCGCGATGACTTCCAATCGGCGCGCCCAGCGGCATCACCGTCGCGGCGCCGACATCCTGCAAACGACGGGCCAGCACCGGGTCGGCGTTGATGTAAGGCATGACGACAAAGCCCTCGCGCACAAGGATTTCCGTGGCCAGAAAAGTTTCAATCGGGTCCGGCAGCAACCAGCGCGGATCGGGATGGATCTCGAGTTTCACCCATTTCGGCAGGCCCGCCGCGACGGCCAAACGCGCGAGCCGGACGGCTTCCGTGGCATTCATCGCGCCGCTCGTGTTCGGCAGCAGAAGATATTTTTTCGGGTCGATGAAGTCGAGAATGTTGGCAAAAGGATCGCTCTTCCCGGTGAGATCGACGCGGCGCAGGGCGACGGTCACGATTTGAGTTCCACTCGATTCCAGCGCATCGCGCATCGATTCGTTGCTGGAAAATTTCCCGGTCCCGAGAAAGAGGCGCGAGGAAAATTCCCGGTCGGCGATACGCAAAAGTTGGCTGGGCATGAACGCGAAAAATAACAGGCCCGGCCGAATTTTCAGCAAAAAGAAACGACGCGCTCCAGTTGCATGTCGATTCGACTGTTCTAATTTGCCGATGTGATTCCCGAGTTCTTCAATCTCACTGGAAAACTCCTGCTGGCCCACCCGAATCTGCGTGATCCCAACTTCCGCCACAGCATCGTTTATCTGGCGAAACACGATGCGCTCACCGGGGCCTTTGGCTTTATCATTAACCGCCCGATCTCGCAGACTTTCGAGGAACTCGGCGCGTTGGGAATCTCACCGATTTTCGCCGAGGCGAAGCTGCATCTCGGCGGTCCGGTCGCGACCAACAGTGTGCTTCTGGCGATGTTTGACTGGGACCCGCTGCTGCGAAAACTGACGGTTCATCACTCTATAAAAACCACCGCAGACGAGGAGGACGATCTCGTCACCGACCCTTCGCGCACGATGGCGCTGATCGGATATTCCGGCTGGGAGGCGGGTCAACTCGAACGGGAAATCGAGGAAAACACCTGGCTGATTCAGGACCCAAACCAGGCGCATTGCGACCTGCTTTACGCCGACCATGCGACTTGGAAAAAACTCGTGTCGCGAATACATCCCAACTTGAAGCTGCTCGCCGAAATGCCGAACGATCCGAGTTTGAATTAAAATTTTGAGTTGCATTCCTGATCGATTTCCACAAAATCCCCCTCCAATGGACCCTCAAAAAGACGACTCGTCTGACTTGGTCAAAAATTCCGTGCTGTATCGGGAGTTTTTGGCAGAACGGGAAGAAATTCTCCGTCACAAATGGATCGAAAGCGAGAAATCCGGCCACGATATCGGTTTCGAAAAAGCTCTCCTCGAATGGATCGTGAAACACCGCTCCACCTGGCGCGAGAATCGCAAAAAACAAAACGTTTCCCCTTAAACTCACCCAACCCCATCCTTTAATCCGGCCCTGTGAGACCGCGAAAGGAACTTCAAATGACATCACCAGAAAACGGCGTCCTGCTCATGGATGCCCCAGCCATCGAACGGGCGATCAAGCGCATCGCCCACGAAATCGTCGAACAAAATCCCGATCTCAGTCAGATCGTTCTCGCCGGCATCCCGCTGAGAGGAGTGGAACTCGCCCGCCGCCTCGCGGCACACATCACCAGCTTCGAGGGCCAGCCAGTCGAAACAGGAGTCGTCGATGTCACGATGCATCGCGACGACTATCATTTGCGCGGCAAACTCCCCTCCCCGCAGCAGACGATTCTCCCGCTCAATCTCACGGATCGCACGATCATCCTGATCGACGACGTGCTCTTCACCGGACGTACCTGCCGCGCTGCGCTAGACACGATTTCCAGCTTCGGACGCCCCGCCCGCATTCAACTCGCATCGTTGCTGGATCGAGGGCACCGCGAGTTGCCGATTCGGCCGGATTACGTCGGGAAAAATGTCCCCTCCTCGCGCAACGAGCGCGTCATGGTCCGCCTCACCAACGTCGATCCAGAAGGCGATTCCGTCTGGCTGAGAAAAAGCTAACTCCCATGGCAACCGCACCTTCTTCCACAACCTGGACTCGTAAAGATCTCGTCGGCATTCAGGAGCTTTCCGCGGATGAAATCCGACTCGTGTTAGACACCGCTGCTGCCTTCAAAACTGTGGGCACTCGTGAGATTAAAAAAGTCCCGGCGCTTCGGGGAAAGACGATGATCAATTTCTTCGTCGAGCCCAGCACGAGAACTCGCACTTCATTCGAGTTAGCCGCGTTTCGCCTGAGTGCGGACGTGATTAATATTTCTGCGTCGAGTTCCAGTCTAACCAAGGGCGAAACGCTCAAGGATACGGCGCTGAATCTGCAAGCGTTGCAGGCCGACATTATCGTCCTACGGCACAGCTCGGCGGGCGCGGCGCAGTTCCTTGCGGAGCGTCTTTCAGCCAGCATCATCAATGGCGGCGACGGCGCGCATGAGCATCCGACTCAGGCTTTGTTAGATACCTTCACCATTCAGGAAAAACTTGGGCGCATCAAAGGACTGCACGTGGCGATCATCGGCGATATTCTCTTCAGTCGCGTGGCGCGTTCTAACATTCACACGCTGCTCAAGCTCGGTGCGAAAGTCACCCTGGTTGGGCCGACGACGTTAGTCCCGAAGGTCTTCGAGGAACTCGGCTGCTCGGTCACACACGACTTGGATTCCATTCTGCCCGAAGTCGATGTGGTCAATCTTCTCCGCATCCAGCATGAGCGGCAGCGCAAGGAATACTTCCCCAGCCTCGGCGAATACACCTCGCTTTTTGGTCTCACCAAAGCTCGCGCCGAACGACTGAAACCGGAATGTCTCATCATGCATCCGGGGCCGATTAATCGTGGCGTCGAGATCGACAGCGACCTCGCCGACAGCAGCCGCAGCGTCATATTAGACCAAGTCACCAATGGCCTCGCCGTGCGCATGGCCGTCCTCTACCTCTGCGCCGGCAGCGGCAAACTCACCGCGTAAAATGATCCAGCACGACACCGGCATTTGCGCGATCAGCCAGCGCACACTTCCCATGGACGAGCTGGTGCCGTTGTCCGCCATTCGACCCGGAGTGGCCAGCTTGATTGTTAGTGCCCACCCAGAGCTCAGTGAGGAAAGCCTGATCTCGAACGACGAGTTAAACAAGTATCGCTCCGACTACATCAGCCAGGCGCTAAAGGACGACATGGGCGAGATCACCGCGCTTGAGGAAGACGTGGTGCGGAGTCTGCGGGAACACGAGATTCTCAATGAGAACATCAACGATTCCTTTGATGAACAATTCACCTTCGGCGAAAAGCTGGCCGACAAGATCGCGTCGTTTGGCGGAAGCTGGACCTTCATCCTGGCCTTCGGCGGTTTTCTGGCTATTTGGATCATCATCAACACGTTGATTCTGAGCCGGCGGCCGCCCGATCCTTATCCGTTTATCCTGCTCAATCTGCTCCTCAGCGCACTCGCGTCGCTCCAGGCACCAGTCATCATGATGAGCCAGAACCGGCAGGAGGCGAAGGATCGCATTCGCGCCGAGCACGACTACAAAATCAACCTCAAGGCCGAGCTGGAAATCCGCCACCTCCACGAAAAAGTCGATCATCTACTCAAGCAACAATCGCAGCGCCTGCTGGAGATCCAGCAGATCCAGATCGATCTCCTGCGCGAGGCCCTGCATAAGCCTGAAATTCCCAAATGAACCGCCTCCTGCTCATTCTTGTGTTAGTCGTCGTCACGGTCGCGAGCGCTTTCTCCCAAAGTCAGAGGGAGATGAACTTGGTGGCGCAGCGGAACTTTGAAAAAGCCGATACGCGCCTCAATAAAGTTTATCAGAAACTGCTCACCCAATGCGACGCAGAGGCTAGGGAAAAACTGAAGACCGCCCAGCGCGCGTGGGTCGTTTTTCGCGATGCGGAAGCCGATTACGCCGCCGATGATGAGGCCCGAGGCGGCAGTCTGGCCTCTCTCATTTATTCTAACACGCAGACGCAACTCACCCAAGAGCGCACCGCTCATTTCCAGAAACTTCTCGCCATCAGCACGCCAGAAGTCTCCGGCGCAAGCCGCTCTTCCGGGAGCGCACGCGTCTCGCGTGTTCCCTTTTGCGTCTCGCGAAAGGGCTTTGACGTAAATGGTCCTCTCTCTAACTCGGCTTTGAGGCGAACCGAGCGGGGCGAGATAGCCTGCCGCAGGCAGCCCGTAGGGTTTGCGCGGAAGCGCAAAGCAAACACCTCAAAGAACACGCGAGACGCGTGCGCTCCCGGAGACGTTGCCACATTTTTCTAACATGAGTTCCATTCTTCTCAAAAACGGCCGCATCATCGACCCGGCCAGCCATCGTGATGCCATTGGCGACCTGCTCGTCATCGACGGAAAAATTTCTGATTCGAGTTCCAGTGTGCTCGCGGCCGAGGTGATCGACTGCACGAATTTGGTCATCGCGCCCGGCCTCATCGACCTGCATGTCCACCTGCGCGAGCCGGGTCAATCGGCCAAGGAAACCATCGCCTCCGGCACGCGCGCCGCCGCCGCCGGGGGATTTACCTCGGTCGTTTGCATGCCGAATACGTCGCCCACGGTCGATTCGCCGAGCGTCGTTTCCTGGATCAAGGAAAAGGCCGCTGCCGAGGGTGTGATCAATGTTTTCGTCACCGGCGCGATCACCAAGGGCATCGCCGGCGAGGAGCTGGCACCCATTGGTTCCATGTTCAAGGCCGGCATCGTTGCCCTGACCGACGACGGGCGCTGCATTCAAAACCACGAGCTGATGCGGCGCGCCCTCGAATACGCCCGCATGTTTGGCCTCGTCGTGATGGATCATTGCCAGGACACCAACCTGGTAGGCAAGGGCGTGATGCACGAGGGCCGCGTGAGCACCGAACTGGGCCTGCCCGGCTGGCCGGCGATTGGCGAGGAAATCATCGTCCAGCGCAACGCCATGCTCGCCGAGTTGTGCGAGACGCCCATTCATTGCCAGCACCTGAGCAGCGGCGGCAGTGTGCGGATTTTGCGCGAAGCCCGGAGTCGCGGGATTCCCCTTTCCGGTGAGGTCTGCCCGCATCACATCGCGCTCACCGATGACTCGATTCGCGGGTTCGACACCAATTTCAAAATGAATCCCCCGCTCCGCACCCAGCGCGACATCGACCTGCTCATCGGCGGCATCGCGGACGGCACGATCACCGTTTTGGCCAGCGATCACGCGCCGCATTGCAACTACGAGAAGGAAGTGGAGTTCGACCAAGCTCCCTTCGGCATCCTCGGGCTGGAAACGGAGTTTGGCCTTTTTCACGACATCTTGGTGAGGAAAAATCGCGCCATCGACCTGCCGCGCCTCATCGCGCTGCTCACCTTGGAACCGGCGCGTTTGCTGGGGCTCGACCGGGGAACGCTGGCTGTCGGAGCCGTGGCCGACATTACGCTGATCGATCCCTCACTCGCCTGGACGGTGAACAAGGACGCTTCCGCCAGCCGCAGCCGCAACACCCCATTTCACGGCCACGAACTGACTGGTCGCGCCGTCCGCACCATTGTCGGCGGGAAAACGGTTTGGGAAATTGGGCAATGACTCAAGTCCCTTTGGCTTCTGTTGGATGGTAGGACGAGCGGCCCCGCTCGTCTGCTCCATGCGGTCCAAGGACATGCGAGGCCACATGTCCCTACCTGTTTTCGAGACTTTTTAGACGCCCTCTAAGAGGGGGGTGCGCGGACGACTTTCTGGGGAGCACACGCGACTCGCGTGTGGGTTTCGGCGACTCGCCGAAACTGCGTTCCAGCAGCAATGCGGCACCGCGAAAGGGAATCAGACAATGGGGGCGAGTCGCCCCCATCCGCACGCGAGTCGCGTGCGCTCCCCTTGGCATTTACGCTCCAGCTTTTACAAGACTAATCGGGATATCCGCTGAGAGCACTGAAAGTCCCCTTTGAGGGCTCTACGGGAAAAAGTGCAGGGTTCGGACAGATTTCTATCCAATTCTGTCCAAACCCATCCCGAAATGGCTACCCTCTCGCCAATACCTCCATGTCGGGATCGGAAATGGGCTACCCTCTGGAAAATAAGTCCATTCCCGGCTCCCGAAAGGGCCACCCTCTGGAAAATAAGCCCATTCCCGGGATCGGGAATGCAGGTCTTCTGGAAAATAACCCCATTCCTGTGGTCGGAAATGCGGTTTCTCCCGACAGTAAACCCATTTCCGACTCCCGAATTGAGAGGAACCAGCATCTGAGGACCGATGCCCTCCAGCACCCCTTGGAGGGCACTTGTCCTCAAGTGCCATCACCGGCCACACTTCCAAGCCCGCGCCCTTTCGCGGAAAATGATGCTTTAGCCCCGCTCTTGAATCGCTTCGGCGAGGAGCGTATCCAACTCCTCGGGCATAAAGGGTTTCAGCAGGTGATGACGATACCCGGCAGCACGGCTTTTTTCGCGGTCGGCATTCATTCCGAAACCGCTCATCGCAATGCCGTAGATCGGCTTGGACACCTGGCGCATGAGTTCCCAGCCATCGCCGTCGGGCAGGCCAATGTCGGACAGGAGCACATCGCAATCCAACTCGGCAAGCAGCCGCAGGGCTTGTTCGAGAGTGACGGCGGTGTGAACCTGATGGCCGTTTTGCTCCAGATACAGCTTCAGGAAACGCAGGGTGTCGGGGTGGTTTTCTACGAGACAGATGCAGAGGGGACGCGTGACGCCGGGTGAGGTCATGGGGGTGAAATATCAGGGAGTTGCGGTGTTTTCAACCTTCCGATTTCGCTGATAAAATGGGGAGTCGCACCACGAAGGTCGCGCCTTTTTTCTCGCCTTCGCTCTGGGCATCGAGCGTGCCGCCAAGGCCGGTGACAGTGGCGTTGGCGATGGCCAGACCGAGGCCGAGGCCGCCGAACCGGCGCTTGATGGTTTCGTTGGCCTGGGTAAAGGCCTCGAAGATTTGCGTGAGCGATTCGGGGGCAATGCCGATGCCGGTGTCGGTGACGGAGACCACGATGGATCCCGGCTCGTTCCAGCTGCGGATGGTGATGGCGCCCTGCTCGGGGGTGAACTTGGAGGCGTTTTTCAGGAGGTTCCAGAAGACCTGTTGGAGGCGCGATTTGTCGCCGCTGACCTGTGGCGATTCGGCTTCGAGCCGGACCTCGAGCTTTTGCTCTTTGGCTTGAAGGTCACCCTGCGAAATCTCCACGGCATGGCGCACGATCTGGTGCAGATCGACCGGGTCGCGCTCGAGTTCCATCTTGCCGTGGACGATGCGGGTGAGGTCGAGCAGATCGTCGATCAGCCGGGCTTCGAGGAGAATGTTGCGCTGGATCATCGCGAAAGATTCGCCAACATACTCGGGCAAAGCGCCCATCTCGGGCATCTTGGCCAGACTGTAAACGGCCATCAGCACAGGCGTGAGCGGGGTGCGCAATTCATGGGAAAGCACCGCGAGGAAGTTATCCTTGGCATGGCCGGCGGCCTCGGCCTCGGCGCGGGCGGTCTGCTCGGCGGCGAGGAGCTTGGTGAGCTCGTCCTCAAACATTTTCCGCTCGGTGAGGTCGCGGCTGATCTTGGCAAAGCCCTCCTGCAGCGGGATCATGATTTCATTGACCCAGTAGTGCTCGCCATTTTTGCGCATGCGCCAGCTTTCGTTCTCGGAGCGGCCCAGACGGCGGGCGTTCACCATTTCCAGCTCGGCCAGGTTGCGGCGGACGTTGTCCTCGGGCACCTCAAAAAGGGAGAAATGCTGGCCGAGGACTTCCTCCTCATTGTAGCCGGTGATGCGGGCCGCACCCTGATTCCAACTCGTGATGTTTCCCTCGGCATCGAGTAGAAAAATGGCGTAATCCTGGACGGATTCGACGAAGACCCGGAAGCGTTCCTCGGCCTGGCGGCGGGCCTGATCGGCGAGACGAGCCTCAGTCATATCTCGGAAGATTTTCACCAGCCCGACCTTTTTCCCGGCCCCGTCCTGCATGGCCATCATCACGCCGCTGCCCCAGAAACGCTCCAGATTTTTGCGAATGTGCCAGCGTTCATCCATCGAGCGGCCATCGCGCAGCGCCACCGAGGCCTCGGTCTGCGGGATGTTGTTCGCGCGATCCTCCGGAGTGAAGATGATGTCTGCGGGCTGACCGATGATTTCGTCGCACGTAAAGCCCAGGAGGCGCTCCGCACCCGAGTTCCAACTGGTGACACGCCGATCCAAGTCCATTGAGAAAATGGCATATTCGCGGGCGTTTTCGACGATCAGCCGGAGATGTTCCTCGCTCTCGCTGAGAGCGTTGGCGGCGCGGTCGCGCTCCAGAATAATGCTGGCCACGTAGGCTCCAAAACTAGCGATGCGCAGCTCCCATTCGCTCGGTGGGCGCGCCTCGTCGAAGCAGAGCAAGAACGACGCGATGGGCTGTCCGTCGCCGCCAATGACGGGCTCGGAGTGGCAGGCGCGAATACCATGGGCAAGGCAAAGATCGCGCCAGGACTGGGACCATTTCTCCTCGTTCGCAATATCGATGCAAGTCACCGGGTTGTAGAGGTAAACCCCTTCGGCGGTGGTGCCGGTGACGAGTTCGCTGATCGGAGCGTCGCTCAAGCCTTCGCCAAACGTGGGATCAAGGTCAGCTGAATAAGCGTGGGGAAATCTCGTGCGCGCCTCGTCGGCCACGAGGATCACGCCCCGCGCGTGGGGCTGGAGGCGGACGACAGAGGCGGTGAGTTCGGTGAGGCACTCGGCCAGGGGATGGCCGCTGATGATGAGTTCGAGGATGTTCTTCTGTTCGAGGAGCAGGGTTTCGGCTTGTTTGCGCTCGGTGATGTCGATGAGCACGCCAGGGAAGCGGATCGGTTTTCCATCGGAATCAAACTCGATGACACCCCGCGCCACGACCCAGCGGAGTGCGCTGTCCTGGTCATAGACGCGGTATTCGGCTTCAAAATCCCCGTTCTTCATCGCCTCGGCCAGGGCGGCCTCCAGCGGCGGACGATCGTCCTCATGCACGCTGCGGAGGTAAGCTGAGAGCGGACCACCGGCGGCCTCCTCGGGCGTGACGGCGAAGAGGCGGGTGGCATTCTTATCAGCGATGAGCCGGTCGTTGGGAATGTCCCAAGTCCAGGTGGCGATCTCGGCGGCGGAGAGCGTGGCCTCAAGCCGGGCGCGGGTGTCGAGGAGTTGCTCGTTGGCTTGCTGCAACTCCTGGCCGCGCAGAATGATGTCGGCCTCGATGAGTTTGGTGCGATCCTCCAGCTCGGAAAACGCCTCGTCCTCCCGGCCCTCGCCGCGTTTGCGCTGGATGAACGGCGTGACGTCCTCGACGCGGTGAATGATGTAGGCTAGCTCGCCGCCTTCTCCAAAAATGGGCGCGTTGACCGGGCTCCACCAACGCTCCTCGAGTTGTCCGTCGGGGTTGGTCAGCGGGTAATACTGGACCGCCATGGGGTCGGCGCGTTTCTCCTTTCGCACCCGCTCGAAGGAGGCCCGCATGTTCTCGCTGGTCTGCGTTTGCTCCTGCGAATCCTCGGAAAAAATCTCGAAGATGCTGCGGTTCATCAACGTGTCGCGGGTCGTCCCGGTTGCCTGCAAATAGGCGTCGCTCACGGCCATGATCTTGCAGGTGTCGGGCTCGATCACGACGTATTTGCCCGGTGCGCTCTCGAAGATCTGGCGGAAATTCATCCGCGTCGCCTCGCTGCGTTTGCGTTCGGTGATGTTATGCGTGATGCCCACGAAACGACCCTGGCCGTTTCGCTCCAAGAAGACGCCATGGGAGCTTTGCCAAACGATTTCCCCCGTGTCTGGATGCACGAAGCGGAACTCCGAGTCGAACCGGCCATTCTCCGCGAGCGCCTTCTCGAATGCGTCCTCCACCCGCGCGCGATCCTCCGGGTGAATGATGTCGATAATCTCCGGGCGAGTCTCCGGCAGGGTGAAGCCAAGCACTCGCGTGCGGTTGCCGACGTAACGCACCTGGCCAGTCGCCGGGTCCATTTCCCATCCGTAGATGTTCGCCGCCTCCAGCGCGAAACGCATCCGCTCCTCGGAATCACGCAATGCCAGATGCGCCTGGCGCGACTCCGTGATGTCCACAAAAGTGAGGACGACGCCATTGATGTGATCCTCAATCGTGCGGTAAGGCAGCATTCGGACCAGATACCATTCGGACCCGCTGGAAACCTCGCGACGGACCACAGCCAGCGTCTTCAGCACGCTCGCAGCATCGGGAATGAGACTGGGGTATTCCAGTCGGTGCTTCAAGTCGGCCAGGGGTCGTCCGATGTCACTCGAAATCAAATGAAACAGCCCGACCGCCGGCGGCGTGAAACGCATGATCCGCAGCTCGCGATCCAGGAAAATGGTGGCGATGTCGGTCGAGGCCATCAAATTGTGCAAGTCGCTGTTGGCCTGGCCGAGTTCATCGACATTGCCCTTCATTTCGAGGTTCACCGTAGTCAGTTCCTCGTTTACCGATTGCAGTTCCTCGCGACTCGTCTCGAGCTCCTCCGTGGCCGAGCGGAGTTCCTCGTTCATCGCCTGCAATTCCTCGTTGCTCGCCTTCAATTCCTCCGTGCCCGCCTCGTATTGCTCGATGGTGTCGCGCAGGTTGGCCTTCACGTGCGTCAGCTCTTTTTCGAGATTTTGCAGGACCGAATCGTTGGTTTTCACCGACGGTTCCCTGCGTTCCTCCGTGGAGACCTCCTCGACGGCGAAGACGACGAGCAGATAACCCGGGGCCACGTCGCCGACGGGCGAGACGCGGATGTTCGCACGATGGGGCTTGCCGTTTTGGTCGAATGGCACCCGCACGGCCTCGGCCTCCTCGCCGCTTTGCGCCGCGCGAAAGAGAGTCGCCCGCAACTCGATTCGCAGCGTCGGGTGGACGAGTTGCAATAGATTCTTGGTCGGTTCGCCGCCGGTGTGCTGGAGGAAACGGCCGGCTGATTCCGACATGTGAAAGATCTCGTAATCGGCATTTACCAAGATGGAGGGCGGCGCGAGCCGCTCGATCAAATGAAAGTGGATTGCGCTCCAAGTCGGACGATTTTCCCGGTCCTCAATGACGCCGGGCAGCGGCAGAGGCACCTGAGTAGGATTGAACTGCCGGCCCGCGACGATGAGGCTGTGCGAGCCCGGATGCACTTGATAGGAGCGCGACACCACGCCGGAACCCATCGGCATGGGGAGATTGCTCCGGGCGACGGATTGATGCGCGTAGATGCGAAATTTCTTGTCCAGAATCCGGAAGAGCAGCGAGCCGTCCTCGACCGACTCCGACGAGCCGAGAAATAGCAGTCCCTCCAGCCGCAGCGCGAAATGGAAAATATCCAGCGCCCGCGCCTGCGCCTCGCGATTGAGGTAAATCAGGAGGTTGCGGCACGTCACCATGTCGAGCCGGGAAAACGGTGAATCCTTCAGCAGATCGTGCGAGGCGAAAAGCACCGCCTCCCGAATTTCGCGGCGAACGCGGTAGCCGTCGTGGACCTTGATGAAAAACCGGCGCAGGCGTTCCTCCGAGACGTCCTCCTCAATGGCCATGGGATAGATGCCATTGCGCCCGATCTGCACGACTTCGTCATGGAGGTCCGTGGCGAAGACCTGGAGCGAGGGCGGCGTGGCCAGTGTGCTGGCATATTCCGTGAGCAGCATAACGACGGAATACGCCTCCTCACCCGTGGCGCAGGCGGCGACCCAGACACGCACACTGTCCGACGGTCCCTTGTTTTTGAACAGCTCCGGGATGCGCGCCTCCAGCGCCTCAAAGGCCTCACGGTCGCGGAAAAAATTCGTCACCGAGATGAGCAAATCCTGCAACAACGCCCCGGCTTCGCCCGTGTGCATCCGCAGAAAGGCGAGATACGCAGGGAGGTCGTCCACTCCATTCACCTGCATCCTGCGCGAGATGCCGCGTAGAATGGTGGCGCGTTTGTAATAGCTGAAGTCGCGCCCGGTCCGCGTCCGCAAAAATGCCAGCACCTCGCGCAGCGCGGTCTCGCTCTCCGAGGGCTCGGGCGCTGGCGAAATGGCGGGTTGCGGTCCGTCCTCGGAGGGAACAATGACCCTTTTTTCCAGCTCGAAATAATTCACCAATCGCCGGGGCATTTCCTGCACGGGCAGCACCCAGTCGATCATGCCCGTGTTGATGGCCGAGATCGGCATGGAGGAGGTTTGCGCCTCGTTCGGATCCTGGGCGATGGTCAGCCCGCCGCGTTCCTTGATCCGCTTGATGCCGAGCGCTCCGTCGCCGTCGGCCCCAGAGAGAACGATGGCGGCGGAATGCGGCCCATGCGAGTCGGCCAGCGACCGGAAAAACAGATCGACCGCCACACGTTTCCCGCGCACGCGCTCTAGCGGAGTTAGACGCAAATGGCCGTCGGTCGCGGTGAGATGTTTGCCCGGCGGAATGACGTAAACCGAGTTGGCCTCGACTTTTTCGCCATCGTTTGCCTGTTTGACCCGCATCTTCGTCGAGCGCTGGAGAATGTCGGCGATCGTACTCTCGTGCTCCGGCGAGAGGTGCAGGATGACGACGAAAACCATTCCGCTCTCCGCCGGCATCGCCTCGAAAAACTCCCGCAACGCCTGAATCCCGCCCGCCGAGCCGCCGAGGCAAACCATCGGCAGCATCTGGTAGCCGTAGCTCGGCACGATGTTGTCGATTTCGTCCACTGCCTCCTGCTCCACACAGTCCGGTGAAACGTCTGGAAGTCCGCCCTTGCCGGAGTCGTTTTCCTCGTCAGACGAATGTGAATGGGAGTTGCTCATGGGGCTGCGGACCGATTGAAAGTGAATAAAACGTCAAGCAACCGGGCTCCAGCTTGTCATCAAACCTGAAGTGGTCCATAGGGCTGGCCCCTGAGAGTGCTTGCTAAATAACTACCCGGATTCCACCCCGCAGCAATGGGTTTTCTAACCTCCCAATCCAGCGCAAACCGTTTCGCAGAGGCCGATGAAAGTTTCCTCAGCCAGACTCAGCCGACGCTCGCGCCAATGCAGCACGCCCCAGCGTCTCTTGAGTTTCCGTTTGCCCAGCGGCACGGCGACGAGTGATTGCTCGGTGAGCTCCTTGTCGGCGGTCCACGGCGCGAGCACGCTGATGCCGAGGCCGAGTTTCACGAGTTCCTTGATCGCCTCCATGTTGCCGAGTTCCAGCAAACTGTGCAGCGAGATGCCCTCCTCGCGGAAATACCATTCAATGATCTCGAAGGTGTAACTTTTCTTGCTGTAAACAATGTAATTCTGCGCCGCGATCTCGCTCCGGTCCGCCCGTCCGCTCACCGCCCACGGATGGAGCGGGCTGACGAGAAATTGCAGTTCGTCGGTGAACAATTCGCGGAACTCCAGCAAGTCGTCGCGGCGCGGTTCGAGGTTCACCGCCAGATCGATCTGATGCGAGCGCAGCGCCTCGATATTTTCCGGTGTGTCGCCAACTTGGATCGCAATCGAGCACTGTGGGAAACTTTCTTTAAACTCTCGCAGCACTGCTGGAATAATATACTGGCAGGCTGTGGTGCTGGCACCGATGCGCAGCCGGCTCGTGCCCCATTTGCCGAGCTTGCCAAGTTCCGTGCGAGCCTCCGACATCTCTTTGAGGATCTTTTCGGCTCGAGTTAGAAACTGCTCACCGGCCTGATTCAGGATCACGCTTTTACCCACTCTGTCTAAAAGACGACACCCCACATCGGCCTCCAAACCCTTCACCGCATGGCTTATCGCCGATTGAGTCACACCTAATTGGCGCGCGGTCTGCGTGAAGCTTCCCGTCTTGGCGAGCGTTGCAAAGGCGCGAAGTTGCTTACTATCAATCAGTTGGGCCATCTATGAATTTTTTTAATGGTATGCATGTGTGAGTTGCAATCTGTTTCTGCATCCAATCGCTAAATCTGGCACACGGGCGGCTATGTCGGGGATGAACAAAAAATTCACAGTGCCTGCCACCAAATCATCCATAGCGCTCCAACTCGGCTTCGTGCCGCTGGTCGATGCTGCTCCCGTCATCATGGCGGCGGAGTTGGGTTTGTTTGCGAAACATGGCATCGCCGTCCGACTCCATCGCGAGGCGGGCTGGGCGACGATCCGCGACAAGATCATTTATAAGGAACTCGACGCCGCCCACGCCCCGGCGGGCTCGGTGATCGCCGCTAGTTGCGGTCTGGGTTCCATCGCCGCGCCGTGTCTGACGGGTTTTATTTTTAACCTCCATGGCAATGCGATCACGCTCTCCGAATCGCTCTGGAAGCGCGGCGTGCGCAATGGCCTCTCGCTGCAGGACGAGGTAAAACGAAAAGAACGCGATTACGTCTTCGCCGTCACCAGCCACTTTGCCTCGCATAATTTCCTGATGCGTTCCTGGCTGCTGCAAAACCGCATCACGCCAGATCAGGATGTGAGAATCGTCGTGGTGCCGCCGCCGCAAATGCTGGCGAATCTGCACGCGGGCCATATCGACGGCTATTGCGTCGGAGAACCCTGGAACTCGATGGCGGTGATGAAAAAACAGGGTTGGATCGTCGCCTGCAGCAGCGAGCTGGCTCCGGGTCACCCCGAGAAGGCATTGCTGGTCCGCCAGAGTTTTGCCGAGGAAAAGGCTCCACAGCATCTGGCTCTCATCGCCGCCTTGATCGAGGCGTGCCAGTTCTGCCAGTTGCCGGAAAATCGCGAGCGTGTGGCCGAGAGTCTGGCCCAGCGCAAATATCTCAACGTCCCCATCCAGGCTGTGCGGGCGAGTTTGGGCGGGCTCTTCGATCTCGGCCACGGTCGCGTGGAAAAAATGCCCGACTTCCACGTTTTCTCCGGGCCGCTGGCCAATGAACCCACGCTCGAACGCGGCCGCTGGGTCTGCGGCCAGATGAAGGCGCACGGTTTGTTTCCCGATCCGGCGGCCATTCCCGCGCATCGCCTGCACGAATTTTTCCGCACCGACATCTACCAGCAAGCCCAACACCTGACCAAAACCTAACTCCAATCTAACCAACATCTAACTCCAACCTAACATGCACGATAACAACCTAACTCCACTGCGCACGCCGCTCTCCCGCCGCTCTTTTCTAACCAACACCGCCAAGACTGCGGGCATCGCCGCGCTGCTCGCCGGTTTGCCCAAGGCTTTTGTCGGCTCCGTCTATGCCGCAGAGGACGCCCCGGAAATGACCGACATCAAATTCGGCATGATTGCGCTGACCGATTGCTCGCCGATCGTCATCGCCCACGAAAAAGGCCTCTTCAAAAAATACGGCATCAATTCCACCGTCGCCAAAGGCGCGAGCTGGGCTGCGATCCGCGACTCGCTTTCCAATGGCGACATCCAGGCGACTCACATGCTGCTCGGCATGCCCATCGCCTCGACTCTCGGCCTCGGCGGCGCTCCCAAAAAACCGATGATCGCTCCCTGGCTGCTCAATCGCAACGGCCAGTCCATCACCCTCGCCAACTCTCTCAAGGGCAAAGTCGCCGAGGATCCCAAGGCGCTCAAGCCGCTCGTCGATGCCGCCAAGGCCTCGGGCACACCCATGACTTTTGCGATGACTTTTCCTTCCGGCACGCATGCCATGTGGCTCCGTTACTGGCTCGCAGCGGGTGGCATCAATCCCGGTGACGCCGCAGGTGCCAACGCCGATATTTCCCTCATCACCACACCGCCTCCACAGATGGTGGCCAACATGAAAGTCGGCAAGATGGACGGCTTCTGCGTGGGTGAACCCTGGAACGCCCGCTCCATCGCCGAGGACATCGGTTACACAGCGATCAACTCTCAGGCGATCTGGAAGGATCACCCGGAAAAAGTCTGCGCCTTCACCGAGGAATTTGCCGCAAAAAATCCGAAAACGGTCAAAGCCATTCTCAAAGCGCTCCACGAGGCCAGCGTCTGGCTCGACGTCATGAGTAACCGCGAAGAACAAGCCAAGATCGTCAGCGCCGCGACCTACATTAACTGCCCGCCAGAGACGATCCTGAGTCGTCTGCAAGGCAAATACATCATGGGCGACGGCCGCATCTTCCGCGATCCGAACTACATGATCTTCAGCGACCGAAACTGCAATTATCCGCAGCCGAAATACGCCACTTGGTGGATGACCCAGCTCACCCGCTGGGGTTTCACCTCCGACATGTCGGAGGCCGCCGCGCTCTCGAAGCAGGTCATGCGCACCGATATTTACGAGGAGGCAATGAAGGAAATCGGCTACACCCACGGCGGTCTGGACGAGAAACCCGAGACCTTGTTCGACGGAGTGACCTTCGACCCCAAAGGCGACTTGAATGCCTATGTGAACAGCTTCGGGATCAAGAATCTCAAGGCGTGACCTAGCACTTTACTAACCTTGTTTTAACTCACCATGGACTTCATCAAACGCTTCAAGCTGGACAGCCTGTTGCTGCCCCTCATCGGGATCGCCTGCTTCCTGATCCTGTGGCAGGTGATCGCCGGCAAGACGGTCACGACGCGAGTTGCGGATGAGTTTGGCGACATGGTGACCAAGAACGTGCGCACTGGCATTTCCCCCGATCTCCCCACCCCGACGATTGCGTGGAAAGCTAGCAAAGCCTACATCGTGCAGCCCTTCGCCAAACGCGGGGAACTCGACCGTGGCATTCTAGCTTTCACCGCGCTCTCGCTGGGGCTGGTGACTCAGGGTTATATCATCGCTCTGGTCATCGGCACGCCGCTTGGATTTTTCCTAGGCCTGTCGAAGACTTTTACCAAGGCGGCAGACCCGATCATCCAGGTGTTGCGCCCGGTCTCGCCACTGGCATGGTTTCCACTTGGCCTCGTCTTGTTTAGCTCGGTAAAGCTGGTCGATGCGCATCAGAAGACCGTCTTCGGCGCGTCCGACGCCGCCGCCTTGTTCACCATCGCCGTCTGCGCCATGTGGCCGACTGTGATGAACACCGCCGTCGGAGTTAGGGCGATACCGCAGGATTATTTGAACGTCGCGAAGGTGCTCAAACTCTCCCGCAGCAAGACGCTTTTCAAAGTCCTCATCCCGGCGACGCTGCCGTATATGTTCACCGGATTCCGCCTCTCGCTGGGCATCGCCTGGCTGGTGATCGTCGCCGTGGAAATGCTAACAGGCCGCCCCGGAGTCGGCGGATTTCTCTGGCAGGAATACAACGCCGGCAGCTACTCGCGCATCATTCTCTGCATCCTAACCATCGGCGTGATCGGACTTATACTCGACCGCGCCATGAGCTTCATCGAAGCCCGCTTCAAATCGATCTAACCATGAGCTTTCTCAGCGTGCATCAAGTTAGCAAAGGTTACGGTCCCCGCTGGAATCGCAGCGAGGTGCTGGCCGATATTAACCTCGAGATCGAGGAGGGTGAATTTGTTGCCATCATCGGCTATTCCGGCACCGGAAAAACCACGCTAATGTCCCTGCTTGCCGGATTGATCGAACCCGACTCCGGCGAGGTGCGGCTGGCTGGCGAAAAAATGGAAGGCCCGGGCCCGGATCGCGGGATTGTTTTTCAAAACTACAGCCTGCTCCCGTGGTTGAGCGTCTATGAAAACATCGCGCTAGCCGTCGATCAGGTTTTCCCGGAATGGACCGTGGAGAAACGCCGTGAACACATCGAGAAGTTCATTGCTACAGTCAATCTAACCCCGGCCCGCAACAAGCTCCCCAGCGAACTTTCCGGCGGCATGAGACAGCGCGTTTCTGTGGCTAGAACATTGGCGATCAACCCCAAAGTCCTCTTGTTAGACGAGCCGCTCAGCGCCCTCGATGCGCTGACCCGCGCCAATCTCCAGGAAGAGATCAGCCGACTCTGGCAGGAGGATAAAAAAACCGTCGTTCTCATTACCAACGACCCCGACGAGGCGATCCTCCTGGCCGACCGCGTGATCCCGCTCACACCCGGACCTCGGGCGACTTTGCTGGAGTCCATCCCCGTCACACTCCCGCGTTCGGAGAACCGCAAGGCCGCGCTCGAATCCATCGAGGGCAAACGCCTGCGCAACGAGATTATCGAACGCCTGCAATCGTGCAAAAAGCCCGCCGGAGCAGCCATTGTTAGGAAGCTGATTCTCCCCGACATCGAGCCCGAGGATCTCACCAAAGGACGCCACAGTTTTCTTTTTCGCAACAGACGCAAACCGGTGCGCAAGAGTGAAATCCAACCCATTTCCGTGGAAGTCGAATCATGAGCGCCTACGTGGAAATCTCGCAGCTAACCAAGTCCTATCCCAAGGCGGATGGCGGACGCGCCGTTATCGTGAAGGATTTCAATTTGAAGATCGCGAAAGGTGAATTCACCACCGTCATCGGCCATTCCGGTTGTGGAAAATCCACCCAGCTCATGATGCTCGCGGGCCTGAGTGAAATCACTGAGGGCGTCATCGTCATTGCCGGAAAAGAGATCGACGGCGCGGGACCGGATCGCGGCATTGTTTTCCAGTCCCCCTCCCTGCTTCCGTGGATGACCGCCCGGGAAAATGTGATGTTAGGCATCAATCAGGTTTTCTACACCGCGGATAAAATCGAGCGCCAGCAAATCGCTGAATACTACCTAACTGTAGTCGGCCTCGGCGAATCGATGGAGAAGTATCCTGACGAGCTTTCCCAGGGAATGCGCCAACGCGTCGCCATCGCCCGCGCCTTCGCGTTGAAGCCGAAAATGCTTCTGCTCGACGAGCCGTTTGGGATGCTGGATTCCCTCACTCGCTACGAGTTGCAGCAGGTCCTCCTCGACCTCTGGCGCAAGGAACGCATCACCGCCATGATGGTGACGCACGATGTCGATGAGGCCATTTTTCTCAGCGACCGGATCGTGATGATGACCGACGGTCCCGAGGCGACCATCGGAGACATTCTGGAGGTAAAATTCCCCCGTCCGCGCCAGCGCAAGGAGATCATGGAGCACCCCGACTACTACAAGCTGCGCGAGCACCTGATTCACTTTTTGGAAGTGCGGGCGCACGAGCGAGTTCCATATCTATCGGGTGCCGACGGCTGCGCGACTAATATTCACAGCACCGACTTCGGCGCTCTCACCACTCTGGCCAGTGCCTAACCTCCACTGGCGGAAACCAAACAAAAAACACTAATAAAACTAATGAAAAAAACATCTGTAAAATTGAGAGGGCTGCCAGAACTGCTCCTGGCAACCCTCCTTGCAACCGGAACGTCGGCCTTTGGCGGGGACATGACGCTCGCGACAACACCTAACAAAACCATCGTTCCCATCGACAAACAAGGGGCAAATCCGCTGTCTTTCCTCAATGGAGCCGTTGTTTTCGACGTCCAGGAACGCTTGCGCGGGGAGTATCGTGAGAACAACTTTGACTTCAATTCTGATGTCGATGTCCTCACCGACGACTCGTGGCTGCTCCAGCGTTTCCGCATCGGAGTCGCGGTCAAACCAGCTTCCTGGCTGAAAATCTACGTGCAGGGACAGGATTCCCGTGAAGCGTATTCGGATCGTCCCGATTATCCCACGATATTAGGAGCCGAGGGCGATGATGCCTTCGATCTACGTCAGGCTTATCTCCAGTTTGGCGACCCCAAAGGCTTCACGCTCACCGTTGGCCGCCAGGTTCTCAGCTATGGCGACGAGCGCCTGATCGGCAGCTTCGACTGGAACAATATCGGGCGTACTTTCGACGCGGTGAAAGCCCGTTACGCAGCGGAAAAATGGTCCATCGACGCCTTTGCCTCGACGGTGGTCGTGCCGGAGCGCGGTTCCTACAACCAGTCCGATGCCTTCAACGGAAATGAAACCAATCGCGGCCAGATCTTCAGCGGCTTGTATTTCAGCACCACGGCGCTGAGCTTCCAAACCACGGATCTCTACGTCCTGCATTTGCACGAGGATACTAACTCGCGCTATCTGCCTGCGGCGACGGGCAACACCGATTTCGCCACCTTTGGTTTCCGGATTAAATCCAAGCCCGGCGTCTTCCATCATGAGGAGGCTCCAGCGGCTGATGGCAAATCCATCGCTGACGGTAAATCCACGGCACCCGCTACCAAGTCAGCAACGAAGCTAGTCGGATTCGACTACGAGGCGGAAGCTGCTTTCCAGACCGGCGAACTGCGCGGTCTTGATCTAACAGCCTACGCGATTCACGCTGGCGCTGGTTATACTTTCGACGCTCCGTGGACACCACGTCTCGGCATCGAAGGCAACTACGGCAGCGGCGACAACGACCCGACTGACGGCAGCTCGGAGACGTTCCAAAATCTGTTCCCGACGAACCACAAGTTCTACGGTTACATGGACGTTTTCTCTTGGCAGAACATGAAGGAACTCGCGGCTCAGTTGAAATTGCAGCCTGCGAAATCGATCACCGTCCAGTTTGATTACCATGCATTCTGGCTGGAATCGACCGACGACGTCTGGTATCGCGCCAACGGCATCACTCCGGTGCGCGCGCTCACTCCAGCCGCCCGCAACGCCGACAGCTTTGCCGGTTCAGAAGCCGATGTCACCGTTACCTGGAACGTCAAGAAATGGGCGTCCATCCAAGTCGGCTACAGCCACTTCTTCGCAGGTCAGTATCTCTCCGACACCGGTGCCGACAGCGACGCCGACTTCGGTTACGTGCAGACCACCTTCAACTTCTAACAGTTAGCAACACTTAGCATCTCCTGGTTGTGGTCCGCTGCAAGTCGGCGTGTGCCGATCCTCTACAGCGGACCACATAACCAGTTACTCACATTTCATGTCAGGCATTCCATCCATACCTCCCGATGCACCATTCACGCCAGAGCAACGCCTCTGGTTGAATGGTTTTCTCGCGGGGTTATTTTCCCATTCGACTCAGACTCCACCCGCGTTGCAAGCACCGGCGGAGCCATTGCTGATCTTGTTTGGGAGTCAGACGGGAACGGCGGAAACTCTCGCCAAACGTCTCGCGAAAGAAGCCGCGCAATCGGGCTTTTCCTCACGCGCGCTTGGTCTGGATCAACACGGCAAGGTCGATTGGTCCCAGGAAAAAAATGTCGTCATCGTCACCAGCACTTATGGCGACGGCGAACCTCCCGACAACGCGCTGGATTTCTGGAAGACATTTAACTCCGACTCCGCTCCGTCACTGGCGCATATGAAGTATTCCGTGCTCGCGCTTGGCGATACCAACTACTCGGAATTCTGCAAGTTCGGCAAAGACTGCGATCTACTATTGGAAAAGCTAGGCGCGCAACGCATCGCGCCTCGCATCGACTGCGATTTGGAATACGAGGCACCGGCAAAGAATTGGACCACCTCCGTCTTCGGCGCCCTCACTTCCGTTATTGTGGAAGCCAAAGAAGAACTGGTCGATCTGCTTCCTCTGGGCTCGAAGAAAAACCCGTTTCCCGCCAGACTTTTAACCAATCGCCTGCTCAACCGCGATGGATCGGCCAAGGAAGTGCGCCATTTCGAGATTAGTCTGGAAGGTTGCGAAGTGGCTTATGAAACCGGCGACGCCCTCGGCGTCATTCCGCAGAATTGCCCGGAACTCGTCCAGGAAATCATCACCGCCCTCCGCTGCGATGGCGAGGAAGCCGTGATGACTCCCGATGGAGCCGAGACATCGCTCCGCCATGCGCTCCTAAACAACTACGAAATCACCAAGCCATCGCCGGATTTCCTCAAACACATCGCCACCACCCACCCGGAACTCGCCGCTCTACTGGAACCATCCAGCAAAGACGAGTTGCGCAACTATCTCTGGGGCCGCGAGATCATCGATTTCCTAACCACTCCCATCGCACTGGAGGCGTTCATTCCATTGCTCAAGAAAATCCAGCCCCGGCTCTACTCCATTTCCTCCAGTCCCAAGGCGCACCCCGGCCAGGTGCATCTAACCATCTCGTCCGTGCGCCATGCGAGTCACGGTCGATTGCGCAAAGGCGTCTGCTCCACGTTTCTCGCGGATCGCTGTCACGCCGAAATGCCCGTGCCCGTTTTCATCCAGACCTCGCATGGATTTCGTGTGCCTGCCGATGTTAGCAAGCCGGTCATCATGGTCGGGCCCGGCACCGGTATCGCACCCTTTCGAGCCTTCCTCCAGGAGCGCCGCGTCACAGGCGCCACGGGCAAAAACTGGCTCTTCTTTGGCGACCAGAAACGCTCCACCGACTACCTCTATGAGGACGAGTTGACTTCCATGCAAATGGACGGCCATCTGCACCGGCTCGACCTCGCATTTTCCCGCGATCAGACGGAGAAAATCTATGTGCAAGACCGCATGTTAGAAGCTGGCGAGGAACTCTGGCGCTGGCTGGAGGAGGGCGCTCATTTCTACGTCTGCGGCGACGCCAGCCGCATGGCGAAGGACGTGGACAACGCCCTGCACACCATCGCGGAAAAGTTCGGCGGCAAAACACCCGAGGCCGCCAAGGAATATGTCTCCCGATTGAAAACTGAAAAACGCTACCAACGCGACGTTTACTAATATGGAACTACCATTTGCCGAAGTCGCGGGTCACCCGCTCAACCAGGAACAGACGCAATACCTCACGGGATTCTTTGCCGGCGCGGCAGCTCGTGGCCTTCGCTTCAGCGACGCGGATGCCACCCCTGCGCCGGCATCCCGAGTGTCCCTCGACGACCTCATTCTGGAGGAACGCATCAAGCGCGAGCTGCATCCGCTCGACGCCTATCCCGTTTTGCTGGAACACGCCTCTGCTAACAAAGCTCCAGACAAGGAAGACCTCTTCCGCTTCAAGTGGAACGGCCTGTTTTTCCTGACTCCTAACAAGGAAGCCTACATGGCCAGATTGCGCATTCCTGGCGGCGTCTTGCAGAGCTATCAGCTTCGGGAAATTGCCAGCATCGCCCGGGAACTCACGACGGGTTACATTCAAATCACCACGCGCGCCAATCTGCAAATCCGGCTCATTCAGCCGAAGGATGCGCCCGATGTTCTCAGCCGCATCCAGCATGTGGGCTTGCACACGCGCGGCTCTGGGGCGGATAACATTCGCAATCTCACTGCGAATCCGACCGCTGGAATCGATCCCTGCGAACTGATCGACGTGCTGCCGTTTTGCCGCGAAATGGGCCAGATTATTTTGAATGATCGCGCCTTCTACGATCTGCCGCGAAAATTCAATATCGCCTACGATGGCGGCGGCCTGATCGGAACCGTCGAGGATACTAACGACATCGGCGCGAAGGCGGTGAAAGTCGGTGAAGAAATCTTCTTCCGCATCGCCTTGGGTGGAGCGACGGGACACAAAGCGTTTGCCCGCGACTCTGGTGTGTTAGTGAAACCTGCCGAGTTAAACAAGGTCATCGCGGCAATGGTGCGAGTCTATATCGCCAACGGCAATCGCGGTGATCGCAAGAAGGCGCGGCTGAAACATTTGCTGGAAACCTGGACGCTGGATCAATACATCGGAGAGACAGAAAAACTGCTGGGTTACAGTCTAACCAAGACCCCATTGGAGTTAGATGCGATTCGGCACGCGAGTCAGGAATTGCCGCATAGTCACGTCGGCATTTATCCGCAAAAACAGCGCGGTCTGCACTACGTTGGCGTGGCCATTCCCGTCGGCGTGCTTAATCCGAAGCAACTCACCCGCGTCGCTGAAATCGCCGATCTCTACGGCAGCGGCGAGATTCGTCTAACAGTCTGGCAGAACTTTATCATCCCCAATGTGCCGGAGGCGTTTGTCGCCACAGTTCAGAAGGCGTTGAGAAAGATTGGATTCGCCACCGAACAGTCGCATCTGCGCAGCGGACTCATCGCCTGCACTGGCAATAGCTACTGCAAACTCGCCCAGGCCAACACCAAGGATGTGGCCCTCGAACTCGCCGACTATCTCGACAAAAAAGTGCAACTCGACCAGCCTGTTAACATCCACGTCACAGGCTGCCCCAACTCTTGTGCCCAGCATTACATGGGCGACATCGGATTGTTAGGAACAAAGACCAAGATCAACGGCGAAAGCATGGAAGGCTATCACGTTTTCGTCGGCGGCGGATTTGGCAAAAACCAGGCTGTCGGTCGCCAAGTGTTCTCGGCACTAACCATCGATGCATTGAAGACCACCCTGGAAAAAATGCTGCGCGTTTATCTGGCCGAGCGTCAGCACAAGGAAACTTTCCAAGCCTTCACCATGCGCCACGATCTCAACGCTTTGCAGGTATTGTTCTCCTAACATGCTTGTCTCCGACGAAAGCCTGATCGAAAAACTGCTGGCCGAACAGCAGTCGCTGACGGCGGTGGAACGTTTCTCGCAAAAGCATAATCAGGTGCAGGGCCACTCGCAGCAGCGCTACTATCGCGACCTAATTCCGCTCAGCCGACCACAAGCTGGCGAGCAATATGCCTTTGCCGTCGATCTCGACAAATGCACCAGCTGCAAGGCCTGTGTAAGTGCGTGCCACTCGATGAATGGCCTCGATGAGGGCGAGGCCTGGCGCGACATCGGCCTGCTGCGAATCGCCGACGAAAGCGTGGCTTATCAGCAGACTGTAACGACCGCCTGCCATCATTGTCTCGATCCGGCCTGCGCGGAAGGCTGCCCCGTACTAGCTTACGAAAAAGATGAGGAAACCGGCATCGTCCATCACCTCGATGATCAATGCATCGGCTGCCAGTATTGCACTTTGAAATGTCCCTACGACGTTCCGAAGTATAACAAGAAGCGCGGCATTGTTAGAAAATGCGATATGTGTCATCAGCGCCTGGCTGTCGGCGAGGCCCCTGCCTGTGTGCAGGCCTGCCCGAGCGGCGCGATAGCGATTCAGATAGTTAGCCAGGAGACGCTGCGGAAAAATCTGCAACCCGGCGACCGTCTGCTGCCGGGCGCTTTTGATTCGAGTTACACTCGACCCACCACGAGCTATACGAGCGCACATCCAGCCAACGGTCAACCGGCGGACGGAGGCAAAATCCGGATCGAGCACGCGCATTGGCCGCTGGTCTTCATGCTCGTGCTCACGCAGGCTGCCGTGGGAATTTTTGTGGTCAACGGACTGCTGCTCCATCAGGCAACGGTTAACATCGTGGGCTTTGCCTTGCTGAATTTAGGCTTGGGTTTGAGCGTATTGCACCTCGGTCAGCCGCTGAAAGCCTGGCGCGCTTTTCTTGGCTGGAGAAAATCCTGGATGAGCCGCGAGATCATGGCGTTCTCCGCATTTGCCGGGCTAGCGTCGGCGCTGACAGCCTGGGGTTATCTGGGTTTGCTGCCGTTTTCGCTCCCAAGTTTTCTCCAGAAACTAACCATTCCCCTCATCTGGACAACGATCATTATGGGAGTCGCCGCTGTGTCCACTTCCTGCATGATCTACGTCGACACCCGCCGACCATTCTGGAGCTGGCCGATGACGTTTCTGAAGTTCTTTGGAACCGCCATTGGACTCGGACTGGCTATCGCTGGCTTCTGGAACTCGTCTCTAACCTTGATTGGCTGCGGGGTTCTTCTAATGATTGGCCTCTCTGAGCTAGCATTGCTAAAAAATCCTGCCCTAACCAAATCCAGCGCGATTCTTTTCGGACCGCTGGCCAGCCTGCAATGGGCGCGTGCCTTGTTACTCGTTTTGGCGCTCTGCAGCGCAGGCACTCCCCTGGTTGCTATCACCGCCCTTCTCCTCGCCCAACTTATCGAGCGCGCCTGCTTTTTCATGGCTGGCGTCGCGCATCGCATGCCCGGCGGAATATGAAGTTTCTCACCAAACATCTTCGCACGTGGGAAGGCCCGCTCACCAGCGATCTCGTGCAGCATCCGGGCGAATTTGGGCTGGGTAACATTCCGCGCCAGCTTACGCCGGATGCCACCACGACCATCGTCTGCGGATTTTGCTCCACCGGCTGCGGGTTGAAGGTGCATCTCAAAGACGGCGAGGCGATCAATCTTTCAGCGGAAACAGACTACCCCGTGAATCTCGGCATGGCGTGTCCGAAAGGCTGGGAGGCGCTCACTCCGTTGCGCTCGCCAGATCGCGCCATCTCGCCGCTGCTGAAAAACCCGGCAACTGGACTTCAGGAGGCCGTGAACTGGGACCAGGCCATCGACGTTTTCTGTTCCCGCTTTCAGTCGATTCTAACTCAGCACGGACCAGAGTCCGTCGCGTGGTTGGGCACTGGGCAAATGCCTTGCGAGGAACTCGCCTTTCTCGGCGCGCTGGGAAAATTTGGCATGGGCCTCATTCATGGCGACGGGAACACGCGGCAATGCATGGCCACGGCGACGACGGCTTACAAGGAGTCGTTTGGCTTCGACGCGCCGCCGTTCACCTACTCCGATTTCGAGGAGAGCGATGTGTTAGTTTTCATCGGCGCAAACCCCTGCATCGCGCATCCGATCATGTGGCAGCGAGTTATGTCTAACTCCCATCAGCCGGAGATCATCGTGCTCGATCCGCGCGCCACTGAGACGGCGATGGCCGCCACTCAGCATCTCGCCTTGCAGCCGAAGAGCGATCTCACTCTCCTCTACGGCATCGCGCAGATTCTAGTTAGTAAAAACTGGGTGGACTTGGATTACATTCAGAAACACACAACTAACTATTCCGCCTTCACCGAATTTTTGCAGGGGTTCGACACGCAGATGGTGGCGGCTGCCACGGGACTAACCATCGCAACCATAGAACATTGCGCGGAGACAATCGGAAAAGGACAACGTGTCTCCCTCTGGTGGACGATGGGAGTGAACCAAAGCCACGAGGCGACCCGCACCGCGCAAGCCATCATTAACATCGCGCTGATGACCGGAAACATGGGCCGTCCCGGCACCGGAGCCAACTCCATTACGGGCCAGTGCAATGCGATGGGCTCACGGCTCTTTAGCAACACGACTAACATGTTGGGCGGCCACGAATTTCTCAACCCGGTGCATCGTCAAAAAGTCGCGTCGGTTTTGAATATTCAGGACGCCAGCATTCCTAACAAAAACTCCCTGCCCTACCATCAGATCCTGGCTGGGATCGAGGCGGGCCGCATCAAGGGCTTGTGGATTGTGGCGACTAACACGGCCCATTCCTGGATCAATCAAAACTGGGCCCGCGCCACTTTGGCGAAGCTGGATTTTCTCGTCGTCCAGGACATGTATGGCAACACGGAAACGGCTAGAACTGCGGACCTCGTTTTACCCGCCGCTGGCTGGGGTGAAAAGGAAGGGACTTTGATTAATTCCGAGCGGCGTTTCGGCCTCATGAAAAAAGTTTCCCGCGCTCCGGGTCTGGCGCTGTCGGACTTTAATATTTTTCGTCTCATTGCCCAGCGCTGGGGATGCGGGGAAATGTTTCAGAAATGGACTTCGCCTGAGGCAGTCTTCCAGATTTTGAAGGAATTGAGCCGGGATCAGCCATGCGATATCAGCGGCATTCGCGACTACCAAATGATCGACGATTGCGGAGGAATCCAATGGCCTTTTACGAAGGGAGAGGAGGACCTTCCCGCGGTGCAGCGGCGTCTTTTTGAAGATGGAAAATACTATCATTCCGATGGGCGGGCGCGATTCATCTTTGAGTCCACTCGTGCCGTGGCCGAGCCGGTGGCTGCGGAGTTTCCGCTGGTGCTTTTGACCGGGCGCGGCACCTCGGCGCAATGGCACACGCAAACGCGCACAGGGAAGTCCGACATTCTGCGCAAGCTCTACCCGGCTAATGTTTACGTCGAGGTTAGTCCGGCTGATGCGGCGCGTCTGAAGATCGAGGCGAATACACAGATTATAGTTAGATCGCGACGCGGCAAGATCTCAGCCACGGCTTTCATCACTTCGACAATGCGGGCGGGCCAGGTGTTTATTCCGATGCATTACCCGGAGTTGAATCAGCTTACCTTTCCGGCATTCGACCCTTACTCGCATCAGCCTTCCTACAAATATTGCGCGGTCACACTGGAGCCGGCAACTCGTTCAAGTTGGAAAAAAAAGCCGCCTCAGCAAAACTGACAGGGTGGACTTTCATGGTTTTCTGCGCAACGGCTTCGCGCAGAAAAACCTGCAGGCTGCGCTGTCCTCGATCAAGAAATGAGCGGACCAGACTCAAACTCGACTTGGCGTAAACGGCGGCGAGCGGCTCGTAGTATTCGCCATTTTTCGGAACCACGGCGGCGTCACGTGCTAGCAGATTGGTTAGAAATTCCACAGTCATGGCCGGCATGTCCACCGCTAGTACTAGCACCAAGTCCGTGGAGATGTTTTCCAAAATTCCAGCCAGTGCGCCCATCGGCCCCAGACCAGAAATCTCGTCTTCTAACACGGTGATCCCACTCCCGTGCCAGGGGCCGACGATGGCACCGGAAATGAAGACTTTGGCAGCGCCGATGGACTGTAGGATTTTTATTTGACGCTGCCAGAGTGGCTCGCCGTCGATCTGAAAAGTCGCTTTATCAAATCCCATGCGACTCGATTTGCCACCGGACAGCAGCACAGCGGAAAATGGTGCCGGTTGATCGACATTGGCGCGGGGTTCCTCCATACTGGCTCTCATGAATAGCGAAAGTCCGGCCATCAAGCACATCTTCATTTCGCGCGCGCATAATTTTGTGGGACACAAGGGCCGCGAGCCGGATGAATTTCCTTCGGAGAATCGCATGGAAGTCGAATGTCGCAGCGGCGGCGGGATCGTGGGCGACCGGTATTTCAATCACAAGGCGGATTACAAGGGTCAGATCACGTTTTTTGCCTGGGAAACGGTGGAGCGAATTCGGGAAAATTTCTCGAATGAGCTAAGTCCCTCGGTTTTTCGTCGCAACGTGATTACGACCGGACTCGACTTGAACTCGCTGGTCGGTGTGGAGTTTCAGATGCAGGGTGTCTGGTTTGCAGGCACGGAGGAAGCGCGGCCCTGTTTCTGGATGGATCGCGTGATCGGCGAGGGCGCGAAAGAGGCGCTGGAGGGCTTCGGAGGATTGCGGGCGAGGATTTTGTCGGACGGCGCGCTGAAAGTCGGCCCGTGTGAGTTGAATGTGCTCGCCCTGCTATGAAAATCGCTGTTTTTTCCACGAAGCCGTATGACCGTGAGTTCCTCGTCTCAGGCAATGCGAAATGGCACTACGATCTGACTTTTTACGAGGAGCGGCTGACGAATGCGACTGCGGTTCTGGCCCATGGCTGCGATGCGGTTTGCGTGTTTGTGAATGACATCGTGGATGCCGCGACTCTCGAATCGCTGGCGGAGTTGGGAACGCGGCTGATCCTGCTGCGCTGCGCCGGTTTCAACAACGTCGATCTCGCCGCCACCGCCCGGCTTGGAATGAGTGTGCGGCGGGTTCCTAGCTATTCGCCGTATGCGGTGGCCGAGCACACGTTGGCGCTGATTCTTACGCTTAATCGAAAAACGCATCGGGCTTTCAATCGAGTGCGCGAGGGAAATTTTTCACTCGAAGGCTTGCTCGGCTTCGACCTGCATGATTCCACCGTCGGCATCATCGGCACCGGAAAAATCGGCCGTCTCGCCGCGCGTCCCTTGCAGGCGATGGGTTGCAAAATCCTCGGCTACGATCCGTATCCAGCAGCGGAATTTATCTCCGAAGGTGGCACTTACGTTCCGCTCGACCAGCTTTTCGCGGAGTCGGATATCATCAGCCTGCACCTGCCGCTGACGCCCGAATCTTTTCATCTCATCAACGCCGAATCACTGGCGAAAATGAAGCGCGGCGTCATGCTGATCAATACCAGCCGCGGGGCTTTGGTCGATGCCGACGCGCTGGTCGGCGCCTTGAAATCGGGGCAGGTCGGTTACGTCGGGCTCGATGTCTATGAGCAGGAGGCGGAGGTGTTTTTCCAAGATTTATCGGGCGAAATCATTCAAGACGACACGTTGCAGCGGCTGCTGACGTTTCCCAATGTGTTGATCACGTCGCATCAGGCGTTTTTCACCAAAACCGCCATGACGAACATCGCCGAGACGACTCTGAGCAACGCCAGCGATTTCCTCGCGGGGCGCTCATCGCCGAATGAAGTGAAAAAATAGCCGCAAAGCTAGATTTTTCTTGAGACTTGATCTCAAACACGGCATCGTCCCGGTGTGAAACCGCATTGCGCTCCTGGAATTGGCCTGCTTCAGCCAACGACATTGCTCGCTGCCCCAGTCGGCAAAAAAATGCAGCTTCACGCGCTGAACACGAAGCCCGAAGTCTGCCAGCGCCTGCGCGAAATGGGTTTCTGCGAGTCGGCCCAAGTCATCAAGCTTTCCAGCGGCAGCAACTTGATCTGTCAGGTTTGCGGCGTGCGACTGGCGCTCAGCCGCGAACTGGGAAATTGCATCATGCTTAAACCGTATGAATCGAGTGCAACTCCGTTGGAAAATCGCCGCGCCTGAGTTTTCGCGCCTCTTCTGCGATGGCGGATTCCGTGACTTTACTTTCTGATCTGACTCCCGGCCTCATGGCCACGGTCGTGGCGTTTACCGGTGACTTGGAACGCACCAAGCGCCTTCGCGAAATGGGCCTGCTCCCTGGCACCAAGGTCAAATTCGTCCGCTGGGCTCCCATGGGCGATCCGCTGGAGATCGAGCTGCGCGGCTACCGGCTCTCGCTGCGGCGTCACGAGGCGGAGCTGATCCAAGTGCAACTCGCCTCTTAAAAATGTCCACCGTCGCCTCTACGAACCTAACGTTCGCGCTCGTCGGCAACCCGAATTGCGGGAAGACGACGATCTTCAATGCCCTCACCGGACTGCGCCAGAAGATCGGCAATTACCCCGGCGTCACCGTGGAAAAGAAAGTCGGATCGTTCTTCACCCAGCATGGGGAAAAGCGCGACCTGATCGATCTGCCCGGCACTTACAGCCTCGTGCCGCAGTCGCCGGACGAACGCGTCACCCGCGACACGTTGCTCGGATTGCAGCCCGACACGCCCGCGCCGGATCGCGTGATTTGCGTCCTCGACGCCTCCAATTTGGAGCGCAATCTTTACCTCGCCACGCAGGTGCTGGAAGTCGGATTGCCCACGATTGTCGTCCTCAACATGATGGACATGGCCGCCGCCCGAGGCGAAAAAATCGATCTCGCACTTCTCTCCGAACATCTCGGTTGCCCAGTCGTGGCGGCGACCGCGAATCATGCCAACGGCCTGATTGCCCTGCGACTCGCCCTTTCTCAGCCCGTCCAGCCCAACCTGCATCCGCATAAGGATTTTGAAAATCTGGACAACGTTTCCGAGGCCGCGATCTCCGCGCGCTACGACCAGATCGGGATCATTGCGAACGGAGTGACAACCTATTCAGACGTCAACGCCGACGACCGCACGGATCGCATCGACGCCGTGCTCACTCATCCCGTCTGGGGTTGGGTCGTTTTTCTCGGGCTCATGGGCCTCATGTTCTGGAGCATTTTCACGTTTGCGAGCTATCCGATGGATTTCATCGACGCGACTTTCAGTAAACTCTCCGGGTTTATCCAGGCCACGATGCCTGCGGGCGACTTGCGCGATTTGCTGACCGACGGCGTCATTGCCGGTGTCGGTGGCGTCCTCGTTTTCCTTCCGCAAATCCTCATTCTTTTCCTCTTCATCGGCCTGCTGGAAGACAGCGGTTACATGGCGCGCGCCGCATTCATCATGGATCGCGTGATGAGCCGGGTCGGGCTCCACGGAAAATCCTTTATCCCACTGCTCAGCTCCTACGCCTGCGCGATTCCGGGCATCATGGCCACGCGGACGATCGAAAGTCCCCGCGACCGGTTGGCCACGATTCTGGTCGCGCCGTTCATGAGTTGCTCGGCACGGCTGCCCGTCTATGGGCTGATGATTTCCACGCTCATCCCTGGCGGAGGCGCTTCGGCGGGTGAAAAAGCCGGGCTGATGATGCTGATGTATCTCCTCGGCACTGCGGCGGCGTTCTTCTTCGCGCTGCTCTTCAAACGTACCTTTCTGCGGGGCGAACCCCCGCCGCTGGTCCTCGAACTCCCCCCCTACCGCCTGCCCGGGGTCTTCACCGTTCTCCAGCACATGCTCTCGCGGGCCAAAGCCTTTCTCACTCGCGCCGGCACGCTGATTCTCGGCCTCAGCATCCTGCTTTGGTTCGTCTCCACGTTCCCTAAGACCGACGCCGGGCTCTCCGGGAGCTTCGCCGGGCGCGTCGGGCATTTCATCGAACCCGCCCTCATTCCACTGGGATTCAATTGGAAAATCGGCATCGGCCTCATCGGAGCGCAAGCCGCCCGCGAGGTCTTTGTTTCCACCATGGGCATCGTTTACAGCATCGACGGCGCGGACGAAAACACCGAGCCGCTGCGCCTCGCCTTGCTGAAGGATCACTGGCCCGACGGACGCCTCGTCTTCACGCCGCTGGTCGCGCTGTGCATCATGGTTTTCTTCGTCTTTTCCATGCAATGCATCGCCACGCTCGCCGTGGTCAAACGCGAGACCAACTCCTGGCGCTGGCCCGCGTTTCAGTTCTTCTACATGACCGGTTTCGCCTACCTCACGACGCTCGTGCTCTATCAAGCTGGACGCGCCCTCGGTTTTTGAGTTGGCTCTAACTCCGCTCAAAACTCCGCTCTTGAAACTTCCCTTCACTTTCTTCCTCGCCCTGCGCTATCTCCGGCCGAAGCGCACCTTTCTTTCGATCATCACCCTCATCTGCATCGCCGGCGTCATGCTCGGCGTCATGGTGCCCATCGTCGTCCTCAGCGTGATGACTGGTTTCGACCGTGAACTGCGCGAAAAAGTGGTCGGGTTCGATGCACATCTCACCATTCACGGCGACGGCATCCTCCACGACTGGCGCAAAATCATGGCCGACGCCAAAACCATCCCCGGCGTCACGGCGGTCGCCCCGTTTGTGCAGGGCCGGGTGCTCGTCGAATACAACAACCGTCGTCTCGCCCCCTACATTCGCGGGATAGATCCGGCTCTGGAGGAAAGCGTTTCGTCCATCAAACAATACATTCCCGCAGGCAGCGGCAGTTACGATCTCTCGGGCAACAACGCCATCATCGGCTCTGATCTGGCCGAAACTCTCGGCATCGGCGTCGGCGACACGCTCTCGGTTTATTCGCCGAGCAACATCAGCCAAATCCTCGATTCCATTGACAAAGCCGGAGCCGAACCCAACAACAAGGAAGCCCTCGCCAAGGCCCGCGAACTCGTCCTCCCCATTGACGTCACCATTTCCGGCATCTTCACCAGCGGACGCTATTCCTACGACTCCGATTACCTCCTCGTGCCGCTGAATGTCGCGCAGGAACTCTACACCCTCGAGGACAACGTCCACGGCCTGAGCGTGAAAACCACCGACGCCGACCGCGCACCCGAGTTCCAAACCACTCTGAGGAAACAGCTCCAGCCGCCCAACGACGTCACCACCTGGATCGAATCCAACTCCGCCCTCTTCGACGCCATCACCGTCGAGCGCAACGTCATGTTTTTCCTCCTCCTCTTCATCGTCATCGTCGCCGCCTTCGGCATCATGAGCACCCTCATCACCACCACCGTCCAGAAAACACGCGAGATCGGCGTCATCAAAGCCCTCGGCGCGCGCGTCAGCCAGATCCTCTGGATCTTCCTCGCGCAAGGCGTCGTCGTCGGCTTCTTCGGCACCTTAAGCGGACTCGGACTCGGCATCCTCATCGTCTCGCAGCGCAACGAATTTCGCGCCTGGCTGAGCCGCGTCCTGCACATGGAAATCTTCCCCTCCTCCATCTACCAATTTGGCCAAATCCCCGCCGTCATCGTCCCCCGCGACGTCGCCACCATCTGCATCAGCGGCTTCATCATCTGCACCATCGCCGCCCTCATCCCCGCCTACTTCGCCGCAAGACTCGACCCAGTAAAAGCTCTCCGTTTCGAGTAAGACAATTATTCGCCGAGGAGCCAGAGGAGCTGGCCGTCGGTCGGCGTGATGCGTTCGGAGGGATAATCCGTGCCGCCTCGGAGGATGGATTCCACGAGCGATTGTTTGGATTTTCCGTTTACCAAAAAGACGATGCTCCGCGCGGCGTTGATAAATGGAAAGGTGAGCGTGATCCGCCAGACGCCTAGCGAGGGGACAAAATTGGCGATGACGCGTCGCTGGGTTTCCTGGAGTCCTTCGCTGCCGGGGAAGAGCGAGGCGGTGTGGCCGTCGTCGCCCATGCCGAGGAGGATGAGGTCGTGTCGGAAGTCGGGGAAGGCGTCGAGCTGCGCCTCGTAATCCTGCGCGGCGGCGGCGGGGTCGAGTTCGGCTTTGATGCGCAGAACGGTGGCGTCGGCCCGATACAGCCAGGCTTCGTGGGCCATCTTGAAGTTGCTCTGCGCGTGGTCCGGCGGCACGCAGCGTTCGTCGCCAAAGGTGATGACCCATCGACTGGTGTCGGGGGCGATGTCGGCGAGTTTTTGGTAGATCGCCTTGGGTGTGCTGCCGCCGCTGAGGGCGAGGAAAAAACGACCGCGTTCGACGATGGCCCGGGCGGCGTGGTTGAGGATGTGCTGGGTGGCAGCGTCAACGAATTTGGTAGTGTGGAGTATGTCGGACATCGATGGGAATTGTTGAAAATGAGTGCGCCTGCGCAGGGAATCGCGGGTGTTGCCCGGCAAGATGAGCGGCTGATGTTCCCCGTCCGGCACGGCTGGGGTGAGTCGGAGCGGCGGCTTTTCCAGGCTCTTCGGGCGAAACCCGTTTTTGCGCGTCTGGATCGGCACCCATTCGCGCTCGGGCACCACCGTCGGCACAAAAACCGGAGGCACCTTCAAAGGCTGGGTTCCATGGGGAGGCTTTTCCATTTGGTGTAAATACCATCCTACCAACTGGCTAAAAGAAAAGTCGCTTCTTCACCTCGGAGAATGACGTGTCGAGTTACATTTTCATCCGCTGATCGACCAGATCGGCGAGCAGTCCGATGAAGAGCATTTGAATACCGGTCAGCACGAGACTGACCCCGAGCAAGCCGAGATGTCCCTGGTGATTGTAGTCGATGACGCTCTTGATGAGGCCCAGAAGAATGAGCAGCGACGACGGGGGAATGAAGACGTTCAGCGGCTTGAAGTAGGCGCAGATACGAATGATGAGCAGGGTGAAATTTACGAAGTCGTGAATGGGCCGGATGCTGCTTTTGCCGATGCGTTTCAGGTAATTGATCGGGAGAAATTTCACCCGATAACGATTGGTGAGCATCGCGAGTGTGATCGTGGTCGTGAACGAAAACCCGTCCGGGTAAAGCGAGAAAAACTTCATCGCGATTTCCTTGCGGAAGAGGCGGAGACCGGAGTTGAGATCGGGGATTTTCCGCTGGCTGAGATATTCCGCCAGCCGGGTGATGATCCATTTCGCGGGACGCCGCAAGAGTGGGACCTGGACGATTTCCCCCGTTCTCGCCCCGACGACCATGTCGTAACCGTCGCTCTCCTCGAGCAGCCGGGGAATCTGGTCGATGGGATAGGTGCCGTCGGCGTCGATGATCAAGATCCAGTCGTGACTCGCCTCGCGCAGGCCGTCCTTGAGCGATGCGCCGTAACCGTGATTGGTCTCATGATTGATCACGCGAACGGGCAGCCGCGCCGCCACCTCCGCCGTGCCGTCGCTCGAGCCATCGTTGATGACGATGATCTCCAGATTCGCCAGCAAATGCGCGTGGGCCGAGACAGCGGCGACGGTTTCCGGCAGGGCATCGACTTCGTTGTAAGCCGGAATGAGGACGGTGACGGAAAGCTGGGAAAGAGGCGTGGTGTTCACAAGGTCGGCAGTTCGTTGGTGGTCGGGCGATGAGGAAAGACCCAACTGTGGTAGAGGACAAACTTAAAAAGCGCGATGACAAAACCCACCACAAAAATGGCGGCGGCAACGACGAGATGCGCTTTCAACCAGCCGACGAGGAGGAAATTGGCCGTCCAAGCCACGGCGGTCGCGGTCAGGTAACGCCAGGCGCAGTCGTGCCAGAGGCTGGTGGTGGGAAAATTCACCCGGTAATTCCAGAAGAACATCAGCAGCGTGACGAATGTGAGACTAACGGCGTAGGCCGGGTTGTGAGTCCAATGGAACTCGAGTGTGAGCAGTTTGTAGGGTATCAGGTTGAGCAGAAAACTGACCAGGCCGCCGACAACGAAGAAGAACAACCGACGCAAAAGTGCTGGTGAGATGAGTTTAGAGACCATTACCGGGGATGAAAATTTTTCCCGATCCGCCAGAGCACGAGGATGCCCAGGAAAATGCCGAGGATGAAGAAGTATTCGGACGGAAGCCGGTAGCGTTGCACGGCGCGGCCGACCCCAAACGTGAGGCCGAGATAGGCTGCATTCAGCGAAAGCAGTGGGATAAGTCCACTGCCGAGCCGCAGCGCAAACCAGCCGACGATTCCGACCAGAAACAGCACCAGCGGCACGACCGAGCTGGGCGCGGGAAGAGTCGGAGAGGACTTCAAATGATACAGCATGAAATGTTTTTCCAGCCACGGAAAGACGCGGATGTAGAGCTGCCCGAGTGAGCCGGGTTGCACTCGATCGTCGAGGATGCGGCGGATACCTTCCGGCGTGGTGGCGCTGGAATCTCGCAAAAACCAAGCGGCGAAATCCGGCGCGATCCGGGTGTTGCCCTCGCTCAGAAATTTGGAGTGAATGCTGTTGAAGCGAGCCGGGCGGATGCGGAGAGATTTTACGTCGTTGGCCAACACAGAGTAGATCTTCAGCATCGCAATCTGGAAGCAGCCAAAGGGATGATGCATAATCGCCTCGCGAGCCAGGTCGTGGCGGACCACGGCGAATGTCTTCTTGTCGAGAGCGGCAAATTTCGGCCCGAGCGTGTGTTCAGGGTTTTGGCCCAGCGTCATTACGAAGACTTCTTTTTGCCCGGTGCGCACGAACTGCCAGAGATTGGCGCGACCGGCCTCGATCAGCGGCGCAATCTCAGGTTTGAGTTCGGCATGTTTCCCGCCAGTCGTTGGAATGAAAGGAAAAACGGAGCCGAAAAGGAGGTCATCGCCTTGCTTTACTTTGGTCAGCGAGATCGCCGGAAAAATGAAAATCAACGCCACCAGGAAATGGAACCCGCGTTGTTTCCAAGGCAGCCCCGATGCCAGTAAAATGACCGGCAGAAAGCCCGCCCAGAGCGCGCGACCGACCGGGCGCACGGACATCGAGAGAAAGATCAAACCGAGAACCAGCGCGCCTATTTTCCAACTTGGTTTTTGCCAGTAAACCAGCGCCGCCCAGCCAATGGCGAGCCCGAGGGTGACGAGCAGCGAATCGGCAATCAGGATGTGTTCCCAGAACGCCAGCAGAGGATCGAGCGCAAAGACGACCGTGATCGGAACTACGAACCAACGCCATTCGGGGATCAGCCGTCGCACGATAGCTGCGAGCGGAAAAATCGCGATCCAGCCGACAAAATGCTGGATCAGAGCCGCCGTGAAGCCGGGGCTGAGCGGGCCAAACGGCGAGAGCAATTGCAGGGCCGGATAACCCCAGGAGCGTTTCGAGGCGACGTCGAATCCGCCGTGATGAAAGAAGCTGTAAACGCCGCGCCAATAGCCTTCGGAGTCGGGTCCAAAATAAAATCCGTCGCGCCAGCCTGCCAGCAGCGTGCAGCGAATCACCGCGCTCAGAATCAGTGCCGGCAGGCAGAGCAGCAGCCAGAGGCGAGTTGCATCTTTATCGGAATTCATTTGCCGGGAACGGCCCAGATTCGCAGGACATTGGCGGGTGGATTGAGCCGCAACCGCAGCGAAACGGGCGGCTTGCCAATGCCCGTGATGGTGTAAAGCGTGCCGTTCTGCGACGGAAAACTCTGGATTTTTTTGGCGAGGTTTCTCTCGTTTTCAAACTGCCATTCGCCAGCCTCGCGAGTTTTTTCGGTGAGAATGTTGATCGAATAAAGCGGCGGGCCGGGTTTGATTTTAATCTCGATTTGCCCCGGCTGGTTTTGCGTCCAAACGAGCAAATCGTTATTCGGAGGCACGAAGGAAACAGCCTGATAGCCACCCTTCGCCTGCTTCACCCGCAACTCGATGGCGTCCGCGCTGACGCCGGTTGGAGCGAAGCGTTCCGTCGTGCGAAAGTCCGAGTCGAGCATGACAAGTTCCCCGCGTTTCCACGCTTCCGAGTCAAATGGAACTGGACTCACGTAACCCGCCGGGAGCGTGTGCTGGAGTTTGTCGGGTCGCTCGTTGACGTGCACCGCGACGCCCGCTGGGAAGATGGCGCGAATGATTTGAGCGGAACCGAGGTAGTTTTCCTTGGGAGTAAAATGGAAGTCGTTGGCGCGTGTCCAAGTGCTAAAAATCAGCGGCGCCACGCAGGCCAGCGCGAGCAGCGGACGCAGACTCGAAATGTGTTCCCACCGATAAATTCGTCCAGCCGCGAGCACGCCGGTGAAAAGCAATGGAATGGTGACGAAGTCCGTGGTGCGGAGGCGCGGCGTTTCGAGTTTGAGGCAAATCACGAGGAAAAGAAACGCGGCGACGACCAAAATTTGGAGTGGCTTGGCGGTGGAATCCGTTCGTGGCCAGAGGACAAATGGAGCGAACCCGGTTCCCATCAGAGCTGCGAAAACAACCCAGGGTTTTTGCTGCAATAAATAATAGCTGATGGTGGTGTAAACTGCGTTGAAATCGGGATACGACTCACCGTAAGTGTCCGCATATTTTCCCACCACGGCGGAGAGTTGGCTGAGCACTGGCGCATAAAGCAGGCCGATCGCGATGACCGTGGCGATGCCGAGCAGACACACCCGCCAGTCCCAAGTGCGCAGGAAAAGCAGCAAAATTAACACGCCGCCATAGAGGATGTAATGCGGCATCGTGTAAGTGCCGAGCGTCACGCAGACGCAGAGCCAGGCGGCGGGTTTCCAGCCGGGTTTTTCGAAATAACGATGCACGAGCAGACAGCCCGTCAGTGTGAAAAAAGCGAGCAGCCCATAGCCACGCGCTGCCAGATTCGTCTCCAGCATTTTCTGGCTGGTGGTCGAGAAAAAGAAAAATAACGCGCCTTCCAAAATCCATTGACGCCGGAGGAAAAATCGCAGCGCCAAGGTCAGCAACGCCGCAAAAGCCACGAACGACCAGAAGCGTCCGCGCCACGGCGTGTAATCCTTGGAATGCGGGGTCCAAGCGTTTAGGAGGTTGAAGAAAATGTGGTTTTTCGCCACGCCATAATGGGTCGCCACGTATTTGGCACCCTTGGAACTGAAAGTCTTGATCGTGCCCACCTCGTCGCCTTGCAGCGGATTCGTCACCATGATTTGCGCGATCTGGTACAGGTAAAAACAGCTCACCGCGACCAGTGCCAGCGCAGCCAGGATTTCCGCCCAGCGCATCCACGGCTTCGTCCAACGCGAGTTCCATTCGACTGCAAGCCGGGTCGTTTTTTTTCCGAGCGCATCGAGGGCGGCAACTGCGGCATCCAGTTTTTGGCCGACCAGCGGAAGAGACAAATTCATGAGTGAGCCGCTAAAAATGCCGTCTGCCACCCATTTTGACCAGCATATACCCACTCAGATTTGCGCTCGCCAAGAACCTGCGAAAAACTATTTTGAACGTGTGCTGCTCGAATCCACCTCCCCTGCTCGTCCGTCCTGGCGGCTGCTGATTTTCCTGGTTCTCGTCGGCCTCACCACACTCGTCGTCTGCACGCGGCACAATACTTTTCCCTACACTTATCACCCCGATGAGGACACCAAGGTGCGCCAGATCGTGTCGGGAAGACGTAATTTTTTCCACCCGCTGCTTCTCCTCACCACGACGAGCGCCGCGTATCATTCCGGGCTGATGGAAAAAAATCCGCTCAACGCTGCCATCGCCGGGCGCTGGGTTTCGGCGAGTTTTACCGCTTTGTCGGTCGTCGCGCTGACCATTCTCGCCGGGCGCTGGGGCGGCTGGGCTTCGGCCTGGGGCGCGGCGATCCTGCTCGTTTTGAATCCACTTGGATTCGAATTGGCTCATTATTTCAAGGAAGATGCGGCGCTGCTTTTCGGTCTCTCCGCGACGTTTCTGGCGCTGGATGTTTTTTGGAAAACACCGCGTCCCACCACAGCCGCATTGCTCGGCGTCGCCTCCGCTCTCGCCATTTCTGGCAAATATCTGGGAGCGATCATTTTGCTCTTTGTCCTCCCGCTCCTCATTCTGAAATCCCGCCAAAACAGTGCCCGGCTCCTCCTTTGGTTTCTCGGCGGATTGGTCATCACAATCATCATTGTCGATTGGCCATTGCTCCGACACTGGATCGATTTTAGTAACGGTTTGGGACGCGAAATGAACGGGGCCACCGGCGGACATCGCGGCCTCAGTCGCGACGTGCCGCACGCCTATTATCTGGCGAAACTGCACGAGATTACTCCCATCGGCATCTGGGCTGGCTTGGGGCTGACTTCCATTGCGATGTTAGTCGCCTGGAAAAAAAGCACGGCCACCCAGCTTCTCACACTGCTTTTTCCGTTCTTTTTTCTCGCGCTGCTTTCGTTTTCGCCAAAGACCGCCACACGTTACGTCCTTCCCGCGACGACCTTGTTTTCATTCCTCGCTGGCCTCGCTCCCGGCCTGATCATGCGCCAATCATGGCAGATAAAAACCCGGCTTATTTTCGCGCTGATCGCCCTCGTCGCCGTCATGGCAGGGGCCGTTGCCAGCTTTTCGGTCTGGCAACATCTTTACGCTGACTTCTCCACCGACGCGCGCGGCGGTTTGCGCCAATGGATCGACCAAAAAACCACTCCCGCCGCCATCATTGCGCAGGATGAGCGCGTCGATCTTCTCTCCGATCCTCATTGGAAAAATCGCCAGATTCTCAACTCCGAATTCGTCGCCGATCTCGGGTCGCTCGACACACTCAGAAAACAAAACGTCCGCTACGTCGCCGTCACCCGCCAGACCTACAATCGTTTCTTCAACGGACTTAAACCCAACTCAGAAAAACAAGCCGAGTTCGAGCGGCGCGCCTCCTTTTATCGGGAACTTTTCGCCACCGGAAACCCCGTTTGGGAAAGTCCCGTCGGCGAAATCATTTACCTTCACCCCGGCATTCGCCTCTATCAGATCGCTCCAGATCAATGAGAGTCCGCTCTTTTTGGCAGCTCGTCGCCTTTCTTATTTTGGTGCCGCTGGGCGGACTCGCCATGTTTCGGCAGTTCGCCAACAAACGCAATCTCGCCTCCGAAAATGTCGTCTCCGACAAGCTGGCGGAACAAATCGCCGACCTCAAAAACGCGCACCCAGATTACATCGTCGTCGGCGATTCCATGCTCACGACGAGGATGGACCCCGAGCCGATCTCGCAACTGAGCGGACGACGATTTTTCTTCTACGCACGCGGCGGAGCAAGTTCGGCGGCGTGGTATCTTTATTTCAAAAACGTGATTGTTAGATCGGGCGTCAAACCGCGAGCCGTCATTTTCATTTTCCGAAATCAGTATCTCACCTGGCCGCGTTTTCGCGTCGATGGTTTGTATCAAGCCAACCTCGATCGCGTGCGCTTGGGCGAAGACAAACTCGTCACTAAACTGCTCCTGCCCGACCCGCCGAAACCATGGGATGCAATCGCCTGGACCCGCCGCTGGCTGGTCGAACCCAACGGGCTTTTTTATTCCAAAAATGCCTCGGCGCAGTTTCACGCCCGACTCGAAAATCTAGCACTCGACTTCACCGCCTTTGGTGAAAAAAAAGACGACCGAAAGGCCGTCATGGAGAAGCGTTTCAATCTGACTTCGCTGCGCTCCGATCTCGCCGCAGAACTGCCTGCGGAAGATTCCTCCGTGGATAATTCGGAGGATGGGCGCCCACGAATTTTCGATCCGTCGCCGGAAAAATCCTTTCTCCCGCATATCGTAGATCTCGCAGATAAGAATGGAACTCCGCTGGTTTTTTTTCGGGTGAAATGCCGGCCCGGTCCTAACAACATCACTCCGCAATCCGAGGAGATGACGGCTTACATTGCGAACCTGCGAAAGTGGATGGCGAGCCGGCATTGCGTGTTCTTCGATGAAACGAACGACGCCTCGATCACTCTGTCGATGTATCAGGACGGCGACCACCTTTCCGAGACAGCCAAGCCGTGGTGGACGAACTATTTCTGGCAGCGGATGCAGCCTCTTCTGCCATGATTTTTCACAGCATCGACTTCCTCGTTTTCTTCGTCGTTGTCTTCGGCATTTACTGGATGCTGGGACGGAAATTGCAGAACGCGTTTCTCATCGCGGTGAGTTATTTCTTCTACGGCTACATTACGCATTGGTGGGTGATTTTGTTAGTCATCACGACCTTTCTGGATTTCTTCGCGGCCCGCGCCATCGAAGATCATCCGGCTCGCAAAAAATGGTTTCTCGGGCTCATTCTCACCGCCAACTTCGGTCTGCTGGCCTCGCTTAAGTATTGCAATTTCTTCGTCGAAAACCTCGGGAGTTTGATCCATATCGCCGGCCTCGATTGGACCGCTCCGCACTGGCAGGTGCTGCTGCCGGTGGGAATTTCTTTCTACACATTTCAGAGTTGCTCGTATGTCGTCGATGTCTATCGCGGCCAGATCAGGGCCTGTCGCAGGCTGCTCGATTACGCGAGTTACCTCTGCTTTTTTCCCCAGCTTGTCGCGGGTCCGATCGAGCGCGCCGGGCACATGCTGGTGCAGTTTGAAAAACAACGCCGCTTCGATTGGATTGAAGCTCGCAACGGACTTTTTCTCATCATCTGGGGCCTCTTCAAAAAGCGCGTCATCGCCGACAATGTGGCGATTTATTGCAACAAAGCCTTCGCCCTCAGCGATCCGAGTTTCCCTTTAGTCTGGGCGGGAACGCTCTGTTTTTGCGTGCAGATTTACGCCGACTTTTCGGCTTACACCGACATCGCGCGCGGCGTGGCGAAGCTGCTGGGATTCGATCTGATGCTGAATTTCAATCACCCCTACGCCGCCACCAGTCCGGGTGATTTCTGGCATCGCTGGCACATTTCCCTGAGCAAATGGTTTCGCGATTACGTCTTTATTCCGCTCGGTGGTTCGCGCTGCCGGGAATCAAAAATTGTAAGAAATTTGCTCATCACCTTCCTGCTTTCCGGCCTCTGGCACGGCGCGAGTTGGAACTTTATCCTGTGGGGTGCCTGGCATGGACTGGCGCTCGTTGTCTGGCGCTGGATCGATCTCGCCGCCCCGCGTTGGGCAAAAGCGACCGGCAGTTTTACAATCGCCTCCAAGTGGCTTCTAACCTTTCTCATCGTCAACATTGGCTGGCTACTTTTCCGCGAACAAAACACCGCCCGACTTTGGCAGCATCTGCAACAATCTCCCTGGAAAGCCACCGTCGATGACTGGCGAATCGGCGGCTTTTTTGCAATGGCGGCGATTCTGTTTGGAGTGCCGCTAATCGTTCACGCCTTGTTGGAAAAACGCATCAAGATATGGCTGCCACAATCTTCCACATGGCCAGTCTGGGCGGGTCAGACGGCACTCGCGATTCTGCTGTTGGCTTTGACTTTGATCGCGTCGAACAACATCACGAGCGACTTTATTTATTTTCAGTTCTAGCCGGCTCGTAACGATAGACTTCCAGCCCCGGATGCAGGTAGAGCACGGTGGAGCGCGGACGACTCCAGAGCGGTGGCTGTTCGCGCAATTTTTGGTAGAACGCCGTGCGGCGCTCGAATTCGGATGACTGACCTTTTTTGGCCTTCAATGAGGTTAGAAAGAATCGGCCGTAAGCCGATTCGGTGATGATGAGATAGCGAATTTTTTCGCGCTCGAAATACTCCGGCGTGCCAAGATCGGCGGCGTAAAATTTCCTCAGCAAGCGATGCGGCAAAGGATGCGCCAGATCGTGATACACCTCGATGTCGGGCAGGTTCACTTTGGTGTCGTAGCCGATGGTTTCTGTGGCCGGAATGTGTTCGTCGATCCACGCGACCAGCTCGACTCGATCATCCACAGCAAAAGCGGCGAGATAAGTTTGCGTCTTCTGGATTTCCCAGCCAACCGCTGCGATGACGAGCAGATAGGGCAGCCAGCGCAGCTTGGGATTTTCCTTCCATTCCGCCGCGAGAAAAGCGAATCCAGCGGCGGCCAGGATGGCAATCAAACCCGTCAGCGGCAGGAAGTAGCGGTCATTCGTTTTGGGCGAAAACGAAAGCAGAATCATCCAGCCAAGCAGCGTTCCCAACAGGCACCAGGTGAGGAAGCGATCCGCTGGTTTGCGCCGAAACAAATGGAACCCAAATGCGGCCAGCAAGAGCCAGATCAAAGGCGTGGTGTTATCGACGAAAATATTCAGGTAAAGCGAATGCGGCACCGAGCGAGTGACATCTTTTTCACCGCTCACGGCCCAGTTCATTTCCTTCCCGAAGCTGGCTTCGAAAATATCCAGCCTGAAGAAAATCGGGAGGTTGATGAGGACAAAACCGCCAATGACCAGCGCCAGCAAAATGCCAATTTGTGCGAGCTTTTTTCGGTCGGGAATGGGACGGCACCAGACTAGCACCAGCGCGGGCAGGATCAGAATGGCTCCGAGATATTTGGCCGATGCCGCGAGGGCCAGGCTCACGGCCAGCAGCACGAGCTTAGTCCAAGTTGGGCGCTGATAAAACGCCACTGCCGCCCACGCAAAAAGCCCAACTCCGGCATAGAGCGCAGGGTCTTCCTTGAAGTAGTGCGCCAGCTCGAAGACTTGCTGATGGGAGGTTAGGAACGCACCCGCAGCGACTCCGGCCAGTGGTCCGCGCCAGCGCCACGCGGCGAGCATAAAAGCCAAAGTCCCGATCACGCAAAAGACCGCCGACGTCTCACGTCCGAGTTCCACCACTCTCTGTCGATCTGCGGGACTTCCCTGCGCTTTCCAGGCGAGTTCCACCACATTCAGCATGAGGAGCGGATGATTGAAATTCCGCTCGCCGCTGAGAATCTGGTCCACCTTTTTTACCTCATCGGGATGGTAGTAAAATGGGAAATGATTCTGCCGTGTGTTCAGCCAGAGACCGACGACGGCAAAGAGCAGCAGCCACCAGCCGCGTTTCATGAGAGCTCGGGCAGGCTTTTGCGCCCGGTGCCCCAGCGCCAAGCCTGATACAACAACCACGGGACATTGATCAAAAAGATGAGCACGATCCAGACGTGGTTCTTAAAATCGATGTTCATCAGGAAGCTGATCGACTCGTGGAAAATGAGGATGATCGCTCCCATCGCGAGCGCCCAGCGGCGGTTGATAAGCAGGAGAAATGCGAACAATTCCAAGAGCAGGCCGCCGCTGAAAAAGACGCGGGCCAGATTCGGATGGCTCGCGACCCAATAGGGAAACTCCGCCACCCAGCCGGTCGCCATCGGCTCAAGATCGGTGTAATACGCCTGCAAGTTCGACTTGATGATTTGCAGCGCGAGATACGGCACGCGGGCGACCCAGAAGACGTTGCTGGCGAAAAGTTTTACGAAGGCCGACGACACGTAGCTGGCCGCGATGACGATCTTGACCCAATGCATCGCTTGGATTTGCTTCTCGGACTGAGCCCATTTTTTCACCGCCGCGACGACCTGCACAATGAGCTGGGTCAGCATCACGAGCGTGAGAAGTTGCAACGAATGGTTGATCGCGCCTTGGGAGTTAATCAGCGTCCCTTTGGCAATCATAATGCCCGTGATAATGGCCAGTGCCGGGATGGCAAGCCGGTCGATCACGTAGAAAAAACCGGCGACAAAAAACGCAATCATGACGCCGTTTTGCACCGCTGGATTGGCCAGAAATGTGAGGTTCATGAAATGCGCCAGTCCATTGGGAGTCGGCTGCACCGCGACGACCTGCCGCTCGATCAGACTCCAGCACGGCCAGAGCACAAACAGCCGCATGAAAAACGTCTCCCACGACGCATAGCGCACCACCGTATCGCGCAAGGCCAGTTTCATCTGGATGCCCCCACGAGTTCAGTGGACTGGCTGATGCCGGCCTTGGTCATCTCAAAAGAAATGCGATACAGCCGCAGCCCGTCCTCGCGCAATTTCTTTTCCATCGCCTCCCCGCGTGCTTGCGTCGGGAGAAATTCCACCATGTATTTTCCGGCCGCCTGCACGTCGGCGGGAGTGGCATCGCCATCGTCGCGACCGTTCTTTTTGCAGATGGCGATGAGGGCTTTGTTGTAGGCTTTTTTGACCTTTGACGCGTCCAGACGGAAGACCTTTTTGATCGCCAGCGGCTCGTCTTTCGCATCCGTCACATAGAGCACGGTCGTCTCTTTCGAGAAGCCGGAATACATCGGGAACGGCGAAAACGGAAACCGCTCTCCGATGAATTGCAGCGCAATGGCGATGACAAAAACCCAGACGAACGGCCAGTGCTTTACCCGGCTCCAGACTGATCCAAACTGTGACGACAGCGGCAAGGCTAGAACTTTACGTTCAGCATCGCGGCGTGCTGCTCATCGGTGCAGGGGGCGTTCGTCGGCACTCCAACGGGTGCGTTATTTTCGCCCACGAGTCCCTCTTGCAGGAGGTAACGCTCCACTTCCTCGCCGGAAATATCGGGGAGCATGACGCCGTTAATTTCGACGCATGGCGAGAGGGGCTGACCGCTCTTTTGCTCCATTTCCCAGCGAAAGGCGGGGTTCTTGATGATGTCTTTTTCGGTATAAGCGAGATTGTATTTGGCGAGGATGGCGCGAACGCCGCCGCTCCAGCCGCATTGAGTTTTGACGTAGGCAGTGATGACAGGAGTTTCCATGCGTGAAGGGTAGCACAGGAGCCGGTTTCGCCAAGTTTCTTTGTGCCGAGAGCTGCCCGGCCCGGATGAACTGCAGCTAGTTTTTTAACTCGGCTTCCATCGCATCGAGGTAGCGTCCGATGGGTTCCCGGCTCGGCGGACGCGCAGCGTGGAGCGTCTGCATGAGCCGGAAATAACCATCAAACTCGCCCGGCCCCTGCTGCGCGGCCTGCGTCGCCTCAAACCACGTTAGATAATCGCTCACGTCTTGCAGCCGCTGGTGGAGTTGCGCGCGAAGCTGCTGCAACTCGTCCAGTTTGCCCGCGAGATTTTTTAATTTGCCACGCTGCATTCGGTCGAGAACGTCCTGATAACCACTCACCACCGGTCGAAAAAGCGGGTGCGCGTGAATCGAGAGCCGGGCCAGATCGTTGCCTAACATCGCGAGCGCGGGACGACTTTCCGGGAGTTTGAGGAAGTCCTGGTATTCATCGAGCGTGAACTTTTTCGCCTCGCCATTCTGCGAAAAATTCACGACTAACATCTTTTCCAGCGCGTCGTTGGTGGCTTGACCCGACCAAGCCATGTAGCGATCGGAGGAAGACAATTTCGCGAGGCTGAGCGACCACCATTTGGGAAGATTCTTGCCGCCAGCGCCCATGTTAGGAAACGCCTTCGCCAGCCAGTCGATAGCTCCACTGGAATCCGTCGGAGCCTTCTGGAGAAACTCGGTGAGCTTCTTGTTTCCGCCGGGTTCATCCAGAAAATAATTCAGCAGCGAGCAGGCGTAGGCGCGGTAGATACCCAGCGAAGTCGTATCGAGTTTCGCCGGATCGACTTTCATCCAACTCACCAGATCGGGCACGCTCTTGCCGTTGAGCAGCCCGCGATACAGCGCTGCATCCGGCTCCCGCGTTTGTAGCCGGATTTTTTCGGAAAGTCCCTCCACCAACCATGCCGGAGCCTCGGAATACATCTGGCCGCCGACTGGTGGATTGTCGCGATATTTAATGGTTAGGAGAAGTGCACTAACAATGTGTTCCTGGAGGCGTTGCTCGCGCATGTCGTCATCGACGAGGATGTCGAGCTGCACGCGGGCACCGTTCGGCGCGTCGAGCCAGCGCATGTTCCAGGTGCTGGCGTTGTACTCGACAATTTTGCGCGGAGTGATGTTAACATCGATCTGCGTGGGAGCACCCAACTGGATGCCCAGCTCGGTGAAAAGTCCGCGTCTAACATCGTCGAAAGCACCCGCGAGATTTTGCCGCAGGCTGCGGTCGGCGCAGGTAACGGTGAACTGCTGCGAACCGCTCGTGCTGCGATTGCTCACCGCCAGCAGCGGCGATGTTAACAATGCTGCGAGGGCAATGGTTAGGAGATGGTGCCGCGTTGGCATTTGCAGAGGGGGAAAACTGCAGTTGCGATTTAACGCTTGGCCGTGCCGGGAGTCATGACGACCATTTTCGGAGTCACCTCGATGGATTTCATTTTGCTGGCGGCACTGGCTTCCTGCTTCATGTTTTTAATGTAATCGGCGAAGAGAAATTGATCGAGCTGGTCGTAGAGCAGACCCGGCAGAGACAGGCTGCCAATGTGGCCGGCGAGAGGCTGGAGTTCCAGTCCACTCGCGCCGACTGTGGGAACGTAGGTGCCGCCGATATAGACCGGCAGGGTGAAGAGGAGGTATTTTTTCGTGATCCGAAACGCGCCTGTCTGGAGATGAACAAACGACGCATCGTAGGTGATCGCCCAAGCCGGAATCTGGGGATTTTTCGGGGCCTTGATCCGGTTCTTTAGATATGCATTGAGCTGGCCCTCGCTGTAACCGAGGCGGCGCGGAGTCTCGGTGGCCTCTTCCATTTCCACGGAGAGCGACGGGGCGTCGATGATCTCGGCACCCATCTCCTTCTGGTCGGATGGAGCGTCGGCAGGTGGCCGCGCAGCTTGAATGAGGCACGCTGCGATGAAGGCAAAAAGGACGGTCTTGATGAAGGTTTTGACGACCTTCAACGTGCCAGCGTTTGCCCCGGCTACGCGTTGGGGTTTGACCACTTTCTGCGGCTTTTTCGCTTCCTCAACGAGGGTCGAGCGATCCAGGCGCGCGCCGCAGCTATGACAATAAACGCGCTGGGTTTCGTTTTCGTGACCGCATTCCTGACATTTGAGAGTGCTCATCGGTGTCTATTAGTCGGCTGCTGGTTTGGGGGTGGCGGGCTTCGGAGTTTCCGCTTTCGGAGCGGGTTTGCTTTCGCTTGCGGCAGGCGCGGGCGAGGAACCACTTTTGCCGCCGTCGCTCTTATCGCTCTTGGCACCCGCCTTGTAATTTTCACTCCGGTAGTCGGTGATGTAGAAGCCCGAGCCTTTGAAAATCAGCCCCGCGCCCGTGCCGATCTGGCGTTTCACCGTGCCCTCGCCCCACTCTTCCATCTGGCATTTTTCCTTCGGGCAAGTCTTAAAGGAATCGTCCTTCATCGATTGATAAGCGTCGAAATTTTTACCGCATTTCTCGCAGTGATACTCGTAGGTGGGCATGGTGGTGGCTGTTAATACCAGCAGTGCGCCACGAATGCAATCTTCGTGCCGCGCTCGCGCCCCGAGCCGAGTTACATCTTTTTCGCTACGTCGCCGTTGAGGAAGACATCCATCTGCTGGCCGACATAGACGGGGAAATCGGGGCGCTCGAAGCGGTAGATGATTTGCAGGACGCGGGTATCGACGCGCTCGCTGCTGAGGCCGGTGAGCGATTGCTTGGGCACGACATACGGCTCGATGCGGACGAAATGGAGCACGACTTTTTTCTCGCGCGAACCTTTCAGAAACGCCACGGCCTCGCTGCCGGGGACGACGTGCGAGGCGTAGTCTTCGTCCACGTCGGCGCGGAGTTGAAATTGATCCACGTCGCCCAGGAGCATCGCGGGCGTGTCGGAGTTGAGCACGGCTTGTTCTCCGGCGCGAATGTTCACCTGGAGGACGCGGCCATCGCGCGGTGCGAGGGTGGTCAGCCGCTCCAGAGTCACTTTCGCCCGACTGAGATCCGCTTCGGCTTGCTCCAGTTCGGCGCGGGCTTTTCCGAGATTGGCCGACGCCTGGCGCGCGGCAAAATCGGCCCGCGTCCGCTCGTCCTCGCTGGAGACCTGACTCTTCGACAACTTCTCGATTCGTCGCAACGTGTCGTTTTTATCCGCCAGCGCGACCTCGGCCAAGGCGATGGAACTCCGCAACACGCCGACCTGCGCCTGCTGGCTGACGATGGCCGCTTTGGCATCGCGGGCGTCGAGAGAAAACAGGACGTCGCCCTTTTTTGCCATGTCGCCGACCGTCACGTTGACTTCGGAAACCAAGCCCGCACTGGTTGGCGCGACGCGGACGTTTTCATTGACCGACTCGACGAGTCCGCTCGCTCCCAGCGAATTGGCAAAGGGCGCGGACGTCGGCTGGGCCAGCGGCGCGACCTTCGGATCGGGTCGGCGCAGTTTCGAGACCAGCAGAAAGGCCATCACCACTCCGATGACAGCCAGGTAAAACGTGGGTTTGCGGAACATAGAATTGGAACTCAGATCAGGTTTTTTTCTGCGCGTGGATGCCTTTCACCACGCCATCTTCCATCTCGGCGATGCGGTCGGCGAACTCAAAAATGCGGCTGTCATGCGTCACCACAATCACGGCGCGGTCGGGGCGAATGGCCGTTTTCTGGAGGAGTTCCATCACTTTGTGGCCGCTCCTGGCGTCGAGCGAGGCGGTGGGTTCGTCGCAAATAATCAGCCTCGGCTCATGCACCAGTGCTCGGGCAATCGCCACGCGCTGCTGCTGTCCGCCCGAGAGTTGACTTGGATACGAATGCAACCGGTCGCCGAGCCCGAGTTCGGAAATGGTATGCGCCGCGCGCTCCTCGGCTTCCTTGCGCGAATGGCCGTTGATGAGGAGCGGCACGGAGGCGTTTTCAACAATCGTGAGCGTCGGGATCAGATTAAATTGCTGAAAAATGAAGCCGATATTCTGTCCGCGAAACTTCGTCAACTCGCCCGGTTTCATGTCAACGAGCGGGTGGCCCAGCGTGCAGATGCGACCCTCATCAATCTCCAGCGTGCCGCAGATGACGCTAAGCAAGGTCGTTTTGCCGCAGCCGGACGGGCCGACCATCATGAGCAATTCGCCAAACTGCGCGGCAAAATTCACCTGTCGCAGGGCGAAGACGTTTTGGTCGCCGGTGCTGAAGGTTTTGACGACGTTTTCAACTTCGACAGCGGCGTGTTTCATCGGAATCCCTCCCCATTCAAATGGAACTCGGATGCTAATTTTCGGGAGCGCACGCGTCTCGCGTGTTCCAGCGGACGTCCCGTCCGATGGCTAGGCCGACCCTTTCGCGAGACGCAAAAGGGAACACGCGAGACGCGTGCGCTCCCGGGGAAGTTTCCATTCCACGCCGTCATTTGAAGACCACCGCTGGCTCCAGTCTGGCAATTTTCCGCAACCCAAACAGCGCTGACAGGCAGCAGATGAAAATGATCACGCCGCCGGTGAAGGCCAGAATCTGCCACGGCATGAAGAACGGCGGCTGTCCCTTTTTAATGACCAGATTTCCGAAGAGCGCGGCGAGTCCTACGCCCATGCCGTAGCCGACCGCTCCGACGACGAAGGCTTGGAGAAAGACCATTTTCGCCAGCGTCGGCATCGTTACGCCCATCGCCTTGAGCGCGGCGAGATAGCGCAGATTCTCGTGGATGAAGAGGTAAAACGTCTGCCCCGAAATGGCCACGCCGACGATGATCCCGAGCAGGACGACCGTGCCAAACGAGATCGGGATTCCCGTGTTTTTGATATACCACCAGATCGTGTCCCACTTGAATTGCTCCGCCTCGACCGCGCGCAGTCCGGGTAGTTTTGAGATGCGGCTGGCGCACTCGGCAGGCGAGATTCCCGCCTGCGGTTGCACCAGGATGAAACTCAGCCGCTTCCGCACAAACGGCACGTATTCCAGCGCGCGATCGTAGGTCGTGTAAACATACGGCTGACCGAAAAAACTCCGCGCCGTCTCGCAGATGCCGACGACGCGTGCCTCCTTGTCGTTGATCTCAAACGTCGTGCCCAAGTGGAGTTTGAGTCCTTTCTTGGCAAACTTTTCCCTCGCTACCTGGTCCACGATCACTGCATTGGGTAGTCTGAGATCCTCGATTCGGCCCTCTTTCATCACCGCCGGACGTCCCACCAGTGTCGCCGTGTCGAGTCCGGTGAGTTGGATTTGCTGAAACGATCCGTCCTCCAATCGCGTCTGGGTCAGCCCCCAATAGAGTCGCACCGCCCAGTCCACTCCGGGAACGCTCCGGACACGGTTCACCTCGATCTCGCGCATCGCCGTCACCTCGTTCACCTGCTCCACCGCCCGATCCATCACCCAGACGGGCGCGCCGATGTTGCGGATCGTCGCCGTGCACCACATCATCAGCCCGCAAAAAACCGACGATTGCTGCGACATAAGCAGCGCGCAAAAGGTGAGCCCGCAGACCAGCATGGCGTATTTCGCCCGGTCGCGAATGAGCATGAAGATCGCAATGCGCAGCATCGCAGGCAGTGTTCGGCGGCAGCTGTTTTTTTGCAACCCGCGAGTGAGTCGTATGCAACTCCGCCTTTTCCCATTCTTCGAGCATCAGGCAGACGCCTGAACGTGGTGGCAGAGACGATCATTCTGAGAAATGGCGCGTAATATTGCTAGTTAGAAGACTGTTCCCAAAAAACCATGGAATCACGCACCCCGCAGAAGCCGTTTCGCTCGCCACTTCCACCGCTGCGCACTCCGCAGAAGCCGCTGGGAGAATTTCGCCGCCGCACGAAACGGCTCTTCTTTGGACTCGAAGTCCCCCGCCCGCTCCGCTCGCAACTCACCGAACTCGACCCGAAAATCCGCAACGTCCGATGGGTGCGCGAGGAGCAGATTCATCTGACTTTGAGCTTTCTCGGCGATGTGACGCCCGACCGCGAGGGCGAGCTCGACGAGGCGGTGAGCCGCATCCAGGTCGGCTCGTTTTTTCTCCCCGTGCGCGACATGGGCCTCTTGGGCGGACGCCGTCCGAATGTGCTCTGGGTCGGCGTCGGCAATGGACACCCGCATCTTTTCGCGCTCTACAAACACCTCCAGGACGCAGTGGTGAACCTCGGGTTCCAAGCCGATCTGCGCGCCTACCAGCCGCATATCACCCTGGCCCGAATGGAGGGCGTCTCGGCGGAAACGTTGCAGCCGTTTGTGCGCCAGCACGCCAACGACGACTTCGGCATGTGGCCCGTGCGCGATTTCGTCCTCTACTCCAGCCAGCGCGCCCCCAGCGGCACGACCTACCGTGTTGAAGCCCGCTATCCGCTGAAAATCAGTGCCGGAAGAGACGATCTGGAGGCCCAAAACGCCGCTTTGTAGGCGACGGCATGAAAAAAGCCGCCCCGGTGAGGAGCGGCTTTTTCTGATTCGAGTTGCAGCCTTATCTACTTGGCGGCGGCGTAGTTTTTAGCTACTTCGGCCCAGTTGATGACGTTCCAGATCGCCTTCAAGTAATCGGGACGGCGATTTTGGTAATTCAAATAATAAGCGTGCTCCCAGACATCGACTCCGAAGATCGGGGTCGCGCCGTCCATAAGCGGGCTGTCCTGGTTGGCCGTGGAAATGACGTCGAGTTCGCCGCCTTTGACGACGAGCCAGGCCCAGCCGCTGCCGAAACGCGTCGCGCCGGAGGTCTGAATCTTTTCCTTGAAGGCGTCGAAGCTGCCAAACTTGGCGTCGATCGCGGAGGCGAGTTCGCCGGTGGGAGCGCCGCCCGCGTTAGGGCCGAGAATTTTCCAAAACAGGCTGTGGTTCGCATGGCCACCCGCGTTGTTGCGGACCGGACCGCGAATCGCCTCGGGGACTTTCGAGAGGTCGGCTAGCAATTCCTCGACCGGCAGTGCGGCGAGTTCGGGGTAATCCTTCAACGCGTTATTGGCGTTGGTGATGTAAGCCTGGTGATGCTTGTCGTGGTGGATTTCCATCGTTTTCGCGTCGATGTGGGGCTCGAGCGCGTCGTTGGAGTAAGGGAGTGGTGGTAGTTCGTAAGCCATAGTTTTTAGAGTGGAGTTAGATTGTTATCTGCGAAAAGTAAACGCGGCTCGCCGCGTGGCAAGTGTCTATTATTTTGATGGGCCGGACATCATTCCCTTGGCCATTTCCATGCCCATCTTTTGCATTTGCAGCGTCTGCTTCTGCTGGTCGGCAAAGGCGTTCCATTGCTCAGGCGTGAGAAGGGTTTTGGCCTTGGCCAGGATGCGTGTGTTGCGTTCCTCGGTGGCGTTGATCGTGTCGTCGAGGGCTTTGGCGCTGAAATCGGGTTTCTGCGGATCGGTGTTGGCGGCGGTGAACTTGGCGGTGTTCAATTTTTCCTGCTGCATGATTTGCAGGAGCCCGTTGGATTGATCCGTGCGCAACGGGAGCTGGCGCGCGGCCATTTGCGAAGAAATCTGACTGAGCATCGCCCGGTCGGGGATGGTTTTCTGGTAGGTCTCGTATTGGGAATAACGGTCGCCAAGGAGCGTTTTCATTTCGTCCTTCGAGGCATTGGTGAGGTCTTTGATGGCGTTTTTGTCGCCGGACATCATCTTCATCCCGGCTTGCATCGCTTGGGAGGTCTGTTTCCCGAGCAAGTCATAAAACTGCGCCGTTTCCTCGGGCGTGAGCTTGAGTTGCTTCACGAGATCGGCATACATCGGCTTGAGAACGGCCATTTGCTGCGCCGCGATGGCGTCGAGCATCTTGGGGTTCTTCATCATTTTCTCCATCATGCTGCCGAAGGGATTTTTCTTCTCAGGCTCGGCGGGAGTTGGAGTCGATTCTGGAGAAACAGGAGCGACTTCGGGTGCGATCTGGCTGGCCAGTTTATTGCGGAGCGTGGCCGATTCCTCATCGAGGGCTTTGTTTTCCGCCTCGATTTTTTGGGCGGCGATCCGAGCGTCGGCGAGGGAAACGTCGCGCGCGGCGATGGTTTTTTGCAGGGCGGCAATCCGGCTGGCCTGGTCTCCGAGTTGGCCGTGCTGATAAACGGCAAACCCGGACGCGGCGAGCGTGAGAGCGACAAGGAGACCAATGGAAGTGCGGGAGGTGGATGGATTCATGGAAGAAACGCAGGATGACCGCGCGGCATTGCCGAGGTCAATCGCCAAACCCGCCCGCTGCGATTGCCTTCTTGCCGCAACGAATCGAATCATGTAAACAGAGCGTCCCATGCAAGCCTATGCTCCCGGCCGGGTCGAATTACTCGGCAATCATACCGACTACAATGAAGGTGTCGTCCTCGCGGCGGCGATCGACCGCGGAGTGACGGTCACAGGCGATCTCTCTGGAAACAGCATCCTGCTTTTGCAATCCGACGGGCCGCAGGTGCGCCACGACCTCGACTACCGCTGGCCCGAGCCGTTGACGACGAATCAATGGGCCAATTATCCGCTCGGAGTGATTCGCATGTTACTCGAGGACGGCTACGAGGTGCCCGGGTTTTCGGCGTCAATTTCCAGCACGCTGCCGACCGGGGCTGGCCTGTCGAGTTCGGCCGCATTGGAAGTCGCGACCTGTCTTTTGATCGAAAAATTATCCGGCTACTCGCTGGAGCCCATGGCGCGGGCGAAGCTCTGCCGACGGGCGGAAAACGAATTTGTCGGCGTGAATTGCGGCCTGCTCGACCAGGCATCGTCGGTTTTCGGAGAAGAAAATGCCGCGATCTATCTCGATTGCCGTGCCGAAACCGTGAGCACGGTAGCGTTTCCACCGGGACTGGCGTTGTTGATCACGAACTCCGGCGTGAAGCACCAGCTCACCGGCGGCGAATACAACGAACGCCGCGAACAATGCTTCGAGGCAGCCCGCATTTTGGGTGTGAAAGCACTCCGCGACGTCACCAGCGAGCAACTGCGCCAAGCCGACATGCCCGAGCTGACCCGCCGCCGCGCGCTGCATATCACGGGCGAAAACGAGCGCGTCTTCGCCGGCGTCGAAGACCTGCGCGCGGGCGACGGTGCGGCATTTGGGAAATTGATGTTTGAGTCGCACGAGAGTTCGCGGACCAACTTTGAAAACAGCACAGCCGAGTTGGATGCGCTTGTGGAAATAGCGCAAACGACGGACGGCGTTTACGGCTCGCGGCTGACCGGCGGCGGCTTTGGCGGCGCGACGGTTTCGCTGATCGATCCAACGAAGGCCGACGCGATCATTGCGCGTTTCACCCGCGAATATCGCCAGCGCACCGGCATCGACTGCCAGACCTATCTCACCGCGGTGTCGGTCGGTGCCTACTAACGTGGAAGACATCGCGCAGCAACTCATTGCCTCCTACCACGAGTCGGGTGGCATCAACCATCTCGACGGCGCCAACCTCCCGTCGAAGGTCGCCATCGCGAAGATTTGCGAGGACTTGCTCAGCCTCATTTTCCCGGGGTTCCACGACGATGCGCCGCTCCTCCGGGAGCACGTGGAAAGGGTGACGAACGAGCGCGTCGCAGTGGTCGCCAATGCGCTCAAAGTCGAGATCTGCAAAAGCCTGCGCCTGGGGGATCCGAATTGCCCCGACGCGCGTTCCGAGAAAATGGTGGCCGAGTTTCTCAGCGCCCTGCCGCGCGTCCGGCAAATCCTCAAAACCGACGTTGCGGCTGCCTTCGAGGGCGATCCGGCGGCACGGGGTTACGATGAAATCATCCTCTCCTATCCGTTCGTTGAGACGATTGCCGTGCAACGCATGGCGCACCTTTTTTATCTCGCGGAACTCCCCATTATCCCGCGCATGATGACCGAATGGGCGCATTCCCGCACCGGGATCGACATTCATCCTGGGGCTCGGATCGGCTCGAATTTTTTCATCGATCACGGTACGGGCGTGGTCATCGGCGAAACGTCCGAGATCGGCACCAACGTCAAACTTTATCAGGGCGTCTCCCTCATCGCGCGCTCCCTTGCCGGCGGCCAGCAACTGCGCGGAAAGAAACGTCACCCAACCATCGAGGACAACGTCACGATTTACGCCGGCACCACCATCATGGGCGGCGACACAGTGATCGGCGCGGGCAGCACCATCGGCGCAAACGTCTTTCTCACGCACGGCGTCCCGAAGCGGTCGCTGGTTTATTTCGAGGAAAAACAACTCAACATCCTCGACAAAAACAAGCGCCCCGGTCTCGACGGCGGCGACTGGTCAATCTGAGTTGCAGTCTTATCTGGCGACGGCTTTGCGCCTGAACCAAAGCAAACCTCCGAGCCCCACCGCCAGCAGCGCGCTGGTGTTTACCTCCGGGACGACTTGGTAGCCCATGTCATGGAGCATGGCCAGGTCCATCTGAGTGAGATATTTGCGCGTGCCCTGCGTCAGACTTGGGTCCATCACTGCCTCCTGCACCGCGCCCGTGTCGAGTCGGGTGCTGGAGTAACCAGAAACGATGTGAGCTTCATCCGAAGCCAGCAACCCCGAGCCGGTGCCGCCATTCAGTGCGACCGCACTGGAACCCAGCCAGGTCGTGCCGGAATGTTCACCATCCCAGCTTTCGGAGCCGCTGAAGCCAATGGAATGAATGATCTCGTGCAGCGCCACCGAGTAAAAATCGTTTTTGCCAGCGAATGAATTGTTCGCGTAATCGAAGTTCCAGTAATTGCCCAGCATCACGGTGTCGTCGATGGAGCCATCGTTGTTGCTGTCGTTGTCGAACCACATATTGCCAATCATCGGGCCGGTTCTAACATTGTAATTCGCCGTGCTGGATCCCAGAGTCGCGCTGTCGCTGGCTGAATTGAATGTCACATTGGAGCCGCGTCCCATGCCGGCATTCGAGGCGGCCTCGGCAGCAGCCACCGCGCCGGTCCATTGCGACCCGGAACCCGAGCCACCGAACGAAAATCCCGCTGCGCCGATGCCACCCTGGCCCAGGGCCGTTCCCGAGATGGGTCGGGCTCCGACGTAGATGGTGAAGGTGTTTGCCGCCGCTGTGAACGTGTCCAAAGTGACCGCCGCTCCCGTCGTTGGGTTGGTGTAAGTCAGGTCCCAATCGAATGTGGAGGTCGTGCTGCCATTGGTGCCGGTGTAAACGTCGGTCGTCACGGGTGCGAGCGACGAAGTGATCGCCGCGCTGAGATCGGCAGCCGCTTTTTCCAGCGTCGCCCTGGCGGTCAAGTTGTCGAAGAAATTTGTCGAGTCGTTCGAGTAATCGATCGCGATGTTGAAAGCCGACGCCGACTGCAGACTGACACTGAGAAGGGCGATCTGGAGTTTTCGTTTCATGATTGCCTCCGAAACAATCGCGACTCGTCAGCGGTCGCTCTCGCCCATCACGAAATCGAGCGAGCCTAGAATCGCGACGACATCGCTCATCATGTGGCCCGGCAGAATCGTGGACAGGATGCTTAGGTTCACGAAACTCGGGGCGCGGATCTTCATCCGGTGCGGCACGCCGCCGCCCTTGCTGTTGATATAAAAGCCCAACTCACCCTTCGGGTTTTCCGCACCGAAATAGACCTCACCCACGGGCGCATCGATGCCCTCCGTGTGAATCATGAAATGGTGAATCAGCTCCTCCATTTTCGTCATCACCTGCGCCTTGGGAGCGGCCATGTTTTTTGGATCGACGTAGTTGATCGGACCCTCGGGCAGTCTCGCGACTACCTGACGCAGAATCTTCACGCTCTGGCGCATTTCTTCGAGGCGAACGAGGTAGCGATCATAACAATCGCCGACCGAGCCCACGGGAATATCGAAGTTGTATTGCTCGTAATCGAGATACGGATTGGCCTTGCGCACGTCGTAATCGACGCCCGACCCACGCAGATTCGGGCCTGTAAGTCCGAAGGCGATGGCCTGCTCCTTGGTGATGATTCCCACGTCCTTTGTGCGATCCACGAAAATGCGGTTGCGCGTCAGCAAGGCGTCGGTCTCGTTCAAGCTCGGGATAAATTCATCCAAAAACTGCACCATCTGCGCGATGAACGCCGGGGTGACATCCCGAATCTGACCCCCGATACGTGTGTAACTCGTCGTAAACCGTGCCCCCGTCAGCACCTCTTGCAGGTTATAAATTTTTTCGCGCTCCGTGAACGTGTAGAGGAAGACCGTCATCGCGCCCACGTCCATCGCAAAGGCGCCGAGGCCCAGCAAATGCGCCGAAATGCGGGCGAGTTCGCAACAAATCACCCGGATCGCCTTGCCGCGCGGAGGCAATTCCCAGCCCATGAGTTTCTCCACGGCGCAGGCGTAGGCGACGTTATTCGCCAGCGGTGCGAGGTAATCCAGCCGGTCCGTGTAAGGGATGAACTGGTTGTATTGCATGTTCTCCGCGATTTTTTCGTCGCCGCGATGCAGGTAGCCCACGTCGGGCGTCGCCTTGGTGATCACTTCCCCGTCGAGTTCCAGTGAAATGCGCAGCACGCCGTGCGTCGCCGGGTGCGATGGACCCATGTTCAGGGTCAGTTTTTCGCCAAGGATTTCGCTGCTTTCCAAGTGTTGCGCGGTCCGGGCGAGTGTGTCTGGTGATTCGAGTTCGACGGTAGCCATTCGATTTAGGTTTTAATAAGGAGGATTCGCCCTCGCAAGCGCAATGTGCGAAAACATTCCCCATGATGACACACTTCGCCCGCAGCCTGATCCTTGCGCTCGTTTTTCAGGCGAGTTTCAATGCATTCGCCGCCGATGCGCTCGACTTCCCGAAGGCGGAGAAAAAACCCGTCATCGACTCGTATTTCGGCGTCGATGTCCTCGACAACTACCAGTGGATGGAAAGCGCCACCGATCCCGCCGTCAAAACCTTCGCCACCGCGCAAAACGACCGCACCCGGAAGTTCCTCGACGCCATCCCCGAGCGCGCCGCCATTAAAGACACCCTCACCAAATGGTATGCCGCGCTCACCATGAGCTACTCTGGTTTGAATGAAACTCCCGCTGGCCTCTTCGCCAACAAATTCGCGCCGCCCAAGGAGCAGCCGCTCATCGTTCTCCTCCCCTCGCCCGACGCCCCGGCTGAGGAAAAGATCGTTCTCGACCCGCAATCCCTCGATTCCACCGGCGCAACTGCCATTGATTGGTGGGTGCCCTCGCCGGACGGCAAACTGCTCGCCGTCTCCCTCTCGAAGCACGGCTCCGAGGACGGCACGCTCCGCATCTTCGACGTGGCCACCGGCAAACCCCTCCCCGACTCCATCCCGCGCGTCCAATACCCCACCGGCGGCGGCAGCGTGGCCTGGGCTGGCGACGGCAAAAGCCTCTTCTACACGCGTTATCCAGCGCCCGGCGAACGTCCCGCTGCCGACGAACATTTCTTCCAGCAAATCTGGCATCACACCCTCGGCGATGACCCTAAAAAAGACTCTTACTCGCTTGGAAAAGACTTCCCCCGCATTGCTGAAGTCGAACTCGCCACCAGCCACGACGGCAGCCTCATCATTGCCAGCGTCTCGAATGGCGACGGCGGCGATTACGAACATTTCGTCCTCCGCGAAGGAAAATGGACGCAGATCACTCATTTCCCCGACGCCATTAAGACCGTCGGCCCCAGCCTCGACGGCCAAACCCTCTACCTCCTTTCCCGCAAAGACGCCCCCAAGGGAAAAGTCCTCACCCTCGCCGCCAGCGCCCTGGATCAGCCCACCACTCCGCTCGTCCCCGAAAGCGACGCCGTTATTCAAGACCTCGAACCGAGTTCCAATGGACTCTACCTGCGCGACATGATCGGAGGCCCGTCTCGCATCCGCTTCATCAGCTCCACGGAGAAATCGGAACACATCATCGCCACACCCGACGTCACCTCCGTTCGCGAGATGCACGTCCTGCGCAATGGCCAGCTTCTCTACCGCCTCTCCTCCTACATCGCGCCCACCGCCTGGTGGAGCCACGACCCGGCCACCGGCCAATCCCGCAAAACCGCGTTGGCTTCCACCTCACCCGTCGATTTCAGCGGCATCACCGTCACCCGCACTTTCGCAAAAGCCCCCGACGGCACCTCCATTCCCCTGAATATCATCAAACCCGCCGGCTTCAAGCCCGACGGCAGCGCGCCCGCCATCCTCTACGGCTACGGCTCCTACGGGATTAACATGGAACCCAACTTCGATTTCTCGCGCAAACTCTGGCTCGAACGCGGCGGCCTTTACATCGTCGCCAACCTCCGGGGCGGCGGCGAATACGGCGAAGCCTGGCACAAAGCCGCGAATCTGACTCACAAGCAAACCACCATCGACGACCTCGCCACCTGCGCGCGTTTCCTCGTTGAAAACCACTACACGCGCCCCGACAAACTCGCCATCGAAGGCGGCAGCGCGGGCGGCTTGCTCATGGGCGGCGCCCTCACCCAGCACCCGGAACTCTTCCGCGCCGTCGTCTCCTACGTCGGCTTCTACGACGCGCTGAGAACCGAGTTGGAGCCCAATGGAGAATTTAACATCACCGAGTTTGGCACCGTCAAAGATCGCGCCCAATTCAACGCCCTCCACGCCTACTCGCCCTATCATCACGTCGTGGATAAAACCAAATACCCCAGTGTCCTCCTCACCACCGGCCTGAACGACGGCCGCGTCGCCGCCTGGCACAGCCTCAAGATGGTCGCCGCCCTGCAAGAAGCCACGTCCTCGCCGAACCCCATTTTACTGCGAGTCAACTTCGGAGCCGGCCACGGCATGGGCACCGCCCTCAGCATCACCATCGACGAAGACGCCGACGTTTACAGCTTCCTCTTCAAGGAACTCGAAGTCGCCGTTCCCGCGAAATAACCACGCCAAGATTCCGTTGTCGCCCCTCGTTCCCAAACTCCTGTTTGGGAACGCACTTGCTTGGGAAACTCCTGTTTCCCCGGCTGCGATTCGTCCGACTCGTTTTCCTGTTTCCCCGATGCGACGACTCCAAAGGAAACGGAGTTTCGGAGACAAGGCATTCCCAAACGGGAGTTTGGGAACGAGGGTATGGCGGGCTTCAAAGAGATGGAAGTCGCCTAAGAAGCAACCTTACGCCCGGCGAAAACGGCGATAGCCGAGAACGAGGCCGCTGCATCCGAGTAAGAGCCAACTCGCGGGCTCGGGCGTCGGCGAGGCGGTCACCGCGTATTCGCTGTTGTGGTTGACCACCGCCCAGACGTTGTGCGCCGTGGTGTCAATGCCCCAGTTGCCGAGCGAGAAATCGGTCAGCGGATTGTAGGCGCGATTGAAGAAAGTAGAAGTGCCGCCCTCGTTTCCCGCCACCGCGTTTTTCCAGACGCCGGTAGCCGTATCAAACCAGGCGAGGAAAAGTCCGTTATCTCCGCCAAAGAGTGTATTGGCGGCAGCCAGATCGTAGTTGAGCTGGAGGACAAAGACATCGGTCAACGGGCCTTTTACATCCACGATATCGCTCGCGGCCTGCAGGCTTCCATTAGGCGAGAGGAAGTTCAACGAAATGTCCCGATCCGCACCTGCCGTGCCGCCCACGAGGGTGGCCGTGGTCGTGTGCCCGACGCTGTTGGCGAGGGTAAATCCTGTGTAGTCCGCTCCCGAGGCGAAGGTTCCACCCCGACTCGTGCCACCGGCGGAGCTCGCCGTGTAATTTCCCCCGGCCACCGTAAACCCGGTCTCGCGCAAGGCCATGTGGATATGCCCAAACCCGACACTGCCGGAAAGGTTCGCGCCCCCCGAAAGACCGCCCGACACCGTGAAAGGCGTGCCGTAGGTAAACGCCACGGGCACCGTATAGGTCTGCGGTGGCAGCACGCCGGAGAGGACGTTGCCGCTCTGATATTGCGCACTGTCCAAGGAGTTGCCAAAGGCGTTCGCGCCGTAATTCACCTGATCCGATCCGATAAGATTGCCCGCCGTAAATGTGCCGGTCAGGGAGAAAGTGAAGTTTGCCGTGCCAGCCCCGCTGCCGCCCAGAATCGTGTAATCTTCCTTCCAAGTCGCCCCGCTGGTGGCACTGTCGGAACCGGTGGGCCGTCCGGCCAGATCGAGATCGACCGCCACCGCGCCCATGGAGGCCGCGACGCTGGACGAACCGTAAGTGCCGGAGACCGACGGACTCAAGGGAGCGCCCGTGGAGTTGGGGTTTTGAAATATGAGCGTGCCACTGTCATTGATCGTCACCGTGGCGCGAACCTCATTGGCGGAGGCTGACGACAAAGAGGCGGAGAAACAGACACCCGTGAGGGCAAGAGCGGAGGATATGCGGGGGAACATCCTTCGGAGGTAACCAACCATGCAGGATCGTCACAAGACGAATCTGTCACAAACCAAAAGGAAACCGCGATATCGATCAACAGCCGCGACCCCGCGTTCTGCTCACTACCGGCCTGAACGACGCCCGTGTCGCCGCCTGGCACAGCCTCAAGATGGCCGCCGGATTGCAAGCCGCGCCAGCGGAGTTCCATCCGAATCTCTCGAGCCGCCACGGCAGGCGTCAGCGATGTGGTTTCGGACTACTTTTTCGGACTCGAAAAAGGCCCTCCGCCTCGGCTGCGCCGGTGACTTGCACGGTCGCCACATCTTCAAAACGGAGTAATGGATGATCTCTTCTGGCTTCCTCAGCATCAGGATAAAGCGCCGCAGGCAGACGGGTGATCTTCTCGAAAAGCCACCGATTCTCCACATCGCTCATTGAGACATCTGCCCCCGCTTCCTGCGCCTTCCAAGTAATCGACAGCGTTCCATAGGGCTGCTCGTTTTTTGTGAGAACATACGGATCGGAGTCATTCATATCGGCACCGTGTCCCATGCCTACCCGGATCGTCTCCAACTTGTCATCCTTCCCGATCCCCTCTCCTTCGACAAACGTCGGGTCGTTCGTGCCGTATCCCACTTCATCGTGCCAGGACGCCTTCTTGATGAGTGCACCGTCGCTCCACTCAAAAAATTGCGACTCCCCCCAAATGGCACGACGTCCCGAGTTGAAATCGAGCCGGACGTATTTCCCGGCTTTTTGCGGTTCGCCCATCGCTGAGGCTACGAGATTGAGCCGATGCTTCGCGGGATCGAAGCGCAGCAGGTAATGCTCCTGATAATATTTCTCCACCTCCCCGGCAAAGATCACTTCCGGCACGCCATCGCCGCTCAGATCCACCAACTTAAATGGTTCCGTCGCAGGCTTGATCGGCAGATAATCATCTCCGTTTTTTCCATCCCACTTCCATTCCTTTGGCCGCCAGACCGTTTCGATCTTCCATAGCCCACGCAACTCCCATTGGCCGTCTATCCATTCCACGAAAGCCACCCCAGCCGTCTCCTCCCCCGCCCTGGCATGGAGCTCTGCCAGGGCATACGTTCCGCCGTTTTTGAAAAGATCGCCGACCAGAACGAACTCGCCCGTCTTCGCGATCGTGGACTCGGGCTTTGCCTTCGGCTGCACCGTCGGCAGCAGCGCCTTCAACTGCGTTTCCGCCACCTCGCGAAGGGGCGATGGATCATCCACCGAGACGACCACTTTCGGCAGTTCGGCATCGCGCTCCTGCGCAAGCAGCAGCGAAGAGGAAGCGAACGACCCATAGACAACAAGCGAAACGAGCAACCGAAATGACATTTCCTCGAAGTTAGCTGGGAGAAGTCGCTCTCGTCCAATAGACATCGGCTTGAAAGCGTCCCGAGCTCTTGAGGGGATGGTTTCCCTCGACGAATTTCCGGCCCGATGTGTCCACGAATGATCGCTCCCGTGCGGCTGAGGGTTGCGTGGTGTGGAGGAATGTCCTCTTCGCTCACGATATTTTTCTAAGAAAGAGGTGCGGCGGAGAGTGTTGTGGGTATGAGATCATTGAAAGTCGGCGTGCCGTGTCCCAAGCAATGGGATGAATTGACGGGAGGAGCCAGCCGGCGGTTTTGCGATCATTGCCAGAAGGATGTGCATAATCTTTCGCTGGCGTCTCCGAAGGAAACCGAGCGGCTGGCCCGCGAGGTGGAGGCGGCGGCGAGGGTTTGCGTGGCTTATTTCCAGACTCCCACGGGAGCGATCCAGCATCGCGCTTCGCGCTGGCGGCGCTGGGTGGCCGGGGTGCAGTCGATATTCGCGGTGTTGCTGCCGATGGGTGCTGCCAGTGTCCAAGCGGAAGCGCCCGCCACGGGAGGGGAACATCGCGGTGTGCGGCTGAATGCGGATGGCGAGATCGTGATGGGGAAAGTGGCCCCTCCCCCGACGCCAACTCCCACCCCGCCGATGATTCGCGGGGAAGCGATGGCGTCTCCGACACCCGAGATGATTCTGGGGATTTCTGTAGAGGTGCCTGCCTCAACGCCCACCCCGAAGCCGTAGCCGATCCAGGTAGGGACATGCGGCCCGCATGTCCGTTTGTACGACGCTGCGGATGAGCATTCTGATCGTCAGCGCCGGATATGCCACGTTGAGGACGAGCGAGGCCGCTCGTCCCCTACCTTTTGAGAATGCTAGCCGTCGAGTTTGGTCAGGATGAAGGCGGCGAGGAAGCCCAGGACGGTGATGAGGCCGGCGAAATCGTGCGCTTCTTCAAAGGCCTCGGGGATCATGGTGTCGGCGAGCATGGCGAGGATGGCTCCGGCAGCGACCGCCGTGGTGCCGGCGATGATGTCGGGCGAGAAGTGGCTGAAGATGGTGTAGCCAAGGAGCGACGCGATGCCAGAGATAAGAGCGATGCCACCCCAGACGGAAAAGACGTAGGCGGCGGATCGTTTCGCCTGGCGCATCCCGGCGGAGGAGGAGAGGCCCTCGGGCAGGTTGGAAAGGAAGATGGCGACGACGGCGACCCAGCTTACGCGGCCCGCACCGATGAGGCTGACGCCGATGACGATGGATTCGGGGATGCCGTCGAGGAGCGCTCCGATGGCGATGGAGAGTCCGCTGCCCTTGGTTTGCGATTCGGAGGATTGCTGGCTGCCGGAGCGTTTACGGTGTTTGGCACCGGCGCGGTTGACGAGCCAGTTGGCCCCGGTATAAACCGCCGCGCCACCGACGAAGCCGATGGCGGTGGAGTCGAATCCGCCGCGTTTGTAGGCTTCTTCCATGAGGTCGAAGGAGAGCGCGGAGATGAGGACGCCGCTGCCAAAGGCCATGATGGCTGCGATGAGGCGCTGGGGGATCTTCAGGTAAAAGCCGCCCGCAGCTCCGATGAGCAAGGCCGAGCCCGCGAGCCATCCCCAAAAGCCTGCCTGAATCCAGATGGGGAACATTCTGCTGTTAAATCGAAGGTGAGCGGGGTTTCGTTGCTTAAAAAAGCAGGTTTGTTTTAAGCTGGCCCGTCTTCCCCGAGCATCCATGAACACCTCCCCTGAACCCGGCCCGGCGATGAATCATGTCTTTGTGGACTGCGAGAATGTGCCCACAGTCGATCCGAGTGTGATCGGAGCGAAGACGGTGAGTTTCATCCTATTGCTAGGTGCGCGGCAGACCAAGCTGGATGTGGCGCTGGTGGAGAAGTTGATGGAACACGCCGCCTGCGTGCAGTTGATCCGGTTGACGACCTCGGGGAGGAACGCGCTGGATTTTGCCCTGGCCTATTATCTGGGACGCGCGGTCTTGAGCGATCCGACGGGTTATTTCCACATTGTCTCGAAGGACACCGGCTTTGACCCGCTGGTGGAGCATCTGAAGAGTCGTCACGTTCGGGCGATGCGTCATGACGATTTTGCGACGCTGACGTTTTGTTATGTGCCCAAGGCTGCGCCTGTCGCCGCGCCGACTCCAATGGAAGATCCGCTGGCGCGGGTGTTGGCGCAGTTGCGAAAAAATGTGAACAGTCGTCCCAAGCGGAAGAAGACGCTGATGAGTCAGTTGCTGTCGTTGCTCAAGCCGACGACGGAGGAAACGGTGGAGAAGTTGATCGAGAAGCTGCAAAAGCAGAAGCATCTGACGATCGATGCAAAGGGTGCGGTGGAGTATTCGCTCTCGAAGAGTTAGAGCCAAGTGCGGCGGAGGCGAGTCGCGTTCTTATGAGCGGGTCTTTTTTATGCTGGCTGGCTTGTGCGCGGCCTGGGCTCCGGTCTGGTCGCTTTCGACGAGGTATTCCGGGTTCTCAGGCGACGCGGCGACTTCATGCGATCGGATATTCGTCGGGACGGTCAGTTTCTTTTTCACGGTGCCTTGGACGGTGCCTTGGGAGGACTTCCATTCGACTGGGGCGCCGGGTTGCAGGGACTTTGCTTTCGCCATGTTAGGAGAAACGATTGGAAGTCGCTTGGCGGGCGTGAAAAACAGACGGGGCGCGGCCAGAATAAATTTCGTGACAAGTCCCTTCTCTTGGATATTCTACCCCTCCCGCAACGAACGGGGTCTTAGCTCAGTTGGTAGAGCGCCTCAATGGCATTGAGGAGGTCAGGGGTTCGAATCCCCTAGGCTCCACGTTTTTCTTAACCATAGCGATTGAGAATCACGCAGGACTTTTCAAAACTTCCCCGCTGAGGCTCAGATAACTATGCAACTCCGCCCGCTTTTTTGCGGGTTGGCTTGTCGTTTAGAGCCTGTTAGTTTTGCGGAATGAAATCGCATAATTTCCTCCGTGGTGCGCGTGTTTATCTCTCCGGTCCGATGGACTTCGTGGCCTCCCGGGCGAATGAAAAGAAATTTGGCTGGCGCAATCGCATTGGCGACTTTCTGCGCTCCTATGGCGCGGTCGTTTTCGATCCGTGGCACAAGCCGACCGTCCGGGGGTTGCATCAGTATGGACTCGAGGATGTGAACACCATCGACGTGCGCGACAACTGGACTTTCGAGCAAGGCCAGGAAGGCGATGAAACGCGCGCGGCTTGCGCTGAGAAATTCTGGGAAACGCTGCACATCGATCTGCGCATGGTGGACACGAGCGATTTCACGATTGCCTATGTGCCGACGAATATTTACAGCGTCGGGACCGTGCATGAAATCGTGCTGTCGCGATTGCAGTTTAAGCCGGTGCTGTTCGTCACGCCGCCCGTGACTTTCCCCGCGCTGGACGAGTTGCGGGCGCATCTGGCGAACGATCCGAAGGGTCTCGACCTGATCGAGCGCCTCGCCGTGGAGGCTCCGATCAAGCCCAATCCGAAGGGCATCCCGAGCCTCTGGTATATGCCGCTGATCGGCGGCGGACATTTCTTCGATGGCTTTGGTTTTCAAGGGAAACACGGCCAGTATGGCTGGGAATCAACGCCGCTCGACGAGCAGGAAAAGGCGCATCCGCCGCAGAATCCGCTGCTGCCGTTTTTAGAAAAACTCGCCCGCGAAGTGCCCAAACGCTGGGACAACAAGCTCAAGCAATATGTGCAAAACGACGACTGGCTCCTCTGGGAACTCGGCAGCGCGGCGGCCGAGGGCGAGGTCATCAAGGATTCGCCGATGGAGGACGAGAGTCAGGCAAATCTGCCGCTATTCCCGGACGAATAAAACGGGAACGCTGTTTACTGCACCGCCTCGGGAATGCCCCGGGCGGTAGTTTCCAAGGCGATGGCGAGAACTTCATCGACGGTCTCCACCGGACAAAACCGGATCGATTCCTTCGCCTCAGCGGGCACATCGACGAGATCCTTTTCGTTGCCTTTCGGAATGATGACGGTGTCGATTCCGGCACTCATGGCGGCGAGACTTTTCTCTTTTAAGCCGCCAATCGGCAGCACAAGTCCGCGCAAAGTCACCTCGCCCGTCATGGCCACATTGGCGCGCACCGGCGTATCGGTGAAAAGCGACGCGAGCGCGGTAAACATCGCCGCGCCGGCGGACGGTCCATCCTTCGGCACCGCCCCGGCGGGCACGTGAACGTGAACATCCGTTTTGCGGAAATTCTCCGAGGCAATGCCAAGTTGGTCAGCGCGTGAACGCACCAGACTCATCGCGGCGGCGACGGATTCTTTCATCACGTTGCCGAGCTGGCCAGTGAGCCGCAACTCGCCTCTTCCCGGAAAACGCGCCGCCTCGATGTGCAAAATCTCCCCGCCATAGGGCGTGTAGGCGAGCCCGGTGACGATGCCTGGCAGGCTGACTTTTAACCGATCCTCCTGCACATGGCGCGGCGGCCCGAGGACTTCCTCAACCAGTTCGGGAGTCACATGGATATGGTCGGTTTTGCCTCGGGCGACTTGCGCGGCGACGTAGCGGCAGACAGCGCCGACTTCGCGCTCCAGATTCCGCACGCCAGCCTCGTGAGTGTATTGGTTAATGAGCTTGTCGAGCGCGGCATCGTCCCACGTGCACTGGCCGGGTTTGAGTCCATTCTCGATGAGCTGACGATCCAGCAAATAGCGGCGTCCGATCTCGAGTTTTTCGCGTCGCGTGTAACCCGGAATCGAGATGATTTCCATGCGGTCGCGCAGCGGAGCCGGAACGGGATCAATGGCGTTGGCCGTGCCGATGAAAATGATTTTCGACAAGTCGAACGGCACATCCAGATAACGATCCACGAAGGTGTGGTTCTGGCGCGGATCGAGCACCTCCAGCAACGCGCTCGCCGGGTCGCCGCGAAAGTCGCTGCCAATTTTATCCAACTCGTCGAGCATCATCACCGGATTGCGCGTGCCGACGCGGCGCAACTCCTGGATCAGCCGCCCCGGCATCGCGCCAACATAGGTGCGGCGATGACCGCGAATCTCCGATTCGTCCCTCAGTCCGCCCAAACTAACACGAACAAATTTCCGCCCCAGCGCGTCGGCGATGGACTGGCCCAAACTCGTTTTTCCAACTCCAGGCGGGCCGAGAAAACAGAGAATCGGGCCGTGCCCATTGGGGTTCAACTTGCGCACGGCGAGGAACTCGATCAGCCGGCGTTTCACTTTTTCCAGACCGAAATGATCGCGGTCGAGCACGCGCTGGGCTTCATCGAGATCGAGCGCGTCCTCGCTCAATTTCTGCCACGGCAATTCGGCCAGTGTTTCGAGATAACTCACGATCACCGAATGCTCCGGACTGGCCGATGGAACGAAATTCAGACGCTTTAATTCGCGCTCGGCCTGCGCCATGATGTCGGTCGGCAGCCCGGCCTGCTGGAGGCGCACGCGGAGTTGTTCCTCCTGCTCCTGCCCCTCGGTGGCGTCGTCCTCGCCGAGCTCGTGCCGGATCGCCTCCATCTGCTCGCGGAGATAGGCGCGGCGCTGGGCGTCGGTGAAACGCGAGGCCACATCCTTCTGGAGTTTTTGCTGAATCTCAGAAATCTCCAGCCGCGACGCGATGTGCGTCTGGAGCGCGCGGACACGTTTGGTTACGTCGAGTTCCTCCAGCAGCGCCTGCTTTTGAGCCAGATCGATATCGAGGTTGGGCGCGAGAAAATCCGTCAGCAAAATGGGGTCTGTGAGCGTGCTGACGACACTGCTGATTTGTTCGGGGACGTCGGGCAGCACGCGCAGGAGTTGCACCGCGCTGTCTCGCAAATTGCGGACCTCGGCCTGCCATTGCTTGTCGTCCGGCGGCGGCTGCGTTTGCTCCAGCGGCTGAATCTCCGCGCGAAAATACGGCTCGGTCTGGGTGAATTTGCGGAGCCCAAATCGCTGTGTTGCCTGCACGACGAGAAGCAGGCCTTTGGAGCCTTGCGGGATGAGTTTGAGCACATTCACCGCGCAGCCAGTTTCATACAAATCAGCGGGGGTCGGCTCGTTCATCCGCTCGTCGCGCTGCGTGATGACGCCGATGACTTTGCTCTGCGGCATCGCCTCGTCGAGAAGCTTAAGCGATGAGTCCCGGCTGACGGTCAGCGGCAGAATCGCGCCTGGAAAAATGACCACGCCGCGCAAGGGCAAAATCGGAATTTCGTCCGGCAATGGAGCGCCATCATCCGCACCAGCGGCGAACGCACCGGACGACGACACGCGGACATTTGGCGAGCTGACTTGGGGAGCGTCCTTGGCGGTCATGGGTCGTTCCTCAAAATGGGCAGCTCGATCCAGAGCAATCCCTGCTCCTGCTCGGCGGTGACTTGCCCGACATCGACCTCAACTGGCAGCGGAATCACTCGGGAAAACGCCCCATAATCGATCTCCATGGCGATGATTTGCAGCGGCTTGCGGTCGGCGTCCAACGGCTCGGGCGGGTTGCGCACGCCGCTGATCGCGACCTGGCGCGGCTCGACTTGCACTTCGATGTCGCCCTTATTCACACCCGAAAGATCGACGCAGATGCAGACGCATTTCTCGCAGCGAAACGCGTTGATCGCCGGCTGCCAGCTTCCACCGCGAGTCACCAGCGTATGCTGCCATTCCCAACCGCCGACATGGCCCGACCAGAGCCGCACTTTCAGATCGGAAATGCGCGCCATGATTGCTCCCTTATTCGCCAGACAGGCTACTTTTTGCTGCGAAACACCTCGTCGTCGGCGTCGAGATAATCGAAGAGCGTGCTCGTCTTCGGATCGAGTCCGAGCGGCTCGCATTCCTGCTCAAACCACTCGCGTTTGTTCAGATCCTCGAAGGGTTTGTAAGCCTCCACCCGGTCACTCCATGCTCGCACTTCGTCGGACGTTTTCTTGAGACCAGTCTTGTCGAGCCAGGCAGCAACTTCCTCATCGCTCGCGCCGCTTTCCACCTGGGCCTTAAAGTCGTCTCCGCTCACTTCCTTGAAGCCGAAAAGCATGTTGTCGAGCGGACAATCGAATAATACTCCCCCAGCATTCCGGCGATGGACGCACGACATTTGTCGAGCGTGCGGGCGATGATCGCATAATCGTGAATCCGCTCGCGTGCGCTGCGCGGCGGTTCGGTGCTGAGGTCTTTTGTGTTGGGTAATGTGGTATTCATGTGTGTGGTGTTGGTTGGAATGAAAGCCCCTGCAAAATAATCGTTCCCTCGTTGTGAATGCGTGTCAAAAAATAACGCCCTGTCCGCCAGGCATCTTTCGGAGTGCATTGGAACTCGACTTCCCGCACAATCAACCCGCCCATTTTTATGAAACTCCCCTCTGTTTTCCTCGCGCTCACCGTCATGTTTAGCCCGCTGGCGCACTCCGCCGACTTGCCCGGACGCGCGCCGCATTCCACCAATCCGATCTTGCCCGGATACTACGCCGATCCGTCGATTCTGGAGTTTGGCGGCAAACATTACATCTACGCGACGCTTGATCCGTGGGGCGACGAAACGCTCGGTTGCTGGGAGTCGTCCGACTTCAAAAACTGGACGTTCCGAACCCTGAACTGGCCCACGAAATCCCTCTGCAAAAGCCCGACCGGCGGCAGTTCCAGCGTCTGGGCTCCGTCCGTTTTGCGCGGACGCGACGGGAAATTTTACATGTATGTCTCGGTCCATAACGAGGTCTGGGCCGGCGTGGCCGACACACCAACCGGGCCGTGGAAAAACCTTCTCGGCGACAAGCCTCTCATCGCACAAACCTTCCGGCCTGGGTTCCATATGATTGATGCCGAGGGGTTTATCGATGACGACGGGCAGGCCTATCTCTACTGGGGATCCGGTTTGCATTGGGTGAATGGCAAATGCTGGGCGGTGAAACTGAAGCCCGACATGGTCACTTTCGACGGAGAAGTCCGCGACGTAACGCCGAAGAATTATTTCGAGGGTCCCTTCATGACGAAGCATGCGGGGCACTACTATTTGATGTATTCGCACGGCAAGACGATCGAGGAAACTTACGCGGTGCATTACGCCATGGGCGACACGCCTTTCGGGCCGTTCACCGAGGCGAGCAACAGTCCGGTCCTGCGAAGCGACAAGGCAAACAACATCCTCAGCACCGGCCACCACGCGATCTTCACCCACGAGGGTCGCACCTACATTTTGTATCATCGCCACAGCATTCCGTTCGACCCGAAATTCATCGGTCGTCAAGTCTGCGTGGATGAGTTGAAGTTCGCCGCCGACGGGCTCATGGAAAATGTGGTCCCTTCCCACGACGGCTCGGCTTTCCTGCAAAACCGGCTCCAAGGTCGCGTCAATCTGGCCGAAAAAGCCACCGCGACCGCGTCGAGTGTGAAGGATGAATTCACCGGCGCGGCTTGCGTTCTCGACGATAACTATGCAACTCGCTGGGCGCCCGCGCCGGATTCGCCGGAGAATTGGCTGCAACTCGACTTGGGCCAAGTTCAGAAAATCACCAGCCAGGAAATTCGTTTTGAATACGCTTGGAAGTCCTATCTCTGCTCCGTCGAAACCTCGCTCGATGGCAAAAGCTGGAATCCGCTGGCGAACTATCTCACCACGCCAGCGTCCGGTTCACCGGTAATCATCGACAAACCGGTCGAAGCTCGATTTCTGCGACTGGTTTTTCCCAAGCCCAACCGGACTCAAAGTCCCGCGCTCTGGGAATGGTCGGTTTTTTGAGCCGACTTCCAATCGAATCAGGGCTCACGCATTTTCCATCAACTGCTTGAGCCGGGCCAGATCCTCCTCGATCTCGCGATCTGGCAAATCGCCCAGAAACTTCGTCACCACGTCCCCGATCGCACCCATCGGTGGATGATATTGCATGGAAAGTTTCACCTCCGTCATGTCGCCGTGTGGGGTGAACCAGACCGAGCCTGCGCTCTCGATTTCCGCGCCCGGTAGCGACTGCCAGGCGATCATCTGGTCGGGATGCTCGTTGATGACTTCCGCATCCCATTCGACTGTAACTCCACCCGGTCCCTTGGCGACCCAATGCGAAAGTTGCCCGCTGGAAGCCTCGACAAATTTCACACGGGCCATGAATTTCGGGATGTTTTCGAGATTGCGCCAGAAGGTAAAAATCTCATTCGCAGGCCGGTGAATGCGGATGCTGCGCTCGATCTTGTGTCCATGATTTCCCGGCACGCCCCGGTGATCGTGCCGCGCGGTGTCCACGCCGAGCACTGCGTAGCCTCTGCAGTGGCCGGTGACTCCGCGATGCACCAGCAAACCGCCGACGAGTGAGAGTAAAACTCCGCTGGTCGAACGCTTGGCGAGTCCGAGAACAATCAGCGCACTCCCGGCTACCAGCGAGCCGATCCGCTCGGCGTGGCTGACATTGGTGGAGCGGTTTTCACTGGCAATGTCGTCCAGTGCTTTGACGTGGGCAAAAGGTTGGGTTGTGAGGGCCATATAACTAACATCGCGATCCATCCCCTCGACGGATGCATGAAGCGAAACGGAGTGTGCGCGACCGAGATTTCACCTTGCACGCACCAGCGATCCCGCCTATTTCTAACCCCTCGTAGTTGCCGGCTTAGCTCAGTTGGTAGAGCAGCTGATTTGTAATCAGCAGGTCATCGGTTCGAGCCCGATAGCCGGCTCCATATTTTCCCTCTAGAGAGGGCTGCTTTGCTCTGGTTTGACTTTGAAAGTGTGACAGCGAAAGTGTGACACTTGCGTGAAGAATCTTCCCAAAGGCATTTACCTCCGAGGCTCTGTTTACTGGCTTGCGATCCAAACAGGAGGAAAACGGCAATTTTTCAGCCTGCAAACCGCCGATCTTTCCTCGGCTATTACGAGGGCAGTAGAGATCAAGGGAAGCGTCCCTAGCGACGACAAGCACACGCTGGAAGCTATGGCGGAGAAGTATTTGAATTCCCGAGCCAAGGAAGGACGCCACAGCAAGAAAACCAGCTCGTGGTCTCGACGAATTATTTTCCAGTTTATCGGCGACATTGGAAGCATCAGCGTCGTTGCTGTGACAGAAAATGTGACAAAACGGTGGTTTGCGGAGCAACGCGCCCGGATGACCGAAGCCGCCGCACAGTCGTATGTGCGAGCTTTGAAAGGCTTTTTTTCTTGGCTTTTGGCAGAAGGCAAGATCCGCCAAAACCCGTTCAACTTCCGAATGGCGAAAGTCTCGGAACTTGCCAAAGAGCGTTTCTGCTCGCCTGAATTGCGAAATCAGTTGCTGGAGAATGCGCCGAGTCCAGAAATGGCATTGATTCTGAACCTTGGCTTCCATGCAGGTCTTAGAAAAAATGAAATCATCGAAGCCAGGTGGAACTGGGTTGATCTGAACGCGGGGCTGCTGCGAGTACAAAACACAGATACTTTTCAAACCAAGAACCGAAAAGGGCGCACCATTCCCCTTTCCAAAAGGTTGGAGGCTTTTCTTGCCAGTATTCCCCGCTGTGACGGCTACATTGTGAAACCGGATGTCGCGCATGGAGTTAGCGAATATCGTTATGATTTCCGTCGTCCTTTCGATGACTATATGGCCGAGCAAGGCTGTGAGTGGGTCACCGCCCACACCATGAGACACACCTTTGCCAGCTTGCTGGTTAGTGCTGGAGTTTCGATGTCCAAGACAGCCATCTGGCTGGGCGATGGCATCCAAGTGGTAGAGCGGCATTATGCTCATCTGATTGCTCAGGACTCTGACATTGACCGCGCAGGCTGACACTTGGGCCATTCTCCATCCAGCTTTGCGCGGTCTATCGCGACATCTAAGTCTCTCACATCGTATGCGGTACAGCCCTTATGTTTTACCACAGGCTTGAACCAACCTGCTTGCACCGCTCCTTTTAAGTTTTGTTCTCCTGCCACGTAAGCAGCAGCTGCCTCAAGACGGATAAGTCTTGCAGAAGGCGGAATGCAAATGATGTCGCTGTATTTCATAAAGTAGGGCTATTTGCCTCTGAGATAAGCTGCTTTTTTCTCCTTGTATGTATGACGTTTCATTTATTTTGTATGACATTTTCCTAGAAGGGCCGGTTGTAGCTTTCCCACTCCGCTATCGCCTGTTGGTAACCCGGAGATTCCCTCGTTTCCCTTAAGTGAACCGGATGCGCTTCGACTATCTTTTTGATTTCGATATCATTAAGCATTTTTCTCACTTCCCTGCCTGTCATCGGGCGGGCTGGCGGGTAATACGGAGCGTCCAAGTCCATGTTTTCGTCTCCCCTGCCATCAGCCTTTGCGTGGTGCCCCGTTAAATACCAGGACAAATCCGTTGCGAGGATTGCGGCTCTCATGTGATAGGCCCAGTGCGTGCCAAAGATTGACTTCAAATCCGCCTCGTCTTTGCAGTCGTGGTGTGCTGCGAAAGTAGCCAGTTTTTGTCGCCAGAGCCATGAGTGAACACCCAGCCATGCAAAGCTACCCTTGACGATCCGAGGAGCGGTTTTGCTGTAGCGCATGAACCTTGCGCCTTTGTGTTCCGGGAGTCGGTTCGGGATCGACTTCGAGAGGTAGCCGCCGAGGTAGTATCCGACTGCCTCAGCACTTTTCCAGATTGGGACCAGTTCCGCGCGTCCTAGCCCGTAATCTGGCAATCTGTCACACAAGGACGCGTGCATTTCCTTGAGCCATTCGCAGCGGTTCAAGTTCCCAACCGGCTTCGGGCCTTTGCGCCCGCTTTTTTGCCAGATCATCGTCTCGTGGTAATGATCGAAGTCGAAGCCAGTTCTGATATCCGTTCCGCACGCCACGATGAAATGGAGGTGTTCCCGTTTGGCAAATTCGAGTGCGCCCATGTAATCGTCGAAGGCTGGCCGGAGGAAATGTGTCATGGCGGAGTGGAGACGCCGCTGAAATTCGCCGAAGCCGATTGGTCCGTCCTCGGCGTGCGTGATTGTCAGAAACCCGCAGTTTTCGAGGCCGTAATGATTAATGAAATGCTGCGCATTTTCCATGCACGTGTGAGCGCGTTTCCGCTCCGCACCGGTCAGCTTCCGCACCGGTTCTCCTATGGAATCGGTGCAGTTGTTTCTAAATAGACAAGGAAGCGCATCGGCTTCGCCGGCCACTCCGTGGCCGACTAACGCCGACGACGCCGAAACACCATATTTCTCGCCCTGTGCGGCTGCTGCATCGCGTTTAGGCTGTGCGTGGTAGGTGAATGCGCGTGGAGGCGCAGGAAGTGCTTTCCTGACGCCTTGCGGCGTCAGTTTGATCTCAAGTCCGCTGTGAAGGCCACGCCGCAGAGTGTAACGACGTTTTCCAGAGTCTGGAATGTCCGAGGCTGGCCGATTTGCTGACACGCCGCCTCTTGGGTCCGGTTGCCCGCCATCCGTTGCGATCCGCTGGAAGCCAACGCCGCCGATGTCCTCCTTCGTCGGCAATCGCCCCAGCTCCGCGCCTGCCTGTGTCGAGCCAATCTGTAAGCCTGACGCGCCTTTCGTGGGACTCAGGCTATTTGCCGACCCGACAACGCCGCCGGGGTAGCCATTGCCAGCAGTCAGCCGAGACGCAACAGATCCCCAGTCACTCATTTTCGGATCTTTCTAGCCAGCTCAATAAGCCAGCTCGCCGATATATAAAGTGTGACAGTGTTTCTGTTACAGACCCTATGAATAACGGAAGATTTGTAATCAGCAGGTCATCGGTTCGAGCCCGATAGCCGGCTCCATGTTGCCGCGTGGACGGGATGGCGAGGTTCTGGTTAGTCGGTGAAGCATGGGGTGACGTTCCAAATCTCTTTGGCGTATTCCGCAATGGTGCGGTCGCTGGAAAATCTGCCGGACGCTGCGATGTTCAGGATCGCCTTGCGGGTCCACGCAGGCTGGTCGGCGTACGATTTCTCCAGCCGTTGCTGGGCCTGGGTGTAGCTGGCGAGGTCGGCTAGATGCCGGTAGCGGTCGCCGTTTTGCAGCAATGCATCGAGGATAGGTGTGAAAATACCGGGTTCGTTTCGGCTGAAATGGTTGCTGGCGATCAAGTCGAGCGCGGCTCGAATCTCGGATTCGTTTTCGTAGTGCCAGCGTGGATTATAACAACCACGACTGCCCTCGACCTGTTCCGCGTTCAGGCCGAACAGAAAGAAGTTTTCTTCGCCGGCTGCCTCGGCCATTTCAATGGTGGCCCCGTCGCGCGTGCCGATGGTGAGCGCGCCGTTCATCATAAATTTCATGTTGCTGGTCCCGCTGGCCTCGTAGCCGGCCGTGGATACCTGCTCGGACACGTCGCTCGCCGGGATGAGGTATTCCGCGACAGAGACGCGATAGTCCGGCACAAAGATCACCTTCAACCGACCTTGGGCGGCTGGATCGCCATCGAGCGTACCGGCCAGGTTGTTGATGAACTTGATGACAAGCTTGGCGAAGTGGTAAGCGGGCGCGGCCTTGCCAGAGAAGAAGAACGTGCGTGGCAATAGATCGAGCCGCGGGTTCTCGCGCAGGCGATTGTAGAGCACGACGATGTGCAGTGCGTTCAGCAGTTGCCGTTTGTATTCGTGGATGCGTTTGATCTGCACGTCGAAAATGGTGTCGGGATTGATTCCGGGACTTCCCATCCATTTAATGAATCGCAGCTTGGCCTGCCGTTTCGCGGCGGCTACTGCGGCGCAAAAACCGCTGTCGTCGGCGAGCGGTTTTAATTTCTCCAACTGCGCGAGATCGGTGATCCAGCCATCGCCAATGGCTTCGGTGATGACTGCCGCGAGTGAGGGGTTGGCCAGCAACAACCAGCGGCGCGGCGTAACGCCGTTGGTTTTATTATTGAACCGCTCGGGAAACATCTCCACGAGATCCGGCACCACCCGCTGCTTGAGCAACTCTGAATGCAACGCGGCGACGCCGTTGGTGCTGTGCGAGCCGACGATGGCCAGATGCGCCATGCGCACTTGCGGGTGGGTGCCTTCTTCGATGAGGCTGACGCGCGCGATGCGGCCCTCGTCGCCAGGATGCCGGGCTTGGACGTCGTCGAGGAGTCGGCGATTGATTTCATAAATGATTTCGAGATGACGCGGCAGGAGGTCCTTGAACCACTGCACGGGCCATTTCTCCAGCGCTTCGGGCAGCAGCGTGTGGTTGGTGTAGGCCAACGTGCTTTGGGTGAAATTCCACGCATCGTCCCAACTCAGCTTCGCCTCGTCCAACAGCAGGCGCATCAACTCCGGCACGGCCAGGGTTGGATGTGTGTCGTTGAGCTGAATGGCAACCTTGTCGGGCAACGCGGACCAATCGTTGCCTCCGGCGCGGAAACGGCGAACGAGATCCGCCAGCGAGCACGCCACGAGAAAATACTCCTGAAGAAACCGCAGGCCTTTTCCGGCGATGGTCGTGTCGTCGGGATACAACACCCGGGTGACGGTTTCGGCGGTCAGAGTTTCGGCCAATGCCCCAACAAAATCTCCCGTGCTAAATTGGGCAAAATCGAAGTAGTCGGGCGTGCTGGCCGCCCAAAGTCGAAGCGTATTGATGGTCTTTCCGCCATAGCCGATCACGGCCCGGTCATACGGAATGCCGATCAGCGTGGACGGGCGACCTTCGACGATGCTCAGCGCACCGCCACGAATCTCGAAGGAGACGTTGAGTTTCACTTCGACAGCTTCATTTGGCCGCGCCACTTCCCACGGATCGGGCCGGGCGAGCCAGTGGTCGGGCTGTTCGGCCTGCCAGCCGTCGCGGAAGCTTTGCCGGAAAATGCCGTAGTCGTAGCGCAAGCCGTAGCCCATGCCGGCAAGGCCGAGGGTCGCCATGGAATCGAGGAAACATGCCGCCAACCGGCCCAATCCGCCGTTGCCGAGACCGGCGTCCGGTTCTTGCTCAATAATCTGAAGCGGATCAAGCCGATGCTGCTGGCAGAATTGCTGAACCTCGGGAGCAATCATGAGATTGGAGATGTTGTTGGCCAGGGCGCGACCGAGCAAAAATTCCATCGAGAGGTAGTAAACACGCTTAGCGTTGCGTTGCCGACAGGTCTGCTCGGTTCTCAGCCAGCGTTGCGAAAGCACGTCACGCACGGAACGCGCGATGGCCTCGAACTTGTTGCGGGCGGTGGCTTCCTCTTCCGCGAGGACTTGGTCGAACGTGAAATGCCGCTCATAGAGAGCATTGGGATCGCCGGATAGTTTCACCGGTCCGCAATTGTATCGTGCTAGTAAAGTTGGGTTCCTGGAGGTTGTCATGGCTCGGGTGAGGTTGTTTTGGCAGTTTTGAAATGGAGTGATGGGGTTAATGTCCGACGGCCCTATCCCTCGGAACGAATGGCCTCGAGTTCGATCCGGCACGCCGCGCCCAGCGACTGGAGCAGATCGTCCTCTTGCGACAGCGCAAGAGCGCGGAACTCGTCGAGCGATACGTTTGGCGAGAAATACTGCTCGGAAATGCGCTTCAGAACCGCTTCCGCCTCAGCGACCACTGCCGCAGATGCTGAAAGTCGGATGCGGTTGAGCAAGGCATAGGCAGACCACATTTTCTCCGGCTGCTCAATCCCATGCGCCAATGCATCGATGGCCAGCTTCGAGCACTCGCAGATATACTCGTCGTAAAGCGTTTCGCGCTTGTGCAACTCCTCTCGGACCAGCTCGCGCTTTGTCGATGTTTTTTGGGTGATCCATGCAGTCGCCATCGTCGCTGAACCGCCGACCAGCGAGCCTAACACAGCGGCCAGGGCGTTGGTTAACGAGCTATCCATAGAGTGGTCGTAAGTTGCATCGTCAAGTTCCCCTCTCGACGATTTCCCGCATGATCTTTAACTGTTCCGGTTGCAAAGGTCCCTTCCCGCTACCTGGGATGAACCACATGCCGATATCCTTGTTGTGGCAGTAAAGAACATCGACGCGATTATCAACGACTGCGTGATGGAATGTTCCGCTCGCGGGATCGTGTATCACGGTCAGGAATTTTTCCAACCAGGGATGATCGTTGAATGGAAAAAGTTCGTCGGTCAGCATCTTTAACTCCGCTACGCTGATGGTGGTCAGCGATTCCTCCACGGAGTGCCGTCGGGATTTCATGATTTCCTCGATGTTGAGATTTTCGGGTTCCATAAGTTAGTGAGTTGTTAGTACTTCGATATTCCTGGCGGCGAGAGCAGGGTCGGTTGGATGCGGCTCAGCGGGTATTTCCAGTTTGGGTTCGGTGATCTTGAACCACTTAATGTAGAGCGACGGCAGTGCGATCAGAGTCAGCACGGTGGCCACCGCGAGCCCGCCCATGATGGCATAGGCCATGGGGCCCCAGAAGACGGTCGGCGCGATCGGCGCCATGCCCAGAATCATCGCCTGTGCGGTGAGTGTGATCGGGCGAAAACGCACCAGGGATGCTTCGACCACGGCATCCCAACCCGCGCGTCCCGCGGCCTTCTCGGTTTCGATCTGGTCGATCAGGATCACCGAGTTTCTGATGATCATGCCGATCAGCGCGACGGTGCCCAGCATGGCCACGAACCCCATCGGCTTTTGCGTGACCAAGAGCGCCAGGACCACACCAATGACACCCAGCGGCGCGACACTGCAGACCAGAAAGAGGCGGCTGAAACTCTGCATCTGGAACATCAGGACCGTGATCATCAGCACGAGCATGAGCGGGAAGACCGCTAGGACGGAGGACTGACCTTTCTCACTTTCCTCGACGCTGCCGCCTTCAACGATCTTGTAGCCGGCCGGTAGTTGGCGCTTCATCGCGGAGACTTTTTCCGCGAGGTTTGCCACGGCAGTCGCCGCCAGCACGCCATCCTTGGTCTCGGCTTGGACGGTCAGGGTAGGCAGTCGGTCGCGACGCCAAACGAGGGGCAAATCCTGCGCGTAATTGATGCTGGCCAGCTCGGTCAAAGGCACCGAGCGTCCGTTCGGAAGCGGTATCTTCAAGGTGCGGATGGTTTCCAGGGACATGCGTTCCGAGGCCTCGGCTCGCACCACCACGTCAATCAGATAGATACTATCGCGCACTTGAGTCACGGAGATGCCCGTGACGGCGGCGTTGATCAACTGCGAAACCGCCGCCGAACTGAGCCCTAGCTGCCGGGCCTCATCCTGATTCACGCGAATCTGGAGTTTCCGGATTGGATCCATCCAGTTAAAGCTCACGTTTTTCACGTCGGGACTCTCTCCCACGATTCCGGCCAGCTTGTCCGAAAGTTCCCGCACCTTGTATAAGTCAGGGCCGCTAACCCGGTATTGGACCGGCCAGCCCACGGGCGGTCCCAGCTCAAGCGGGAAGACCCGCCCGACTGCCTCGGGGAACTTTTCCTGAAGCGCGGTTTCCAGACGTTTCTTGACCTGCTCGCGCGTTTTCAGGCTCTTAGTGACGATGATTGTTTCCGCGAAGAAATCGTTCTGCAACTGCACGTCGAGCGGCAGGTAGAATCGGATCGCCCCGCGGCCGACATAGGAACTCCAGTGGACAATATCGGGATCGCTGCGGAGGATTTCGTCGAGCTTTTGCGAAGCCGTATCCGAGGCATAAATGGAGGCGTCGTGCCGCAGGCGCAGATCAACGACAAGTTCCGGCCTATCCGACGCGGGAAAGAACTGGCTGGGCACAAACCGCGCGAGCCACAGCGATAGGCCGAAGACTACGATCGTCACCGCCAGCGTTACTTTGGAGTTACGCATCGTGAAGAGCAGCAAACGATGATAACCAGTTAGAAGACGCCCGCCACCTTCATGCTTACTCTTCTCCTTGTTGTCGTGCTTGTGGGGCTTTAGAAGCATCGTCCCGATGAGCGGAGTGAAGAGCGCGGCAACGACCCAGGAGGTAAGGACGGCGATGACTACTACAGCAAAGAGCGTGAAGGTATATTCGCCCGCCGAACTCTTGGCGAAACCTACCGGCACAAAGCCGAGCGCGATCACCAGCGTGCCGGTAAGTCTCGGATAAGCAGTGGAGGCATAAGCAAAGATCGCCGCTTTGATTGAGTCCCATCCATGTTCCACCTTCGAGACCATCGCCTCTATGGTGATCATCGCGTCATCGACGAGCAGCCCCAGCGCGATGATCAGCGCGCCGAGCGAGATGCGCTGTAGGTCGATCCCGAAGATTTGCATGGTGACAAACACGATGGCCAGCACCAGCGGGATCGAAGTCGCCACGACCAGGCCCGCCCGCAGACCTAGATTCAGAAAGCTTATGACAAGGACAATCGCGATAGCTTCCCACAGCGCCTCCATGAACTCATCGACCGAGCGGTGAACTACCTCGGGTTGATTCGAGACTAGGAACGTTTCAATGCCAACGGGCAACTCCGCTTTGAATGTCTCCATCACCTCATGCAGGTTTTTTTCCAAAGCAAGGATGTCGCCGCCGGCGCGCATCGAGAGCGCCAGACCGATGGCATCCTTGCCATTGACGCGGAAGACCGGCTGCGGGGGGTCGGCATAGCCGCGTGTGATGGTCGCGATGTCACTTAGGCGCAGCATCTTTCCGCCAAAGGAGAAATTGACCTGCGCCAGATCCTTCTCGGATTCAAACCGTCCGGTCACATCCATAAGCATTGCCTCATTCTTCGTCTGGATGACGCCGGAAGGAACCACGGCGTTCTGGCTGACTAGCACCTTGATGAGTTCCATGCGGTCCATGCCGAGTTCGGCTAGGCGATGCGTGGAGAACTCGACATAGATGCGCTCGTCCTGGGTGCCAAGAAATTCGGCTTTGGACACATCTTTCACTCGCAGCAGACGCGAGCGCGCCTCTTCCGCGTTATCGCGCAATTCCCGGTGACTAAAGCCATCCGCCGTGAAGGCATAGATAATCCCATAAGTGTCGCCGAATTCGTCGTTGAAGAACGGCCCCACGACTCCTTGCGGAAGCGTCTGCCTAATATCGCAGACCTTCTTGCGGACCTGATACCAGAGGTCCGGCACATCCTTCTTCGGCGTGGACTCTAGTAGATAGACAAAGACTGTGGACTGCCCAGCCACGGTATAGCTTTTCAAATAATAGAGATTTGGCGTGTCCTGTAGCTTCTTCTCGATGCGGTCAGTTACCTGCTTCACCGTCTCTTCCTGAGTTGCGCCAGGCCAGAGCGTCTGGACTACCATTGTCTTCACGGTGAACTCAGGGTCTTCATTGCGACCCAGGTGCAGATAGGCCGAGACTCCGGCCACAATGCTAACTATCATGAAGTAGATGGCGAGTGCCTTATGGTGGATCGCCCACTCGGTAAGATTGAAGCCTTTCATCTTAGTGTCCTCCTAACAGTTTTACGATTTGACCTTCATGGAGCGTCTGCACTCCGGCTGTAACTACCCTTTCGCCAGATGTAAGTCCGTCCTTCACGAGGACCGCGGCCGGCGTATAGCGCACGACAGCGACCTCGCGCCGATGCACGCCCTGACCCCTAACATCTACAATCCAGATCGCGGGCTTTCCTTCAATCATCGTCAGCGCCGAAGAAGGAACTTCGATCTGCGACTCTGCTTTCAGCTTGATACGCCCAAGAACTGTCGCGCCTAGAAACATTCCCGACGGCGGATCGTCGAGTTCGACTTTGACCTGATAGTTGCGGGTGACCGGATCGGCCTGCGGCGATATTTCGCGGAGCTTCCCGGCTACCTTGATCTCGGGATTGTCCGCGAGCCAAATCTCAACTTGCTCACCTAACGACAAGCCGTCGCGAATAGCTTGGGCAGGCATGTCGAAAACGGCATCGCGGCCGCTTTGCTGCGCCACCTTCAAGACCATCGCCCCCGCCGGCACGACTTCGCCCACCTCGGCCCCCTTCTGCGTGATCACGCCTGCGGCATCGGATTTGAGTTCAGTGTAACTCAACTGTTCTTCGGCGGATTTGAGTCGGGCCTGCGTCGCATCCAACTGCGCTTGCGTCGTCTTGAGTTGGCGCAAGGCGATATCGTATTCATTTGGGGATATTACCCGATCGCTAAGTAACTTCTTTTGACGCCTTTCAAATGCTTCCGATTGGTCAAGAGCGGCTCGCGCCGCAGCCAGGTCTGCTTGCGCGGAGTTCCGGGCATTTCGTTCTACTTCTGGATCCAACAGCGCCACTATCTGCCCGGCTTGGACCCTATCACCGACATCCACTTTTCTTTGAATAATCCTCCCGGCAATCCGGAAGGCAAGATTGACCTCGTCGCGTGCGCGCAGATGGCCGGTGACGACAATGGGATCTCCAACTTCACGCTTTTCAACCACGATCGAGCGGACCGGTCGGATCACCGGCGGTGCCTCGGCTTTCTTCTTGCACGCGCTCATGGCTAGTAGTGCGAGGGCCATCGGAATGGCAAGGCGTCCCAGAACTAAGGGTCTTGGGTAAATATAATTTTGTATCTTCATCAGTATCTCCAGTTTTTAGGTGTTAACGTTTCAATCTTTAAGGTCTTCGCCGGTAGCCCGCATAAGAGTGGCACACGCGACCGAGTAGTTGCGCAGGCCATCGACATAAGAGCCGCGGGCGTCGGTGAGAGCGGTCTGCGCGTTCAGCACGTCGATCTGCGTGCCTGCCCCCACGTTGTAACGAGAGCCAGCCAACTCGAGTGCGCGCACCGCCTTCTTGATGTTCTCGGTTTGCGCAGTTAGGACAGACTCGGCCGTGCGCAGTTCGCTCCATGCTGAACGCACTTGTAGTTCAACGACCCGGGTAGTCTCTGCCTTTGCTTCAGCAGCCTTGCTCCGTCTAGCTTTGGCTTCGTCCACGCGGCCCTTGGTTAGAAAGCCATCGAAAATCGGCCAGGACATTTGCACCCCGGCAAGGCCGCCGTTCACGTAGTCCCCGGCATTGCGCGTCACCGTACGGCTGATGACCTCGTATCCGGCGAAAGCTTGCACGCTCGGTTTTGCTCCGGCCCTGGCACTGATGATAGCCTCGTCGCGCAGGTGTTCTTCCTTATCCAATGCCGCAAGCTCCGTCCTGTTAGTAATCGCCATAGCTAGTGCGGCGGAAAGATCGTGCGGATAAGAACTGGCTACCAGCGGTGTAGTAAGGTTAAGCGGAAGATTGTCCGTCGTATCCGTCGGGAGATCATAGCCGAGCAGTTCGACAAGCTTCTGTTTAGCTATCCGATAGCTGCCCTGAGCCTGCACGAGCAGAGCCGTGCCGTTTGCGACTTCGACCTCCTGCCGAATCAAATCAAACTCAGGCAGCGTTCCCGCCTCGAACCGCTTCCTGGTGTCATCGCGATACTTGGTAAGAAAGTTGACCTGCTGCTCACGCACTTCGACTTGTTTGGAGCGACCGAGCGCGTCGTCGTAGGCATTGGCAACGCTGAGTAACGTATCCGAGACAATGCTTTGATAGACGAGCAACGCCTGTTCGCGGATCAAGCGCGCAGTTCGCGCGGCGGAAAGCATTCGTCCTCCTTCATAGATAGACTGCACAATCCGAATGTCCGCACCCCACGCCTGGTTGTTGATTTTCGGAGTTTCTCCGCCGCCGATGGAAAGTGTTTTTTCAGCAAGTCCGAGCGCGGGAATCGCCGGAACATCCACTTGCACTGGCGAGATCGTGCGGTCGCGGTTGGCTTCGATCAGCGAGTCTTGTCGCGCTGCATAAGTCGCTCCACTGAGAAGCTTGGGAAAAAGGATCGCGCGTGTTTGGATGGCTATTCCCGCTGCGGCTTCGACTTCCTTTCGAGCTTCGCGAATCGTGCCATTCTTATCCAGCGCCAGATTGAGAGCTTCGACTTTGGAAAGTGGACGTGTTAGCTCGGACAGCTCTTCGCTAGCCGCCCAGACAAGACCGGCCGGAAAGAGTAGAACCTGGGAAGCCAGAGCAATAGTGAGCAGCCCGATTCGCGCACCATGAACACGGAGAAGATGGACGTTTCCAGTGCTCATATAGTTTCTCCTTCGCTTGGAGTGGCGCTTCTATGCCCGGCTTCGCTGTCGACCGACAGAAGGTTTAGGATCGCTTCCTTGCTGGCTGTGCCGACCAGGCGATCACGCAAGCTCCCTGCCTCGAAATGGAGCAAAGTCGGAATGTGTTGCACTCCGAGCCACAGGCTTAGATCTGGGTTGTCGTCGGCATTCACCTTCACGACCTCGATTTTGCCGGCACAAGTCTGTGCGACTTCCAGCAGTATTGGATCCATGACTTGGCAGGGTTTGCTCCAAGGTGCCCAGAACGCGACCAGAACAATTCCTTTGGCCTGCAAAACCTCGCTGACGAATTTTAAATATAAGTTGTTGTGAGTCGGGTTCATGTTTTCGACTGACATTTCTAATGGCCTACGTCTTTTGCATTCGCCGTGCCAATCGAGGTTGGCTCATCGTAAACACCTATCCTCCAGTCACTTAAGTATTTAGCGCTTCTTCGAACCCCGGTTCGGAAAATCGAACAGACGAACCATCGAACCATTTTGGGGTGGACAAATTGTCCGCCAGTTGCTGCCCTCGTTGCATGGAACCGATGAGCGATAGTCGCTTTGATCCCAACTATGCGGTGCAGATGCTCCTCGACGCTGCGAACGAGTTGTCGCTCGAAAAGCTACTGCATAAATTCGCCACCAGAGCCGTAGCTCGTCCTGACGTGGCCTTCACCCAAATCTGGATCATCGATAAGGCCGATGCTTGCCTGCACCTGGCCGTGGCCGCAGGCAGCACTCCTCCGGGACTCAGCGAACCGGTGAATCCCATCCCGGTCGGGACAGGTATTTTTGGTAAAGTTGCCGCGACTGGGCAACGAACCGCACGCCGCAAGTCCGACTCGGATTGGAAACAATCGGCCGATCCGGCGTGGCTTAAGCGGGAGAGAATCGAAGCGTTCGCCGTTGTTCCGATTGCATTCAAGGACGAGGTCATGGGAGTGATAGCTGGATTCTTGCGTCACGATCTGCTGCCGGAGTCGCTTCCTTACGGCGAGATGTTTGGTAACTACCTCGGCGCTGCGATCGCTAATGCCCGTGCCTTTGAAGAAATCCAGCGGCTTAAAGCACAACTGGAACTGCACAATGCCTACTTGCAGGAAGAGGTGAGCGAAGCCCGGGCGTTCGGCGATCTGATTGGTCAAAGCAACGCGTTGCGCCAGCTCGTCAGTCAGATCGATCTCGTCGCGCCCACGGACGCCTCCGTGCTGATTCAGGGCGAAACCGGCACGGGCAAAGAGCTGGTCGCGCGCGAAATCCACCGGCGCAGTGCGCGCAGCGACAAGCCCTTGGTCAGGGTGAACTGCGCCTCCATTCCGAAAGAGCTATTCGAGAGCGAATTTTTCGGACACGTCCGCGGCTCATTCACCGGCGCAATCAAGGACCGCGCGGGTCGTTTTGAAACGGCCGAGGGCGGCACGCTCTTTCTCGATGAGATTGGCGAAGTGCCTTTGGAGATGCAGAGCAAACTTCTGCGCGTCCTCCAGGAGAAACGCTACGAGCGCGTCGGCGAAGATCGCACTCGCACCGCCAATGTCCGCATTGTCGCCGCCACCAATCGAGATTTAAAACAGAGTGTAGCCGCCGGTCGTTTTCGCGAAGACCTTTACTACCGGCTGCACGTTTTTCCGATCCAAGTGATTCCCCTGCGGGAGAGAAAAGACGACGTTCCACTCCTCGCACAGCATTTCGTCGAACTCTCATCGAAGGATTTGAAATGCGCGAAGCCCCGGCTCACCCGGGCAGGAGTGGTAAAGCTCCAAAGCTATGACTGGCCCGGCAACGTGCGCGAGTTGCGGAACGTCATCGAGCGCGCCGCTATTTTGGCTCGCGGTGGCAGTCTGGACTTCGACCTGCCGCTCCAGACCCCAGCGCCTGCTTCGCCAACAGTGGATTCACGTTTCGATGCGGTCACCGGCGGAGTGGAGGAACCCGGGTTCTTCACGGAGGCGGAACTCCAAATCCGCGAGCGCGACAACCTCCTGTGCATCCTGACCAAGACGAACTGGAGGATCAAAGGCCCCGAGGGCGCCGCAGAGCTTCTTGGGATCAAACCTACGACACTTCTCTCGCGCATCAACAAGTGGGAACTAAAGAAGCCGACGACTTTGTAAGGACGCGTTTTCGGACATTCAAGCTTTCGACCGCTGCGCAAAGCGTGGGCATCGGCTTAGCAACATTCTCTGCGTTCTCGGTGGCAATTTCCTTTTTTAGCGGCAAGATCCCCGGCTGATGGAACTTCAACGTGTGCAAATCCTGGTCGCCTACGACGGCACGCCGTTTGACGGCTGGCAGTCGCAGCGTTCGGGCAACGCCATTCAGGATCATCTGGAGCGCGCAGCGGCGAAGATCGTCGGGCAGAAAACGGCGGTGCATGGCGCGGGGCGCACGGACGCGGGGGTTCACGCACTGGCGCAGTCGGCGCACCTCGATCTGCCGTTTCACAGCGTGCCGCTGGAGCAATGGGCGCTGGCCCTGAACGCGCATCTGCCGTGGGAAATACGGGTGCGCGAAGTGCGGCCGAAACCAGCAGAATGGCACGCGCGTTTCTCCGCGAAATCGAAGTCGTATCGCTACCGGATTTTTAACGCCGACTGGATGAATCCATTAGAACTTAAACGCGCCTGGCACGTGCCGAAGCACCTCGACCTCGACCTCATGCGCGCCGCCGCCGCGATGCTGGTGGGCCGCCACGATTTTCGGGCGTTCTGCGCGAACCGAGGCTGGAAGGAAACCTCGACAGTCCGCGAGATCTGGAAGATTTCCCTACGCCGGGCGGGGCCGCTGATCACGCTGGATTTCTTCGGCGAAGGCTTTCTCTACAAGATGGTGCGGATGCTCGCGGCGAACATCGTGCGCGTCGGCCAGGGGAAATCGGACCTGGTCGAGTTGGAGCGTTTTCTGCGCGATCCGAGTTCGATTAAATCCAGCCTGTCGGCTCCGGCCGCGGGGTTGTATTTGATGAAGGTCGGCTATTGATTTTCGGCTGCGCGAGGTCAAACGAGGCCAGAATGGAACTCAGATGCAGTTTGCCGCCGGACCAGACGAGTCTTTCCACGGAAATGCGATGGTCCTCGAAGCGGACGGCGCGCGGGCGAAATCCAGTCATCGCCGCGCCGGTGTTGATGATGCGCAACCCGTTTCGCTCCCAGATTCCTGCGAAATGCGAGTGGCCAATGAGAATGGTCCGCATCTCGGGACGATAGGTTTTGGCAAATTTTTCTGCGCGTGAGGGGACTTCCATCCAACTCTGGATAATGGACAACGGACGCCACGGCGGCCACGTCGTTTCGAGGAAATGGACGACGGAACCGGCGAGTCCGGGCTTGGCCACGGGATGCGTGATGTCGTAGCTGGTCGTGGCCCGGCGGAGCGCGGCGAGCCGGAAGTCGAGCCTGTTTTTCTGCTCGTCGCTGAGGAGCGCGAGCTCTTTTGCATGGGCCTGGCGGTAAAGTTTTTCGTTCAGGCTCCAGGGCGCGACGTTGTGGAAAAGCACGTCGCCATGGGTGATGAGCACTGCGGTTTCGTGGCATTCGAGGTGGTTGACCTCACTGATGACCGGGTCGTGGTTGCCGTTGATAAAGACGGCACTGACGCCCGCGTCGCGCAGAATCGACTTCAAGTCGGCCACAAATTTCACCGCTTTCTCGCGATCCACCGCGCGGCGCATCTCGAAGGTGTCGCCATTGAAAATCAGGGTGCGCCCCGGCACGAGGAGCGGCGTGAGAACGTCCACATTTTGCACGGCGGAGGCCTGATGCCCGATGTGCAGATCGGACAAAACCAGATAATCCCCATCGCAAAGCGAGAGTTTCATAGCGGCAATAAAGTTACCTCCGAATGGCTCCCCGCGCGATCCGTGATACGAGTGCGACTCGAATCACGGCTGCTTCGGGAGCCAGCTTTGGGCAACGAGGCTATTGTAGAAATATCCCGTCTGCGCCTCAGCATAATTTCTTTTTGCCTGTTCAACCAAGTCCTGCCCGTGCACCGCGTCGCCGCGCGAGAACGCGATGGCGGCTTTGGCAAAATAGTAGGCGGGCGTGTTCGCATGCTCCTCGAGGTATTGCAATTCCTGTTCCGCAGAGGGAAATTTTTTCTGCAAAGCCAGCGCGAGGATTAATTTGAAGCGCACGACTTCGCTCTCGGGGCGCGACAGGGCGAGGATCGAGAGGGTGTTTTCGGCGTCGGCATATTTCTTTTGCGCAAGCTGCGACTCGGCCAGGTTCAGCCGCGCCCACGGATGCGACGGGGAGATGAGGACGGTTTTTTTGAAGATTTTTTCCGCCGGTTCCTGGTGGCCGGATTCGGCGTAAATGCAGCCGCGCAGAATCAGCAAATCCGGGTCGGTCACCTGCGCGCCTTTGGTCGGCTGCAAAGCTTGCAGATACTCCAACTGCGGGAGCGCTTCGGCAAATTGCCGGGTCTTCAACGCATTCACCGCCTGCTTGAGCACCTCCTCGGGCTTCGGCTTGGGAGTGCGAGACATATCGAGCGATTCGCGGACCATCGTGTCGCCCAACGGCGGCGGCAATGGGATGAGCGCGTCCTCCAGTTTCGGCATGTTCGCGGTGGAAAGCCGGAAATCGGATTGCGCCCAACTCAAGGTCGGGGCGGCGAGAAGCAGAACGGTAAGGAGGTGGGCGCGCACGGTTCTTAGTAACTACTTTCCACGCGCTTTTGACAATCTGAAACCTAGCCCCCGGTGCGCAGTCCCGAGATGGCTTGGAAGATGCCGGTGATAATGCTGTAAGCCACCACGCCGACGAGGATCGCCATCACAAAAATAACCACGGGCTGGATGAGCGCGGTCAGGCGCTGTATCTTTTTGGTCAACTCCTTGTCGTAGCGATTGCCCGCTTTTTCGAGGGACGACGCCATGTCGCCGGTTTGCTCGCCGACGGCCACCATGTCGAGGAAGAGCGGGGGAAATCCTCCCACGCGCTTCATCGCGCGGGTCAGCGAACCGCCCTCGCCCACGATGTCCACGACGCGCGTCATGAGGCCGCGCAGGAAGACGTTTCCCGTGGCGGCGTTCATGAGTTTGAGCGCACTCAGAAGCGGCACGCCGTTGCCGAGGAGATTGGCCATCGTCTGGGAAAACTGCGTGTAATATCGCGAGGTCAGCACGTTACCGACGAGCGGCATGCGGAGCTGCGCGCGATGCCACCATAGCTTGCCCTCATCGCGCTGGATGTAGTGCAGAAACCCGTAAATGCCGGCCGCCATCACGATCAGCATCGCCCACCAGTAATGCACAAAAAAATCGCTCACCGCGATCAAGAGGCTCGTGACCAGCGGCAGCCCGCGATCCGTTTTCTTAAACAACACCGTGAGCTGCGGCACGAGCACCGTCATGAATACGAAGAGCAGCGCGATGCCCGCCAGAAAGATAAACGCCGGATAAATCAGCGCCTGCACCACACGCGACTGGAGCTCGTCCATCGCGATGAGATACTGACTCTGGCGTCGAAGGATTTGCGGGAGCGCGCCGCTCAATTCTCCTGCGGAAACCAGATTGCAATACAAGTCGCCAAAGCTTGCAGACGAGTTGCGCAGAGCCGTGGAAAAGCTGACGCCGTCGCGCACCTGCTGCCGCAGCGAGGCCGTCACGCGCTTGATCGACGACGCTTCCTCGCGCTCTTCCATGATACGCAGGGCTGGTTCCAACTGGAGTCCGGCCTCGAGCAGATCGCCCATTTCCTCGGTGAAAATAATGATCTGCTTGCGCGACAACCGGATCGGGCCGCTCGATTCAACTGCAACTCCAGCCGTTTTTTTTCCATCGGAGTTAGATTCGACTGCGCCCAGTTGTTTCAACGAAATCGGCTGCAACTTTTCGCGGTCCAGCCGCTTGTAAGCCTCCGCCTTGCTCGCCACTTCAAACTCCCCCGCGATCCGCTCGCCTGTCGTCTTCACTGCCTCATACGCAAATTTCGGCATATGCGCTATTCGTCGAGAACGTCCACATCCGCCGTAGTCACGCGCAACACTTCTTCGACTGTGGTCGTGCCGTCGATCACTTTTTCCCAGCCAAACCGGCGCAACGGCACCATGCCTTCCTCGATCGCCAGACTCTTCATCGTCGCCGCCGATTTTCGTTGCGTGATCAAGTCCTGCATCCGCTCGGTGACCATCGCAATTTCAAAAATCGCCGTGCGTCCCTCGTAACCAGTGTGCCGGCAGCGGTCGCAACCGTTCGCCGAGAAAATATGGTCCGCGTGATCCATCGGAAATCCGACCTGGGCCAGATACGCATGGGAGTGGGTCGCAGGTTTTTTGCAAAACGGACAGAGCCGACGCACCAGACGTTGCGCGATAAAGCAGCGCACCGAGGCCGCGACCAGAAACGCCTCGACTCCCATGTCAATCAGACGCGTGATGCCGCCGATGGCATCGTTTGTGTGCAGCGTGCTGAAGACCAAGTGACCCGTGAGCGCGCCCCGGATGGCGATCTCGGTCGTCTCCACGTCGCGCATTTCTCCGACCATGATGACGTTCGGATCGCCGCGCAGAATCGCCCGCAACCCGCGCGCAAACGTCAGGTCGATCTCGGGTTTCACCGCGATCTGGATGACGCCAGAAATCTTGTGCTCGACCGGGTCCTCGATGGTAACGATGCGCCGTTCCTTCGTGTTCAGGCTGCTGAGAAAAGTGTAAAGCGAAGTCGATTTGCCGCAACCGGTCGGTCCGGTGACGAGGATGATCCCATTTGGCATCGCCAGCAGCGCGCGAATCTTGGCCTCGCTCGCCTCGTCCAGGCCCAGTTTCCGAAAATCAAATTGCTCCTGCCCCAGCAAACGCAGGCTCACGCTCTCGCCCGAGACCGACGGAATCGTGGCCACACGAACATCGATCGGCTTGCCCTCGAGTTCCAATGGAATGCGGCCATCCTGCGGCAGACGGCGCTCCGCGATGTCGAGATGCGCCATGATTTTCAGACGCGAAATGACCGACGCCTGGAGCACTTTGATCTTCGGCGGCACGGGAATTTCGTGGAGCACGCCGTCGATGCGATAGCGGATCTGGAGATCGTCCTGGAGCGGCTCCACGTGAATGTCCGTGGCGCGTTCCTCGAGGGCTTCGCGCAGGATTTGGTTCACAAATTTCACCACCGAGGCCTCGCTGTCGTCGAGGTCCAGCACCTGCGTTTCCTCGCGCATGTCCAGGGCCATGTCCTCCACATCGCGGCCCTCCATGATCTCCTCAAACGTCTCCGCTCCAATGCCGTAACCCTGGCGCAGCGTCTGCAAAATCTGCGTCCGCGTCGCCATGGCCCAATGCACCGGCTCCTCCACGGCCCGCGCCACCGTCTGGCGGGCCAGCAAATCAAAGGGGTCAAATGTGACCAAAGTCAACCCGTCGGCCTCGTGTTTCACCGGCACCACGCGATGCCGCAAGGCGAGCCGGGCGGGAATCCGATCACGCAAAGGAGCGGAAATCGTTTCCAGATTTTCGCTCCACCACGGCATTTTGAGCCAGCCCGCGACGCCTTGGAGAAATGGGGTTTCATCGGCCAGTTTGCCATCGAGAACGGTGGCCACGAGGGATTTTTGCTGGGTCGCCGCCTCACGTAATGCCACACGGCAGGCCTCGGGGTCGCCGCAGTTGGATTCCACTGCAACTCGCGTAAGAGGTTCGATCAAAGTCATGCAGAAAAGGGGGTCGGGCCGGACATTACTCCATCGGCTTAAACAAGTCATTGCCGAAAAAGTTGTGACAGCCTCGCCGTCTTTGGCCTCCTGCTTCGGGAGAGCACGCGTCTCGCGTGTTCTTTGAGGTGTCTCGCCTCAAAGTTCTTCCGGAAATAGCCCTTTCGCGAGACGCAAAAGGGAACACGCGAGACGCGTGCACTCCCGGGGAAATCGAACGCTTTTTAAAGCAGCGGACGATCTTCTGTGGTCCTCGGGATGGCTTCCACGATCAATGCCGGGTCGATTTCTTTCTCGCTGGTCGCCACGTCAAGGTCTTGGAACTTGCGCGCTGTCACCAGCAATCGGCTTTCAAGGGAGTTGGCAGTCTGGTTATAGGCGTTGACCGCGTGCTGGAGGTTTTTGCCAATCGAGTTGAAGTGCGTTCCGAGGACTTGGATGCGTTTGTAAAGTTCCCGCGCCTGCTCGCTGATTTTCTGGCAATTCTCGGCCAGATTTTCCTGGCGCCAGCCGTAGGCAAAGGCCTTGAGCAGGGCGATGAGCGTGGTCGGCGTGGCGAGGATGACCCGCTCGTTGATGCCGGTTTCGATCAAAGTCGGATCGATCTGGAGCGCGGCGCTGTAAAACATTTCGCCTGGAATGAAGAGCACGACGAGCTCGGGCGCGGGCTGAAATTGGTCCCAATACGACTTGGCCGAGAGCGCCTTGATGTGGTCGCGAATGTGGCGCGCGTGCTCCTTCAGCTTGAGCAAACGGGCGGCATCGTCCTCGCATTCCATGGCTTCGAGGTAGGCGGCGAGCGGGGCTTTGGCGTCGACGACGACGTTTTTTCCGCCGGGCAGACGCGCGATGAGGTCGGGCCGGAGCCGGGCGTTTTCGTCGTTGGTGACGCTTTGCTGCTCCTGAAAATCGCAATGGTCGAGCATCCCGGCCATCTCGACGACGCGTTTGAGCTGGATCTCGCCCCAGCGTCCGCGAACGCGCGGGGTGCCGAGGGCTTTCACCAGATTCGCGGCCTCGGAGCGGAGGAGCGTCTGGCCTTCGCCGAGCGATTTCACCTGGTCGCGGAGGACTTCGTAGGCGCCGACGCGGGCTTTTTCGAGCTCTTGAATCTGAGTGTCGAATTTCCCGAGCGACTCTTTCACCGGGAGCACGAGCTGGTCGATGGCGGTCTGGCGTTTCTCCAAGTCGGCCTTTGCGGCGTCCTGAAACTGGGTGAGTTTCGTGGAGGCCAGTTCGAGAAACGATTGATTGTTCGTCCGCAACGCCTCGGCGGAGAGTGCCTTGAAGGCGTCGGCCATCTGAGTCTGGGCCTCGTTGAGGAGCTTCTGCTTTTCCAGAAAACCGGCACGTTCGGTCTCGAAGCGGGCTTCCATGTCGGCGAGTTTTTCGCGCTGTTGAGCCGACTCGGAGCGGAATGTCTCGAGCAAACTGCGGAGCGCCGGGACCTCGGCTGCGGCCTGCTCGAAGCCCGCGCGGGCGATTTTTTCCGATTGGAGTTCGAGTCGATTCTGAGTCGCCTCGGTGGTCCAGCGGGCGAGTTCCACCTGGAGTTCGCAGAGCCGGGTTTCCTTGGCGGAAAGACGTTCCTCGGCAAGCTGAGTTTCACCGCGATGGCGGGCGCGCAGGATAAGCCAAAGGATGACGGCGCCTGTAACGCAGCCGGCGGCGAAGAGAAGCGCGAAGGTGGAATTCATCTCGGTTGAGAATGCCGCGAAAATCGGACGGTGCAAGGGCGGAGCTTCCGCCAAGTCGCATTGCAGGTTTGACGCCAGATTTGTTTCTCCACACTCTGCTGTCCCTCATGGAAATCCGCAAAACTGCTCTTAGATAGAAGTCCCATGCTATTCGTCGAGCTGCGCTTCTTCATTTTTTTTCTGCTGATCTTCGGGGTCTATTGGTCGCTGCGGGGAAACACGGCGCGCAAGGTCTGGCTGCTGGTCTGCAGCTACGTTTTTTACTCCGCGTTTTTCATCGGAGTTGGAGTCTTCTCTGGGGAACCGCTCCCGGCGGGCTGGTGGTTTCCCTTCATGCTCCTCGCCTCAACCGCGATGGATTACGTCGTCGGGATCAAGGTTCAGGATAACGATGAAACTCGCGTCCGGAAGGCATGGATGCTGGTCAGCTTGGTGATCAATATTGGCGTCCTCGTTTACTTTAAATACATGGGATTTTTCCTCGAATCCGCAGTCGATTTTACCCGCTGGATCGGGTTGCCGGCCTCGGCCAGCACGTTGAAAATCATCCTCCCGGTCGGGATCAGTTTCTACACGTTCCAGTCGATGAGTTACACCATCGAGGTCTATAGGCGGCACCGGGATGCCGAGCGGAATCTGCTCAACCTGGCGACTTTCATTTCATTCTTCCCGCAGTTGGTCGCGGGTCCGATCGTGCGGGCGAACGACTTTCTGCCGCAACTCCAGACGAAGCGCCGCTGGGCCGATGTCGATGTGCGCGGCGCGCTGGTTTTGTTTCTGGTCGGCTTCGTAAAAAAAGCCTGCGTCTCCGACAGCGTCGCGCCGTTTGTGGATCAATATTTTGGCAATCCACACGCCTACACGGGCTTGAGCGCGATCATCGCGGTGCTGCTCTATGCGGTGCAGATTTACTGCGATTTCTCGGGCTACACCGACATGGCGATCGCGATCGCGCGGCTGCTCGGCTATGAGCTGACGAAGAATTTCGATTTCCCGTATTTTGCGGCGAGTTCCACGGAATTCTGGCGGCGCTGGCACATCAGTCTTTCCACCTGGCTGCGCGATTACCTCTACATTTCGCTCGGCGGAAATCGCGGCACGAAGGCGTTCATTTACCGAAATCTGATGCTCACGATGATCCTCGGCGGCCTCTGGCACGGCGCGCGCTGGACGTTCGTGATCTGGGGAACGCTGCACGGTCTCGCGCTCGTTCTGCACCGCGAATGGGACCGGCTGACATTGCAATGGAAGTCGATCCGGCAGACGCTGCCCTGGCGGATTTTTGCGACATTGCTGACGTTCTATTTCGTCTGCGTCTGCTGGATTTTCTTCCGCGCCGCCGATCTCACCAAGCCCATGACTGGAGCCGACTTTGAGCGCGCTTTCCACACCTTGCGCGGCTTCATGGGAATGGAACTCCACTCACCCAAAAAGGCGAAGTCGCTCGACGTCCGCTTGCTCTACGTTTTCGCCGGGCTCGCTTTTATTCACTGGCTGAATTTCCGCCGCGTTTTCTCGACTTGGTGGCGCAAGGGACCCGACGCCGCCTTTGCCCTCGGCCTCGGCGCAACGGCAGCGGTGGTGATCCTTTTCATTCCGGTGAAGTATGCGCCGTTCATCTATTTTCAATTCTGATGCGCTCCCTAAATTCCATTCTTTGCGTGCTGCTTTTCCTCGCCGGCCTGGTCGGAACCGCACTCTTCATTGGACGCAAACTCCCCTCTCCCTACGTCGTGTCGGTCTCCGAAAAAATCCGATGGCTGCAGAAACATGGCGACCAATACGACACGCTTTTCATCGGCTCCAGCCGGGTCAACCGCCACATCCGCGCGGACCTTTTCGATGAAGCGATGGCGGCGGCGGGACATCCCACGCGTTCCTTTAATCTTGGCGTCAACGGCATGTGCGCGCCCGAGGACACCTACGTGCTGGAGGCGGCTCTCGCTAAAAGGAAAAAGCCGCTCAAAAATGTCGTGGTCGAGTACAGCGCCATTCCCATCGAGTCGGCTTCGGATCGCGGCGCAGAAACCATTCGCAAGAGCTACTGGCTCGATCCGAAACGTTTCCAGTCCGTGATGCGGCGCTTGTGGACGCTCACTCCCCGGGAGATCGCCGTGAGCAATCGCTGGGATTCGTTTACCTACGCCACGCGCCGGTTTGTTTCCCGTGAGTTGAACCTGGGTCGTGGCTTGAAAATCGTGCAGGCCCGCTTTGAAAAGTCGCCGAAATCCCTCAAGCAAACCTTCCAAGGCGAGTGGCAGGGCTACGAGGTTCTCAGACAAAAACCGCTCGCTTCATCGCAATGGAAGATTTTCCAGGAGCGCGTGGCTGATCTCGCCCAAACTCCTGCCACCTCCGATTACGGCTCTTCGGCGGACTTGCGCGAGCTGGCAGAAAAACGCCGCCTGATCGAGTCCTTCGGCGGCCGGATGATCGTTTACATTCCGCCCCTGGCCTACCGGCGCAACTACGCGCCCGATCCGAAGTTGATGGGCGATGTGCCAGTCATGGATTTCTCAAACCCCAAGCTTTATCCAGACTTTTACGACCGGAAACTGTTGGCCGACATCAACCACTTCAACGACACCGGAGCCGAGCTGTTTACGAAGGAGTTTGCGCAACAGTTTCTGCTGCTGAAATAGGCATCGGGTCCTCGCCGCCCCAACTGCGCCAGCCTTCGCGGACTTCCAGCGCGGCCCATTTGACTAACATCGGAATGAAAGTCAGCATGTTGCCGCGGTTCAGCTTGAAGCCGGGGATCAGAAACCGATTCAGCCGGTTCATTTTTCCGAGCCGTCCTTCCTTGCGGCGGAGGCGGGCGATCTTCGCAAAACGCCGGTTGTAAGTGCTCATCAAGGCCGAAAAAATCCTCCCGCTCGGTGGTGAAAACGGCGGCGCAAAGAGAGCCGTCTCGCCCCGGTTAAACGGCCCCTCGACCACGCCCCAATAGTAAAGGCTGAGGTCCATGTTAAAGGCCATGCTCATCAGGTCGTATTCGGCCATGTACTCGTATTTGTCCTTGTAGAGCGACGTGAACCAGCGGCGGTGACTCACCGAAAAATCGCGGTTGTAACGCTCGTAAGTCTCCGCCGTGTTCATGCCTTTGCGCTGCTCCGTGATCAGGTTCGCCGCGCTGCTGCTGGTGAAGGCGACCCAGTCCATTCCGGGACTGTAAAAGGGATCCATGAACGCCGCCGCGTCTCCAACCAGCACAAACCCATCGCCGCAAAAAGTCGTGCTGTAATACGCCAGATTCCGCCGCCAATGCTGGTCTTCCTCGTTGTATTCCGCGTGCTCCAGCATCTCTTTGCCGACGGGATGTTTCATGAGAAACGTCTTCAGCCGGTCGCCGATTTTTCCGCCCTCGCTGGGGAAGTCCACCAGCCGCTGGTCAAACACGATTCCCACGCTCACGTCGCCGCCTTTCAGCGGAATCCACCAGCTCCACCAGCCGTCGCCGATGGCGTGATTCGTCGCCGTGTTGCGCATTCCGTAAACGGCCTTCGACCACTCGGGAAATTTCAGCGCCAGCTCGCGGCTGTCCCAATCCTTCACCCCTTTCCAGCGCGCCCACGCCGCCGCTGTCGGATGCTCCGTGTTCGATTTCCACCAACCTTCTTTCCGCGCCAAAACTGCGGCCACACCCGAGGCATCGACGATCCAGCGAGTGGTCACCATTTGAGTTTGATCCTTATGGCGGACCTCCATCGTCTGCTCGCCACCGGGCTGGAGCTGCACTTTCGAGACCATCGCCGGACGCACAATCACCGCCCCGGCCTCACCCGCGCGGCGCAGCACTTCCTCGTCAAACGCGGCGCGATCCAACTGAAACGAGGGAATCCGCGAGAGATATTTCGCGCCCAGTTCGCTGGCCTCGCCGAGCGACTCCACCTCGTCATTGGCAAACCAGAAACGCAGACCCTGTTTCACCAGATGATTCTCGTTCAGGTATTGCGTCATCCCGAGCACGCGGCAGAAAAAATACCCGCTCACCTCCACCGTCGCCTCGCCCACGCGGCGGGAGAGTTTCTCCGATTTCTCCACGATCAGGACGCGAATCCCCGGATTGTGCCGCAGGAGGAGCGTCGCCGTGGCCCCGCCGGACAGAGCGCCGCCGATGACGACGACATCGTAATTCGCTGTCTCGGGAAATGTTTCAAAATTCATCGGTGTCATCATTCACAATTTCTTTCCGATGACAATACGACTCAAACCGACTTGCGGATAAATGGAGAATCCAGCAAAGTTCCCGGCCATGCCAGTTACATCCGATTCAGACGAAAAATGGGACGTTATCGTCATTGGCGGCGGCCCGGCAGGCTCGACCGCGGCGACGACTTTGGCCCAGGCCGGACGCCGCGTGCTCGTGCTGGAGAAGGCGAAATTTCCCCGCTTCCATGTCGGCGAATCGCTCCTGCCCTACAACCGCCGCATCTTCGAGGATCTCGGTGTCTGGGAGAAAATCGCCGCCGCTGGTTTCACCAAAAAACGCGCCGCGCAATTCGTCATGGGCAACGGAACGCGCCGCAACCGGCTGGATTTTTCCAAGGGCTCATTCACGAAATATCCCGAGGCCGTGCAGGTCGAGCGCGCGAAGTTCGACGACATCCTTCTGCACCATTCGCGCGAGGCCGGAGCTGTCGTCCGCGAGGAAAGTATCGTGCTCGAGCATCGCGTGGAAAAGGACCGTGTCGTCATCCGCTACCGCAGCGCCGATGCCATTGAGCACGAGGTCACCGCGCCTTATCTGATCGACGCCAGCGGCCTGACTAACTTTACCGCCAATCGCGAGTCGCTGCGTGAGTACTATGCAACTCACAAAAAGCTCGCCATCTTCAGTCATTTCGCCGGCCTCGACATGCCGGACGGCGAGGAAGCGGGCGACATTCTTATCGTGCGCCGCGAGGCCTCCTGGTGCTGGCTGATTCCACTGGCTCCTAACAAAACCAGCGTCGGCCTCGTGATCGATGCCGCCGACTTCAAGGCGCTCGGAAAAACGCCGCAGGAAGTCTTCGACGACGCGGTCGCCAGTACCCCGGCCGTCGAGAGGCATTTCAAAAATGCGGAAATGCTGGAACCGCTCCACGTCATCACGGATTTTTCCTACAAAAACGAAACGCTCGTCTCGCCGCGCGTGGTGCGCGTGGGCGATTCCTCGGGCTTCATCGATCCGATGTTTTCCAGCGGAGTTTTGCTGGCCATGACCAGCGCCCAGCAAGGTGCGCGGGCCGTGAATTCCGCACTCAAAACGGGTCAGGCACTCACCTCCGAAATGAAGCGTTACGAAAAGGACAATCGCAAGCGCATCGCGATCTACTGGGAGTTCATCGAGAACTTCTACAAGCTCCATTTCGCCCAGATATTTTTCCAGCCTTACAATCGCTGGCGGATGGTTTGCTCCATCAACGCCGTACTGGCTGGCTGCACCGATTTATCGTTCGCAGTCTGGTGGCGGCTGCGCGTTTTTTTCTTCCTCGCCTGGCTGAACAAACACATCCCGCTCGTGAAGCGGATCAAGGTTAGCTAGGCTTTCACGAAGTCCTGCATGGCGAATTTTCCCTGGAGAACTTTGCGCGAATCCGTCTTCAGCCATTTGTCCAAAACTGTCGCGTAAATCGAACGGAAGTCGGTCGTGTATTTCAAATCGCCGTGGTCGAGATCGGTCAGGCTTGGCGCTTTTCCATGCACGCCGGGAGCAATCGCGCCACCGGTGAGGAACATCGGCGCGGCCGTTCCGTGATCGGTGCCGCCGCTGGCATTTTCCGCAACGCGGCGGCCAAACTCGGAGAAGGTTAGCAACATCACGCGCTGATAATTTCCCTGGCGCTGCATCTCGCGAACAAAGGCCGTGATGGAACTGGAAAGCGTGCCCATCAGTCGCTCGTGGGTTGGCTGCTGATTGTTGTGCGTGTCGAATCCGCCCAGACTCAAATAGTAAACGCGCGTCGGCAATTCGCCGGCGATGAGGCGCGAGATCGTGCTGAATTGCTGGCCCAGCTCGTTGTTAGGAAAACCCAATGGAGCGGGGATTTTCTGGAGAATGGCGCTGATTTTTTTGTTGCTCATTTTTCCATCGAGGCTGGTGCGCTTGAGGTAATCGAGCGGACTCAGCTTCGAGCGCGATCCGCCTCCTAACATATCAATGGAACTCCCGCCTGCCTCCATCTCCTCCTCTTCGCCCTTGTCATTCAGCCTACGATTATTAGTCGGCAGGCAGATGCCCGTCGGAGTCGCGGCGGTGAAGGCTTGCGGCATCTCGTTCGACAGACTCACGCCGACGGTCGGATCGCAACCCTGGCAGGCGTTGTCGAAGTAGCGCCCGAGCCAGCCGTGTTTCTCGCTGATGTTAGCATCGGAGGCCGTCTGCCAGATTTCCGTGGAGCGAAAGTGGGAGCGATTCGGATTCGGATAACCAACGCCTTGGATCGTGGTTAGAAGTCCCTCGTCGTGGAGCGTTTTCAGTCCAGTTAGATTCGGATGAAGCCCGAGATGATCGTCGAGACGGAGAATTTTTTCGGGTGCAACTCCGATGTGTGGACGGACGCGATGATAGTTGTCGTCGGAGTAAGGAATGAGCGTGTTGAGTCCGTCGTTACCGCCGGCGAGCTGGAGCACGACGAGAATGGGAGAATCCTTGCCCGTGAGCGCCTGGGTAAGAGTCGGCGCGGCGTTCTCCAATGCGCCAAAAGTCTGGTCCAGAAAAATCGGGAGCGTCCACGTGGCGGCGGCACCGAGCCCGAGCCGCGTGAGAAACTGACGGCGCGATTGCAGGGAAAAGTTGGAGTCGTTGTTCATGGGCTGGAGAGGTTAGACGAGTTGGAATTCGGGGAGTCGCATGACTTTGGCCAGCGCCTCTTTGACGGCGGTTCGCGAGAGTGGCTTGGAATATTTCTCCGCGTCGGCGATGAGATCGGCGCGGGTGGATTGGTCGATCGGGGCGTCGAGCAGGCGGAAGGTAAATCCGTCGATCAGCTTCACGCAGTCGTTCAGCATTTCGTCGGTGACGAGTTTTTCCAGAGGCAGATTTCCGGCGAAACCGCGTTGTTTTTCGACAGTGCCAACGCCAGCGAGGGAGTCGGTGAATTGGATGCGACTCGCCAGCGTGGCGGTGTTGATCCAGGAGCGGTTGCCGTCCCAGCCCTTCACATTCGGCGGCGCCAGCAACATCTGGCCGAGGCTGCGCATGATGAATTGCAGGGCAAAGCTTGGAGGTGGGTTGCATTCCAATGTGCGGCAGGTTTGCGCGATGAGTTGCACGGGGCTTTTGATCTGGGTCGCCATGGCTTTGTCGCGGTAAAACGCCTTTGAGCCAAACATCTCCATGAGCACCGGGCGGATCTCGTAGTTTGCCTGCCGCAGCGTGTGAGCGAGCGAGCCGATCAACACGGGTTCGGGCTCCTCGTAAGCGTAAAAGGTCCAGAGCTTGGTGCAGATAAACTCGGCGCAGGCGGGCTGCTCGAAGATGATGTCGATGATGTCGTCGCCGCTGAAGCGGCCTTTTTTTCCCATGAATACTTTGTCGCTGTCGTCGTGCTGCTGCTCGATGTAGTCGAACTTCGCCTGCCGCAGACGCGTGCGATAACCGGTGAAAGCACGGGCGGAATTTTTGATGTCATCCTCGCTGTAATGCCCGATCCCGAGGGTGAAAAGTTCCATCAGCTCGCGGGCGAAATTTTCATTCGGGGCGCCGTTGCGGCTCTGTTGCAAGTCGAGCCAGACCACCATCGCCGGGTCGCAAGAAATCGCTTTGACCAGGTCGCGAAAATTGCCAAAGGCGAACTTCCGCAAAAGCTGATTCTGCTGCCACATCACGGCGGCGCTTTTGACTTTCTGCACGCTCGTCGCGAAGTGGCCGTGCCAGAATAGGGTCGCCTTCTCGAGGACGGCGGAAGGCGGATTGACCATTTGCCCGATCCACCAGCCGCGAATTTTTTCGAGGTCCAACCGATTCTGCTGCTGGATCTGGCGTTTCAGTGTCTCGCGCTCTTGAGGCGTCATTGTAAGAACATCGGCACGCGGAGTGGCCTCCGGTTCCGCGCTGGCGAGTTGCAACTCCGGTCCCGGCGGCGGTGGAACGAACAACGCCGCGATCGCCCTTGCTCGTCCCAGTTTCCAAGTGGATTCGACTTCCAGTGGAGTCGCGCCGAAGCCCGCCCGGCCCAGCAAATGCGCGGCGGCATCGCGGGTCCAACTGGCGGCATCGGCTGGAGGAAGCATGACTCTTTTAACTCACTTCCACGGGAATAGTTGCGCAGGATTCGCCCTTTACAATTTCCCTCGTCGGCTCTCCAGTAACCGCCAGAAAACTCCCTATTTTGACCGACTCCATTTCCCTCACCAATCTCACGCGCCGCACCGAGATTGGGGCCAACTCCTACTACCTGCAACTCGGCGGGAAAAACATCGTGCTCGACTGCGGGATGCATCCCAAGGAGGAGGGTTTGCAGGCCGCGCCCCAACTCAACCTCGTCAAAGGCGAGCACATCGACGCGATCATCGTCACCCACGCGCACCAGGATCACATCGGCACTTTGCCCGTGCTCATGCGGCAGCATCCGCAGAGCCGCGTCTTTATGACCTACGCCACGAGCCGACTGGGCGAGGCGATGCTGCATAATTCGGTGAACGTGATGACCCGCCAGCGCGAGGAACTCGGCACGGTCGATTTCCCGCTTTTCACTCACCGCGAACTCGATGGAATGGTGGGCCGCTGGGACTACATGCCGCTGAACCAGACCTTCGGCATCGACGGGGAACGCCGCCATCGGGATGACGAAGATTTCACCGCCGAGCTGATCGATGCAGGGCACATTCTCGGCTCCACCGGTGTGATGTTGCGAGGAGGCGGTAAGACGGTTTTCTACACGGGCGATGTGAATTTCCGCAACCAGACCCTTAGTCAGGCGGCCAAATTTCCCGAGGAAGCGATCGACGTTCTCATCATCGAAACGACTCGTGGCGACAACCCGACTCCCGCCACACTCACGCGCGACTCCGAGGAGAAACGCTTCGTCGCCGCGATCAAGGACGCCTTCGCTCGGGGCGGCTCGATCCTCATTCCCGTCTTCGCGATTGGCAAAACGCAGGAGGTGCTCACCCTCATTTACGAGATGAAACGCGACGGCGATCTCGCCCAGGCGACTCCCATTTATATCGGCGGCTTGAGCGCGAAAATGACGATGATCCACGACGAACTCTCCCGTGCCACGCCGCGCGCGTACCAGGGTTTGCAGCTCCTCGACATCGTCGCGCCCTACGTTCTCGGTGGCAAGGAAGCCCAGCACGCGTCGCCCGGCCATGGGAAAATCTTCGCCATTTCCAGCGGCATGATGACCGAGAAAACGCTCTCGAATGTCTTCGCCCGGAAGTTTCTCGAGGATGAAAAACATTCCGTCTTCTTCGTCGGCTACGCAGCGCCCGACTCACCCGGCGGCGTTCTGCGCAGCGCGGCCAAGGGCAGCCAGGTCGTGCTCGACCGGAGCCAGCCGCCGCTCACTCTCAACGCCACGGTGGAGAGATTCGACTTCAGCGCCCACGCCAACCGCGAGGATTTGCTCGACTACATTTTGCGGGTCAACGCCTCCACCACCGTGCTCGTCCACGGCGACGTGGCTGCCATCGAGTGGTTCCGCTCGCAACTCGCCGAGCGCGCCCCGGCCATGCGCGTAATCGTTCCGCCGCCGGGCGAAAAGATCGCGCTCTAAGTCCCATGGGAGTCGAGATCGAACGCAAGTTTCTCGTCCGCGACGACTCCTGGCGCGCGTTTTTAACCCAACCCGGACGCCGCCTGCGCCAAGGTTATCTGGTCAACGGCCCGCCCGCCACCGTGCGCGTCCGCATTGCCGACGTGGAGGCTTGGCTCACGATCAAAGGCCCCGTGATTGGCCTCAGCCGCGCCGAATTTGAATACACCATCCCGCTTTCCGACGCCGAGGAAATGCTCGCCACGCGCTGTGCGAATCCGATCATCGAGAAAATCCGCCATCGCATTCCTCACGGCGAACTCGTGATCGAACTCGACGAATTTCTCGGAGCGAACGCGGGCCTCCTCATTGCCGAAGTCGAGCTTCCGTCGGAGCAAACCCCGTTCACTCCCCCACCCTGGCTTGGCGCGGAAGTCTCCACCGATTTCCGCTACCACAACTCGCAACTTTCAAAGCGCCCTTACTCGACCTGGGCCTGAGTCGGCTCAAACTCGTTCCAAGCTTGCGAGGGCGTCCGCGATGGGGATTTCCTGGCGCTGGCGATTGAGAAATAGGCTCACGTTTTTATATCCGGCGCTTTGTAACATGCGAAGGGCGAGCGGGTAATCGGCCCCGACGCGTTGGGGTTGATGGGCGTCGGCTCCGAGGACGACAGGGATGCCGCGCTTCTGCATTTCGGCGAGAATCTCGGGTCCGGGATTCATCTCGGGCAGGGCTTTGTGCAGGCCGGAAGTGTTGAGTTCCATCGCAATGCCGGTGGCGGCGATGCGGTCGAGGGCGCGCTGGAGGTCGGGAAAGATGCGACTTAAATTCCACTCGTGCGGGGCTTGGTTTTTGACGAGATCTGGATGCGAGAGTGTGTCGAAGAGGCCGGTCTCGGCAGCGAGGGCGAGGTGGTGAAAGTAGGTTTGCTGATACTCGAAGGCGCTGCCGGTGTCGTAGCGGGTGCGGTATTCCTTCACCTGGGTGTGCACGGAGCCGAGGACGTGATGGAAGTCCGCTCTTTTTAAGAGAATGGCGACATCAGCTTCGAGGCCGGGGGCGTAGTCGCATTCGAGTCCGAGTAGAACGTCCACGCGTCCGTCCCAGGCAGCGCGGGCGTGGGCGACGAGGGCGATGTATTCGTCAAATTGATCGGGTCGCATCCGCACGTGGGCGGAGTAGCCATTCGGGATGGGGTTGTGGCAGGTAACGATAATGCCGCGCAGGTTTTTTCGCTCGGCTTCGGCGGCGTATTCCTCCGGTTCGCCGACCGCGTGCCGGCACAACGGGGTGTGCAGGTGGCTTTCGTAAAGGAGCGGCTCGGGCATGGGGTGGTGAAATTAGCAGAATGTGGATGGGACGCGAGTTTTGGGAGTGCTTCGGGAGCGCACGCGTCTCGCGTGTATCCAGCGGGCGTCCCGCCTAGTGGCTTTCGCAGGCGCTAACCGTGGCATAGCTCGCCGAAGAAGCTTTTCGGCGAGACGCCAAAAAGTGCACGCGAGACGCGTGCGCTCCCGTCAGAGGTCCAAATCAGTGACGGCTCCGAGGCTAGCGGTGCTGACCATTTTTTGATATTTGGCGAGCACGCCCTTGGTGTAACGGCGCGCGGGCGGGGTCCAGTGGGAGCGGCGTTCGGCCAGAATTTCGTCGGAAACGTGGACGTTGATCTCGCGGGTCTCGGCGTCAATCGTGATCTCGTCGCCGTTCTGGATGAGGGCAATGTTGCCGCCGAGATAGGCTTCGGGGGTAACGTGGCCAACGACGAAACCGTGGCTGCCGCCGGAGAAACGTCCATCGGTCATGAGGGCGACGGTTTTGCCGAGGCCGCGGCCCATGACGGCGGAAGTGGGCCCTAGCATTTCGCGCATCCCGGGGCCGCCTTTGGGGCCTTCGTAGCGGATGACGATCACATCGCCCGCGACGACGGTGCCGTCGAGAATGCGGTGCATGGCGGCTTCTTCACTCTCGAAAACACGGGCCGTGCCGGTGAATTGCAGGCCCTCTTTTCCGGAAATTTTCGCGACCGCGCCCTGGGTGGCGAGGTTGCCGTAGAGAATAACGAGGTGGCTGTCCTTTTTGATCGGATTGTCGATGGCGCGGATGATTTCCTGTCCAGCCGGATACGGGGCGACGCTGGCGAGGTTTTCGGCAACCGTTTTGCCGGTGACTGTCATGCAACTCCCATGGAGAAGTCCGGCGTCGAGCAGTTGTTTCATGAGCGGGGTGATGCCGCCGATTTCGACGAGCTGCGACATGAGAAACTTGCCGCTCGGCTTGAGGTCGGCGAGAACGGGAACGCGTTTGCCGATCTCGGTGAAGTCGTCGATTTTCAGCGCCACGCCCGCCGAATGTGCCATGGCGAGGAGGTGCATGACGGCGTTGGTCGAGCCGCCGAGCGCGATGACGACCGTGATGGCGTTTTCAAAAGCCTCGCGGGTCATGATGTCGAGGGGGCGGATGTTTTCCTTCAGTAAATGCAGAACTGCCGCGCCAGCATTCGAGGCGTCGGCCATTTTCGCGGGAGAAATGGCGGCTTGCGCAGAGCTGTTGGGCAGGCTCATGCCGAGTGCCTCGATGGCGCAGGCCATGGTGTTGGCAGTGTACATGCCGCCGCAGGAACCGGCTCCGGGAATGGCATTCGACTCAATCTCATGCAACTCGTCGCGGGAGATTTTCCCATTGGCGTGCGCACCGACCGCCTCGAAAACGGAGACGACATCGAGCAGGCGCTCGGTTTTTTGACCCGCCAGAATCCCAGTCAGACAGCCGGGCAAAATCGTGCCGCCATAGACGAAGACGGCGGGCCGGTTGAGCCGCGCGGTGGCCATGATGCAGGCGGGCATGTTTTTGTCGCAGCCGCCGATGGCGACCAAGCCGTCGAAGCCTTCGCAGCCGGTAACGGTCTCAATGGAATCAGCGATGACCTCGCGGGAAACGAGCGAATATTTCATCCCCTCGGTGCCCATGGAGATGCCGTCGGAAATGGTGATGGTATTAAAAATGACCGATTTTCCGCCTGCCGCATCGACGCCTTTGCCTGCCTCAATGGCGAGCTTGTCGATGTGCATGTTGCACGGCGTGACCATGCTCCAGGTGGAAGCAATACCGATCTGGGACTTGGCAAAATCCTCTTTTTTAAACCCGACCGCGTAAAGCATGGCGCGGGACGGGGCGCGCTCGTCACCGTCGAGAACGAGGGAGGAATGGAGACGTTGGGCGTTGGGAATGGTGTCGGACATGGGGAGTTAGATTTAAATCGCGCGCCTCACCAAGGCAAACGCGAATTCACCGGATGAAGTAACCAGCCGCGTGCCAGCCGGGAGTGCGACAAAGATGGACAAGGACACGCCGTTTCGCCTTTCTTGAGTCAGATCATGACGAAAAAGAAGCTGCTCATACGAATCCTCGTCGGGTGCATGGCAGCATTGGTTTTGTTGATCGTTTTTCCAGCTCTGGGCATTGAGTGGTATGGAGCCCGCCAGTGGGAAAAAGCGGAGGCGAACCTGCGTGCCAGAGGGGAGCCGGTCACCTTGCAGGAAATCATCCCGCCGCCGATTTCAGATGCGGAAAACTTCGCTCTCAGCCCGTTTCTGACGGGCATATTCGCCGACAGCGGCACGCCGGAATTTATCACAGCGAAGGCGCGCACCGAGGCTTGGGCGCTTCCCAGCAAGACGCTGCCGCCACCGAAGATGAATGTGAAAAGCGAGGAGCCATTCGACGCTGCGGCCTGGCAAAAATACGTCCACGCCTCGCCCGAGTTTCAACTTGCCCCGGCTTACGGCGCACCGCTGGCCGACATCCGGCAGGCCATTATCAATCTGGGCGCTCCCCTGGACGAAGTCGCCCGCGACTTGCGCGAGCAGCCTCGCATGAGGGCGCCCGTCAAATACGAGCGCACCTTCGCCATGAGCCTTCCGCACCTTACTGTGTTGGACAAGCTCAGCGCCCTCTACTCTCTACGGGCCATCACAAGCATTCGCTTGGGAAACAGCGGGGACTCATTGCAAGATATTCAAACCATCCTCCTTCTCGCCCGAGCCTCGGAGCCAAGTCAGACACTGATCGGGCATTTGGTAGCTTCGACCATTGAAGCCAAGGCTGCGACAGCCATCCGTGAGGGCTTGGCCACCCATGTATGGAACGATGCGCAACTGCAAGAACTGGCCGCAGAAATAAGCACCTGCCAGCCGCTTGCCCAGATAACCAGTGCACTCGGCAAGGAGCGGGCGGCCTTTTTCCATTTCAGCCGCCAATTAGGGTCCGACCCAGCTCGGACGCTTGGCGAATTAGACCCCACCTCCATGCTCAAGTTAACTGGCGCGAATCGCATTCCCAAGGGCATCTGGCTCGCAGACAGAGCTTATTACTCGCAGTATATGCAACAGATGATGGATGGAGTGCTCGATACGGCTCGCGGTCGAGTCCATGTGGCGAAAGCCCATGAACTGGAGGCTAGATTTAAAGAAGAAGACACCTTTCCCCAGCGCATGCTTCACCTGCTGTCATCTATCTCTCTGCCTGTTTTTAGTACATTGCAGGTCGGTGCAGCCGAGACGACGGCCCGGCTCAACTCCGCCCAAGTCGCCATCGCTCTCGAACGCTGCCGTCTGGTTCACCAGTCCTGGCCCACTCAACTCGCAGCCTTGCAGCCCGGTTTTCTTCCCCAGATTCCGTTGGACCCGATCGATGGACAGCCGCTCCGTTATCGCTTGGAGCCGGATGGCCGCTACCGCATCTGGTCCATTGGCTGGAATGAGAAAGACGACGACGGCGTAGCCGATAAAGCGAGGGAAAAAGGGGATTGGGTCTGGGTGAGCCTGCCACTTCCTCAGTAACCGGCGTGCTTCAAAAGCGGCTGCGAACGCATGTAGCAGACACCGTCGGTTAACAAATCGAGACTTGCGACTCTTGGGCGATGGCTCTCAAACTCACCTTTTTCGATTGAGTCCGGCTTCTTTCTGCCCAAGATGAGCGTTCCTTTATGCACTCATTTCAATATCAAAACGGGCGGCTCCGCTGTGAGGATGTCGATCTCGAAACGCTCGCCAATCAACATGGAACTCCGCTCTATGTTTATAGCTCGGCCACGATTCTGGACCATTACCGGCGGCTGGATCGGGCGATGGCGGAGTTGGATCATCAGATTTGTTACGCGGTCAAAGCCAACTCGAATCTGGCCGTATTGAACCTTCTCGCGAAGGAAGGTTGCAGCTTCGACATCGTCTCGGGCGGCGAACTTTTCCGCGTCCTGAAAGCGGGCGGCGCGGCCTCGAAATGCACCTTTGCCGGCGTGGGAAAAACCACCGAGGAGATCGAGCAGGGCCTGCGCGAGGGCATTCACAGTTTCAATGTCGAATCCGAGGCCGAGCTGCTGCGGATTAACGAAGTCGCCCAGCGCCTGAACTTGCGCGCGCCGGTGGCGATCCGGGTGAACCCAAACGTGGAGGCGGGCACGCACAAATACATTTCCACGGGCAAGAGCGACAATAAGTTTGGCATCGGTATTGATCGGATTCGCGACGTGTACGCGGCGGCTGCGAAGTTGCCGCATCTGCATTTGCGCGGCGTTCAGATGCACATCGGCTCGCAGATTACGAAGAGCGCGCCGTTTGCCAATGCGGTGACGAAGATGCTCCCGCTGGTGGCCGACTTGAAGCGCGATCATGGGATCGAGTTTTTTAGCATCGGCGGCGGGCTGGGGATTGTTTACCACGATTCCATCGGGGCCGGTCAGGAGGCGTGGTGGAAGCAGGAGGAATCGCCCGCGATCACGATTGAGGAGTATGCGCAATCGGTGGTGCCGCTCTTGAAGAACCTGGGCGTGAAAATTCTCTTCGAGCCCGGTCGCCTGATCGTGGGCAACGCCGGCGTGCTGCTAACGCGGGTGCATTATGTGAAGCAGGCGGAGAGTAAGAAATTTGTGATCGTCGATGCGGGCATGAACGACCTCATTCGCCCAGCGCTCTACCAGGGTTTCCACGAAGTCGTGCCGGTGCGGAAGGCGGAGGACGTGATCACGGAGCGCATCGATCTGGTGGGCCCCGTCTGCGAGAGCGGCGATTTCTTTGCGCAAGATCGCGATGTAAGTCCGCTCACGCAGGACGCTGTGGTGGCGCTGATGAGTGCCGGCGCGTATGGATTTGCCATGGCGTCGAACTACAATTCGCGTCCGCGCCCGGCGGAAATCTTGGTGACCCGCGACAAGGCCAGCGTGGTCCGCCGCCGCGAAACTTGGGATGAATTGATCGCGGGCGAGACTACCGACTAACCCCCCTGGCATCTGAGGACAGATGCCCTCCAGAGACACTCCCTGGAGGGCACTTGTCTCAAGTGCCTTTGTCTTCATTCAACACTCCTAACATTATGCTGAAAGTCACCGTCTGGGGCGAGAACGTCCATGAACAAAAACTCCCCATCGTTCGCGAGATTTATCCCGAGGGAATGCACGAATGCATCGCCGCCGGATTGCGCGCCGACAGTGGATTGGAAGTCCGCACAGCGACATTGCAAGAGCCGGAGCACGGGCTGACCGAGGCTGTGCTCGCCGAGACCGACGTGCTGCTTTGGTGGGGACATTGCGCACACCAGGAGGTGGAGGATAAAATCGTGGCCCGCGTGCAGGAGCGCGTGCTTCAGGGCATGGGATTGATCGTGCTGCACTCGGCGCATTATTCCAAAATCTTCAAGCGCCTGATGGGCACAAGCTGTTCCCTGACCTGGCGCGAGGCGGGCGAAAAAGAGCGGCTCTGGGTGTGCAATCCGGGCCATCCGATCGTGCAGGGACTCGGGCCTTATTTCGAGCTGCCCAACACGGAAATGTATGGCGAGCCCTTTGGCATCCCCTCTCCTGACGAGCAGATTTTCATCAGTTGGTTTGAGGGGGGTGAGGTCTTCCGTTCCGGCGCGACTTGGAAGCGCGGCAACGGGAAGATTTTCTACTTTCGCCCCGGCCACGAGACGTACCCGATTTATCACGACAAAAACGTGCAGCTCGTCCTGCGAAACGCCGTCCACTGGGCCGCACCCGAGGGCAGCCGCTGGATCGACAGCGCGCCGAATATTCCCATCGAAAAGGCTCCCGAACCGCTTGAAGCCAAAGGTCCCCGCCTGCACAAAGAGGGCGAGGCTGGTTACAAATAACGCCGCGCTGGCAGCCGTGGTTTTGCGGTTAATGTGGATTTCTGATTGAAGCTCGTAGGGGTTTACCTTATTCCCCTCATGCGCAACCGGTGAGTGCCAGGCTCAGGCGGTTGCCCAACCCAATTACCTCATGGAAAAACCCATCGTCACCGAACCCACCCGTCCGATTCCCCAGCCCTGCACCATCGTCATTTTTGGTGCCACCGGCGATCTGACCCATCGCAAACTGATCCCCGCCATTTACAATCTGGCCGCCGACGGAGATCTCCCCGAGGGCACGCGGGTCGTTGCTTTTGCCCGCCGCGAGAAGACGGATGAGGGGTTCCGCATTGAGCTGGAAGAGGCCACGAAGAAGTTTTCTCGTCAGAAAATCGACGAGGCGCTCTGGGCGAAATTTGCCGCGTCGATCACCTATCACCGCAGCGAATTTAGCGATGTCGAGGGCTACAAATCGCTCGCAGTCGAGTTGGATAAAATTGACACCGAGAGCGCGACTCAGGGCAACCGCCTGTTTTATCTCGCCGCCGGACCGGACCAGTTTGAGGAAATCCTCGTCAACTTGAAAGCCGCCGGCCTCAACAAAGCCCCCGAGGGTGCCTGGGCGCGTGTCGTCGTTGAAAAACCTTTTGGCACCGACTTTGAGTCCGCTCACCACCTCAACGAAGTCGTTGCCGGCTCCTTCCGCGAGCGCGATACCTTCCGCATCGACCATTATCTTGGCAAGGAAACCGCGCAAAACATCATGGTTCTCCGCTTCGCCAACTCCATCTGGGAAGCGCTCTGGAATCATCGTTACATCGACCACGTCCAGATCACCGCCAGCGAACCGCTCGGAGTTGAGGGTCGCGGCGGTTATTACGAAGGCGCCGGTGCCTTGCGCGACATGGTGCAAAATCACCTGCTCCAGCTTCTCTGCCTTGTCGCCATGGAACCGCCGGTCGATCTTCACGCCGACTCGATTCGTGATGAAAAGGTGAAAGTCATCCGCTCTCTGCGTCCGCTTATAGGCACCGAGGCGGTGGGGAAAAACGTCGTTCGCGGCCAGTATTCCGCCGGTTCGCTGAATGGTGCGCGAGTCAAAGCCTACCGCGACGAGGAGCGCGTGAACCCCGAGTCGAACACCGAAACTTACGCCGCGCTCCGCCTCCACGTGGACAACTGGCGCTGGGCCGATGTGCCGTTTTACGTCCGCGTCGGCAAGCGTTTGCCGAAGGGCGGGACCGAGATCGCGATCCAATTCCAGCAGGCGCCGCCGGTGCTTTTCAACAAGGCCACAGACGGGTTTGATCGCAATGAGCTGGTCATTCGCATTCAACCCGACGAGGGCATTTCCCTGCGCATGGGTTCGAAAAAACCTGGCGCTGCCGTGCAGATCGAGCGCGTAAAGATGGACTTCAAATACGGCACGACTTTCAACAAAGCCACGCCCGAGGCCTACGAGCGACTCCTCCTCGATGCGATGGCTGGCGACGCCACCTTGTTTGCCCGCCGCGACGAAGTGGAATTCGCGTGGAAGTTCATCGACGAGATCGAAAAAGCTTGGCAGGTGAACGACGACAACGTCCCGCTCTGCTTCTACGCCTCCGGCAGTTGGGGGCCGAAAGAGGCCGACGATCTCATCAATCAAGACGAGCGCTGCTGGCGGAAATTCTAAGCCGACTTCGGTTCGAACGCCTGCATTGCGGCCAGCGTTTCCTCGCTGACGTGATGCTCGATGCCCTCGGCGTCGCTGATGGCGATTTCCTCGGAGACGCCGAGGCGTTTGAGAAACTCCACGATCACGAGGTGGCGCGCCTTGCATTTGGCGGCTAGTTCGCGGCCTTCATCGGTTAGAAAAATCGACCGATACGGCTGGCTCTGGATGAGGCCCGACTTCTGTAGGCGCGTCACGGTCTGGCTCACCGTGACGTGCGTCACGCCCAGTTTACGGGCGAGATCGACGGCCCGCGCTTCGCCGTGTTCCTCGATCAAATCCGCCACGGCCTCGACGTAATCCTGCGCCGTTTCACTCGCGTGCTGATGACGCACCTGGCGAAAAGCCGCCGTTTCAGGAGTGACTTCTTGGATGACTTCGGCAGGCATGAAAAGAAATTACAAAAGCTCCATTGACGAGTCAATCCTGTAAAACGTAGCATCCCCTACATTATGAAGTCTGAAGCAAGTTCCACCGCCTGGCTGCGCACCGGCACCATGAAATCGCTCGCCGAAGTCAACGGCTCGATTCCAGTTCCATTGTTATCATCGAACGCCTCGTTTTGGCGGCGGCTGGCCGCGTTTGCCGGACCCGGCTTCATGGTCGCCGTCGGTTACATGGACCCCGGCAACTGGGCCACGGATCTCGCGGGCGGCGCGCAGTTTGGCTACACCCTGCTGGCGGTCATCCTCATTTCCAACTTCATCGCCATCCTTCTGCAGCACCTCTGCGTGAAACTCGGCGTCGTCACCCAGCGCGACCTAGCCCAAGCCTGCCGCGACAGTTATTCCAAGCCCGTCGTCATCATGCAATGGGTGCTGTGCGAACTGGCAATCATCGCCTGCGATCTCGCCGAAGTCGTCGGCTCCGCGATAGGACTGCAACTCCTCTTTGGCATCCCGCTCGTCTGGGGCTGCCTGATTACCGCGCTCGACGTGATGATCATCCTGCTCCTGCAACAGCGCGGTTTCCGCTACATCGAGGCGGTCGTCATCGTCCTCATCGCCACGATTGGCGGGTGTTTTGTGGCCGAACTTTTTCTGGCGAAACCGAGCATCACCGGAGTTTTGCTGGGGTTTGTGCCTTCCGCCGCCATCCTCACCAACCCCGAAATGCTCTACATCAGCATCGGCATTCTCGGCGCGACCGTCATGCCGCATAATCTGTATCTGCACTCCTCCATCGTGCAGACGCGCGCCATCGAACCCACCCCTGGCGGCAAGCGGCAGGCCATCCGTTTCGCCACGATCGACTCCACGGTGGCGCTGATGTTTGCCCTCTTCATCAATGGCGCGATCCTTATTCTGGCCGCCGCCGCGTTTCACAATACCGGCCACCAGGATGTCGCCGAAATCCAGGAGGCGTTTCACCTCCTCGATGGCGTGCTCGGCGTCACCGGAGCGGGCATTTTATTCGCCATCGCCTTGCTCGCATCGGGCCAGAACTCGACTCTCACCGGCACGCTGGCGGGTCAGATCGTGATGGAGGGCTTCCTCAATTTCCGCATGAAACCGTGGGCGCGCCGGCTCGTCACGCGGTCCCTGGCCATCATTCCCGCGGTCATCGTGATCGGACTTTACGGCGAAGGCGAGACGACCAAACTGCTCGTCGCCAGCCAGGTCTGCCTCTCCATGCAGCTCGGGTTTGCCGTCTGGCCGCTCGTGCGTTTCACCAGCGACCGGCGCAAAATGGGCGAATTCGTCAACCCGCTCTGGATCAAAATCCTCGGGTGGGCTTCGGCCATTCTCATCATCGGCCTGAACGTGAAACTGCTCGTCGAGACCTTGTTCTAACTCAGTCCACGATCTCCGCGCGCGTGCCGACCTTCGTTTTCTCGTAGAAAATTGGCGCGATCTCCGCTGGCAACCGCACACAGCCATGCGACGCCGCGTAGCCCGGCAAAATCCCGATGTGCATGCCGACGCCCTCATCCGTCAGCCGCAGGAAAAACAACATCGGCGCACCCACGTAATGCGTGCCGCTCGGAGCCGAATCGATCCGCGTGCTCACCCCGCCGCGCACCACACGACCCTGACGATCCACAAACGTGCCATAGACGCTCGACCGGTGATCCTTGTCTTTCTCAAGGACTTTGAAGCGACCCTTCGGAGTCATGCGCGATTTTTTTCCCGAGGAAATCGGCGTGTCCACTGCGATCTCGCCGCCGAGCATCAGGTAGGCGCGCTGCTTCGAGAGCGAGACTAGAATGGAACTCGTCTCCGGCGTCATTTGCTCCAGCACACGCGGGGTGATTTTCGGCGGCTCCTGTTTGCCGATCAATTCCTGGGCCGACTTCTGAGTCGTCGTGAGTTTGGGCGGAATCATCGGAGCAGGCGTCGCTACTGGCGCGGGAGCCCCGGCGAAAATCATTCCCGTCAGCGCCAGCGTCGCACCGGTCGAACACCAGAAAACTTTCCATCCACGAGGCGATTGAGGAGAGACAAAACGACGGCGCATGAGGGAATCTGGAATTGACAGGGAAATAGCTGGCCCCACCGTATAAGGGAGTCCCATGCCCTCTTCAATCAGGAAATTGCCGCCAGTTTTTGGAATGCTCCAAAGCGGGTTGCGGGTGCTGGCCTGCGGGGTCGTTTTATGGTCCACGCAACCGCTCTGGGCCGACTTGGATACGACTCCGAAGGTGAAACGAAAACCGGCGGGCACCGGCAGCAACCAGCCGACCGCCCTGGCCGACGTCGCGAGCGCCAGCGTGGATCGCGCTGGGGAGGTCGTCATCCGGCTGCACGGCATCGCCAGCGGCGGTGGGCAGTTGGAGTTTAGCTTCCTGCAAAAACCGGCGCACGGACGCATCATTCGCTCGAAAACCGTCGGACTCGACAGCGTGGACGTCACCTATCGGCACTCCGGCGACCTGAAAAGCGATCAAGATTCGTTTGTCTTCGGCGTGCGCTCGGCGGCGGGCGGCCCCTTTTCGCCGGGTCAGGCGAAGATCACGATCACGACCTCTCCCAGCCGCCTGCTCGTGCCCGACGCGCTCACTTTTCCCGCCACGCTCACCGGCCAGACCGCCAGCGACAGTTTTGTGGTGGTGAACGAAGGTGGCGAAATCCTCAGCGGCAAAATCACCATCAGCGAACCGTGGCATCTCGTGCAGGCGGCCACCTATCAGCTCAAGCCGCGGGAAAAACACAAGATCGACGTCCTCTTTACCCCGAAAACCAACGGCCCATGCGAGGGACGCCTCATCTTCGAGGGCACTAAACCCGCCTTCATCAACCTGCAAGGCGAGGGCCTCGGAACCTTCCTCGCCAGCCCGGCCAAACTCGTCCTCACGCCCGCCCTCGACGGCAAACGCCGGGGCGTGGTCACATTGCAAAACAACAGCCCGGAACCCATCACGATCGAAGTCGCCTCCAGCCTCGGCCTGCCGAAAAGCGTGGCGTTGCAATTTGGCGAAACCCGCGAGCTCCCCATCGAGGACAGCGGCAGCGGCGTGCTCGCGACTTCCATCGTTTTCAAAGCCGGCACCTACGCCAGCCGCGTCGAAGTCAGCGCATCCGGCTTGCGCCCGGCCCAGCCTTAAAACACATTCCAACACCATTCGACTTCCATGAAACTCTGGCCCTTCCTTCTGCTCCTCGCCGCCCCACTTTTCGCGGGCGAACCGCTCAAACTCACCGTGGAAAACCTTACCTTCACTTCCCCGGTGGACTGGGTCGATGTGCCGGTGACCTCGCCCATGCGCAAGGCCACGTGGCGCACCAGTGCGGGCGCAGATGCCGCCGAGATCTCCTTTTTCACCTTCGGCAAAGACCAAGGCGGCAGCGTAAACCAAAACATCCAGCGCTGGTTCGGGCAATTCTCCGAGAGCGCGACCAAGGGCGAAAGCGCCACTGTCGCAATGAACCACCGCACCATCACCTTCGCCCGCAGCGAGGGCACCTTCACCAGCGGAATGCCCGGCGGACCGACGACTCCCCTGCCCGATTACGCCCTTTGCGGCGCGATCATCGAGACCGATTCGGGTCTGATCTTTATCAAAATGACCGGCCCCAAAGCCACCGTGCAGAAGCTGGAAAAAACCTTCACCGAGTTCGTCACCAACGCGGCCAAGAGCTAACCTCAGAGCGACAGGAAATTTTTCAGGAGCTGTTTACCTTCGAGAGTTAGAATCGACTCAGGGTGGAATTGGACTCCGTGGATGGGAAATTCTTTGTGGCGCAGGCCCATGATTTCTCCCTCAGCCGTCTCAGCGGTGATTTCCAGCACGTCGGGGAAGCTGCTGCGTTCAACTAACAATGAATGATAGCGCGTGGCCTCGAAGGGCATCGGCAGGCCGGCGAACACGCCCGTGCCGTTGTGCAGAATGGGCGAGGTTTTGCCGTGCATGAGGCGTCCGGCGCGAATGACGTTGCCACCATAGACGTCGCCGATGCTCTGGTGCCCGAGACAGACTCCTAACAAGGGAATGTGAGGTCCAAATTTCTCGATCACGGCGCAACTGATGCCCGCCTCGCGCGGTGTGCAGGGGCCGGGTGAAATGACGATGCGCTCGGGGGCGAGTTGCGCGATTTCTTCGAGGGTGATTTCGTCGTTGCGCTTGACTAACAGTTCCGCGCCGAGTTCGCCGAAATACTGCACGAGATTGTAGGTGAACGAGTCGTAGTTGTCGATGACCAGGACCATGTTAGTCGGATGTTAGGATTTGGTTAGTTGCTGTGCGCGGGAGAAGGCTTTCATGAGGCCCATCGCTTTGTTGACGGTCTCCTGATATTCGCCCTCGGGAGTGGAATCGGCCACGACTCCGCCGCCGGCTTGCACGTAGGCTTTGCCGTCCTTCAGAACAGCGGTGCGCAGGGCGATGCAGGAGTCGAGCGCGCCGTCGAAACCGAAGTAACCGACCGCACCCGCATAGATGCCGCGCTTGTTTTTCTCGACCTGATTGATGATCTGCATGGCGCGAACTTTCGGCGATCCAGAGACGGTTCCGGCGGGAAAAGTGGCCCTCATCACGTCGTAAGAGGTGCGGTCGCCACGCAAGGTGCCGACGACATTACTAACAATGTGCATGACGTGGCTGTAACGCTCGATGGTCATGAAATCCGTCACGCGCACGCTGCCGTATTCCGCGATGCGGCCCACGTCGTTTCTAGCTAGATCGACTAACATCAAATGCTCGGCGCGTTCCTTCGGATCGGCCAAGAGTTGAGTTGCATTCGTATCGTCCTCGGCCGGAGTTTCACCGCGCTTGCGCGTCCCGGCGATGGGCCGGATTTCGACCAGTTTGTTAGTTAATCTAACATGCACTTCCGGCGAACTGCCGACGACGGCGAAGGTTGGAGAAAAGCGGAAGCAAAAGAGATACGGCGACGGGTTGACCGAACGCAGCGACCGATAGAAATCGAGCGGTTCGCCGGTGTAGGGAATCTCGAATCGCTGCGACGGCACGATCTGGAAAATGTCGCCTGCGTGGATGTATTCCTGCACTTGGCTGACCGTCGCGCAGTATTCGTCGTGCGTGGTGTTAGAAGTCGGTGTGACCGGTGATCGGACTTCCAATGTATTCAGCGGCTCGAAGGCAACAGGCTGGCGGAGTCTGTTAACAATATCCGCAATGCGCTGACTGGCGGAGTCATACGCAGAGCGCGGATCGGTGCCCTCGGGCAAATAGGCGTTGGCGATGATCTGGAGCTTGCGCCTGCGGTGGTCGAAGGCGAGCAGCGTGTCGGTAATGAGGAATTTCGTTTCCGGCAGACCGAGATCGTCCTTGGGCGACGGGCCGACGCTCGGCTCGAAGAAACGCACGGCGTCGAAGGTGAGAAACCCGACCGCACCGCCGGTGAACGCAGGCAACGCCGGTTCGCGGACGGGTCGATAGCGCGACATAAGTTTCTCCAGTTCGGCGAGTGGATCGGTGTCGGTGGTGAAGACGGTTTCCAAGCCGTTCTCGACGATGCGGATTTCCCGATCTCGGCTCTCGAAGACGACGGAGGGGTTGCTCCCGAGAAAGGAATAGCGCCCGACGTGGTCGTTGGTCTCGGCGGATTCGAGCAGGAAAGTATTCTCACCCGTGTCGATTTTCTGAAAGGCCGAGACCGGCGTTTCAAAGTCGGCGACGAGTTCCGTATAGATCGGGATGAGATTTCCCTGAGCCGTCTTGGCGAGAAAATCCTCGTAGCTGGGCAGGATCGCACTCATGGGTGATAGACGGCATCGGGATCAAACGCTTTCGCCTCGTTGACGGCGAGCGGAGTTCCATTCTTATCGAGCTCCTGAAAGAAGCAACTGACGTGGCCCGTGTGGCAGGCGGCGACGTTTTGCCGCACCTCAAAGAGCAGCGTGTCGCGATCGCAATCCATGAACCAGCGCACCACTTCTTGGGTGTGTCCGCTGCTTTCGCCCTTGAACCACGATTTCTGCCGCGAACGGCTCCAATAATGCATCTTGCCGGTGGCGAGCGTGTCGGCGACGGCTTTTTCGTTCATCCAAGCCATCATCAGCACGCGCCCGCTCGGGATGGGCGTGTCGCTGGCTTCCTGGACAATGGCGGGAATGAGGCCGTCGGAGTTGTATTTGAGGTTCATGGAAAAGAGAAAAAGAGAGTCGAGTTGCAGTGAAATGGCCGAAGGATGGCCGGGAAAAACAAGCGGAGTCCGGATCGAAGGGATCGGACTCGATTACCAATGCCACCAGTGGATTGCAGGTAAACTCACGGCAGGAGAATTGCCCCAAGTCGGGCGGAAGGCAACGGATTTTTTCCACAGGAGGGCGATGCGCGTTTTGCTGAAAAAAGTGGTTGCAAACCAACTCCGCGCCTCTATCTTGCCGACCTTTCTTATGGCAAAAACATCCTGGATCGAACGTAACGACCGCAAAAAAGCAACCGTGGCTAAATATGCCGCCATTCGTGCTGAACTCAAAGCGAAGGGCGATTACGTCGGTTTGCAATCCATTCCCCGCGACGCCAGCCCAACCCGCGTCGTCAATCGCTGCTCGGTCAGTGGCCGCCGCCGCGCCTTCCTCCGCCGTTTCGGAGTTTCCCGCATCACTTTCCGCGAACTGGCTTCCCACGGGCTCATCCCTGGGATTACGAAGTCCAGTTGGTAATCCAACTCAGCCAGCCAGCGCTGGCGTCCTCCTTTTTTCCGCCATGCCGATCTATGAATACGAGCTGGTGGAGGGAGATTGCACAACCTGCCAGGGGCGATTCGAACTCCGCCGTCCTGTTTCCCGCCCAGCTTTGACGCAATGTCCGCTCTGCAAAAAAGCGGTTCGCAAGGTCATTTCTTCGGTCAACACTCCAAGCCTGACCAAGCCGGTTTCCATTTCCGAAGCGAAAAAGGCGGGCTTTACCGTCTTGGAAAAAAAAGATACAGGAACCTACGAGCGGCTCTGAGACGCTTCCCGCAGCGGGAAATTAATTTCAGCACTCACCCATGGTTGCCTTTTCACCTTTTTTATTAGCCGTCACGGAGAACGGCCACGTCCTGCAGTCGGAATGGTCCGACTCGGGCGTCATTCTCTGGCAGGTGCTCGTCATCGGCTTCCTCGTTTTTCTGAATGGATTTTTCGTGGCCGCCGAGTTTGCCCTCGTCAAAGTGCGCGGGACGCAGATCGAGGCCGCGATCGACGAAGGGCTGAAAGGCGCGAAATTCGCTCGGCACGTCACTGGTCATCTCGACGCCTACCTTTCCGCCACGCAACTCGGCATCACGCTCGCCTCGCTCGGCCTCGGCTGGGTCGGCGAACCGTATCTCGCCACGATGGTGCAGCCGCTGCTCTTCAAGATCGGAGTCACATCGCACTCGGTGATTTCCGGCGTCGCCTTCGGTGCGGCCTTCACTCTGATCACCTTTCTCCACATCGTCCTTGGGGAATTAACTCCGAAATCGCTCGCCATTCGCCAGGCGCTGTCGGTCACGCTCTTCGTCGCCCGGCCATTGGCGGCGTTTCATTACATCTTCAAGCCCGCCATTTTTCTGCTCAATGGATCGGCCAATAAAATCCTCAAACTCGTCTTTCGCGTCGATCCGGTGAGTGAAACCGAACTCGCCCACAGCGAGGAGGAACTCCGCGTGATCCTTACCGAAAGCGAGAAATCGGAGGAAGTCAGCTCGCTCGGCCGCGAAATCCTGATGAACGCCCTCGACATGCGCAAGCGAGTTGTGCGCGACATCATGACCCCGCGCGGCGAGGTCGTTTCCCTCGATATTGAGGAGGATTTCGCCACCAATCTCGCGAAAGCCATCGAGTCGGGCCACACCCGGTTTCCACTTTGCAAAGAGCATCTCGACAACACCATCGGGCTCGTTCACGTAAAGGATCTCATTCGTGCCATGCAAAAGCCGGCGCCCGATCTGATGGCTCTGAAACGCGACCTGCTGCCCGTGCCCGAAATGATGCCGCTGGAGAAATTGCTTAAGCTTTTTCTCGGCAAACAGTCGCATCTGGCCGCCGTCGTCGATGAATTTGGCGGCACGGTCGGCATCGTGACTTTGGACAACGTCCTCGCAGAATTGGTCGGCGAAATTCAGGACGAGTTCGACACCGACGACAACGAATTCAAGAAAGTGAACGAGGACGAATTCACCGTCAAAGGCAGCCTCGGCCTCTACGAATTGCAGGATTTGGTCGATCTCCACCTCGAAAGCAGCGAGGTCAGCACCGTCGGCGGACACGTCACGCATTTGCTCGGCCATTTGCCGAAACAAGGCGAAAGCGTTCGCATCGAGGAATATCTCGCGACCATTACCGAAACCGACGGTCGCCGCGTGCTCCAAGTCCACTTCCAGCGCGCGCCGCTGGTGAAAACTGACTCCGAGGACGACGAGTAATTTTGTCGTCTTTGATTCGAGTTAAAGCCGAATCTTAGTCCAGCGTCTCGATTGGCAGAAGCTGCAAGCGATGCGGCACGAATTTCTTAAAATCCTCGACGTTGCGAGTGGCAACCGGCACGTTTTTCAGAATCGCACAGGCCGCAATCATGCAATCCGCATGAGACCCGCGGCGGCGTCCAGTGTAATGAAACAGCCGTGATGCCTGCTCCGCCTGTTGCCAGGTAAAATCGCAGACTTCTCGATTCAGGACGGCGAACACGGAGTCCTTCTGTTGCTTGGTATGCGGCCCATTGCAAAATTCCGACCAGGCAATCGCCGAGGTGCCCAATTTTTCTCCATTATTGAGCCAATTTTCAATGACCGCCACGTGCGGCGAACCAACGGTAACAAGGTCGATCAGCAGATTCGTATCGAGGTGAATCATTCTTCCCACCAGTATCGCTTGGCCACACGTTCGGCGGCTACTTCCTCGCGAAGTCGGGTAGCTTCTTCCGGGCTAAGACCGCCACCGTTTTGCAGCCAGGCGAGAGCTTCCAAGGGACTTTGTCTTTGTTCTTCACGCTCAGCATCCTCCTTCATTTTCTGGACAGCACGTCGCATGACTTCGGCTTTGGATATCTGCCATTTCTGGGCCAGACTCTGCAAAGCTCCCAAGGTTCCTTGGTCGAGGGCCATGCTGGTGCGGGTTAATGCGTAACTCATGTGGTATCGTATTACCGCGCGACACCACTCGCAACTGAAAATTAGAGGATTTTTTCGACGAACTCTCGGGCGTCGAATGCAGAGAGGTCTTCCAGTTTTTCGCCAGTGCCGATGAATTTGGCCGGGATGCCGAGTTCGTTTTGAATGGCCACGAGAACACCGCCTTTGCCGCTGCCGTCGAGCTTGGTTACAATCACGCCGGTGAGGCCGAGGATTTGGTTGAATTCCTTCGCCTGCTGCAAGGCGTTGCCGCCGGTGGTGGCATCGACCACGAGCCAGCATTCGTGCGGCGCCTCGGGGTCGAGCCGGGCGAGGATGCGTTTCACCTTGTCGAGTTCCTGCATCAGGTTGTGCTTCGTGTGTAGGCGACCAGCGGTGTCGCAGATGACAAACTCGATGTTGCGGCTTTTCGCCGCTTGCCAGGCGTCATGGCAAAGCGCAGCGGGATCGGCGTTATACTGGCCCTGGATCATTTCCACGCCGATGCGGCTGGCCCAGATGCCGAGTTGCTCGATGGCGGCGGCGCGAAACGTATCCGCTGCGACGAGGATGACGCTGTGGCGCTGGGCCTTCAGAAAATGGGCGAGCTTGGCTGTACTAGTGGTTTTGCCAGTGCCGTTGACGCCCGCGATGAGGATGACTTTCGGACGATCCGGAAACGGTCGCAGCGGCTGAGTGTAATACGGGAGGATTTTTTCGATCTGCTCGCGCGTGACTTCGGCGATATCGTTGGCGGTAATTTTCTCGCGCGTCTGCAATTCGGCGACAATTTTCAGCGTCATCGGCACCCCGAGATCGGCGCGGATCAGCGTTTCCTCCAACTCATCCCAATCGACCGGTTTGCCGGCGAATTTCTGGACCAGGTTCTTAAAAAAACCGAAAGCCATCCGAGTTTCAGTTCACTGTGCGTAGGGGGCGCGCCACGTCCTGTTTCGCCCGGTCGAGAATGCCGTTGATGAAGCGGCTCGACTCGTCGGCTCCGAATTTTTTCGCAATCTCGATGGCCTCATTGATCGCCACAACCGGTGGCACGTCCTTTGCGAAATTCATCTCGTAAATGGCCAGCCGCAGAATGTTGCGATCCACGGCCAACATGCGGCCGAGTTGATAATTTTCCGCGTAGCGCGAGATGCGGCGGTCGATTTCCGGTGCATGCTCTTGCACTCCGGCGACGAGTTGCATGGCAAACTCCCGCACATTCGGCTTGGCCGGGCGGAGTTCCCAAAAGTCCTCGGGAGTGCCCGCGTTTTCGCCTGAATTCAGGTCGTGATGATAAAGATATTGGACGGCGGCTTCGCGTCCATCGCGGCGTTTTCCCATAAAAATTGAAGTGCGTTCGACTGCGGCCTAAATGGCGTTTTTTTCCTTGAGGTCGGCCATGACGGCGGCGATGTGAACAGCGGCGCGGGCGGCCTCGGTGCCGCGATTGATCTCTGGCTCGAGGCAGCGTTTCGCGGCCTGCTCCTCGCTTTTTACCGAGAGCACCTCGTGAATGATCGGGATGCGCGCGCTCAGGGAAATCTTCATCAACGCATCGGTCACCGCCGCAGCAACGTGGCCGGCGTGCCCCGTTTCGCCTTCGATAATGACTCCGAGCGCGATGATGACGTCCACTCCGCCGCGCCGGGCGAGTTCCTGGACGAGGAGCGGAATCTCAAACGCGCCAGGCACCTGATACAGCGCGATGCCGGCGTTCGGGATGTTGGCGTAGAGTTCCTTCGAGGTGAAATCGACCAAGCCCTGGACGTATTTCGGGTTGTACTGACTGGCCACAATGGCGAAATTCCGCTTGGCGGTCAGATTGCGTGGGCGTGTGGGAAGGGCGTTCGACATGGCGAAGGATCAGAATCGGAAAAAACGAGGCGGCTCGCAACTAAAGAAGATGGCCCATCTTGAATTTCTTCGTGGCCAAATACTTTTCGTTGTGCGGATTTGGAACGGATTTAATGGGGAGCTGCTCGACGATTTCCATGCCGTAGCCTTCGAGTCCGACGATTTTCTTGGGATTGTTGGTCAGCAAACGAATCCGGCAAACGCCGAGGTCGGCGAGAATCTGCGCGCCAAGTCCGTAATCGCGCAGGTCCATGGAAAAGCCGAGTTTTTCGTTGGCTTCGACCGTGTCGAGCCCTTCCTCCTGGAGCTTATAGGCGTTGATTTTTCCCGCGAGTCCGATGCCGCGTCCCTCCTGCCGCATGTAAACGAGGACGCCGTTGCCCTCGGCTTCGATTTGACTCAAAGCCGCCTGGAGCTGCGGCCCGCAATCGCAACGGCGCGAGCCAAACACGTCGCCGGTGAGACATTCGCTGTGGACTCGCACGAGCGTCGGTTTCTCGGTCTGGATCGGGCCTTTCACGAGCGCGAGATGATTCGCCCCGTCGATTTGCGAACGGTAAAGATAGAGTTGGAAGTCGCCGTAATCGGTCGGCATTTGCACGACTTGCTCGCGGACGATCAGCTTTTCGCGGCAGCGGCGCCAGGCGATCAAGGCCTCGATGCTACAGATTTTCAGCCCGTGCTTTTCCTTGAATTTCAGCAGTTCCGGCAGGCGCGCCATCGAGCCGTCGTCGTTCAGGATCTCACAAATCATTCCCGCTGGCTGGAGTCCGGCCGCTTTCGCCAGATCGACCGCCGCCTCGGTGTGACCCGCCCGGCGCAGGACGCCGCCCGCACGCGCTTGCAGCGGAAAAACGTGGCCGGGTTGCACAAAACTTTCCGCCGTCGCCGAGGGATCGACCAGCAGCCGCACCGTCGCCGCCCGATCCTGTGCGCTGATTCCGGTGGTGATGCCCTGCGCCGCGTCGATGGAAACGGTAAAATCCGTGCGAAACATCTCGCGGTTGTGCGCCACCATTCGTTGCAAACCGAGCGCGGCGGCGCGTTCCTCGGTGATCGGGTTGCAGATCAATCCACGGGCGTGCATGGCCATGAAATTGACATCCGCTGCGGTCACTTTTTCGGCCGCCATCAGCAGGTCGCCCTCGTTTTCACGGTCCGCGTCATCCGTCACGACGATCATTTTGCCGGCGGCGATGTCGGCGATGACGGAATCTATGCTGTCGAAAGAACTTTCCATGCGAGTCGGAGTCTAATGTGGTTCTCCCCGTCCGACAACCGCCTCATCCCGATAAAGATCGCGGTTCGATCCTTGAAATTCCGCCTTCAGTTGCACGCGAAACTGCGACAAGTCGATCAGTTCCCAACTCAGGAAACGTCCGGTCGCCGCGAAATCGTGTTCGATACCGACGACGAGATGACAGGCGTCGCGGTTCACCTTGTTCGTGCCCATGCGCGGCTCGAAATAGAAGGTCCGAAACGAACTCGCGCGGCTGCCCTTGGCGAGTAATTTCGGGTCGAGATAAAAGGTGCGTCCGTCGGCGAGATCGAGCTGCAAGTCCGGGTAACCGGAACGCTGGACTTTGCCGTCTGCGGTGAGAGGGAAACCGCATTTGCAGCCAGGAATTTTATTAAGCTCCTCCTGCATCGCGTCCTCGAAAAAGTGCGATGCCTCATTGATGCGCCCCGTCTTTTTCACCGGGCTGTTCTCGGCGTTCATGCGAGTTAGAACGATATCCATCGTACTCCCGATCTGCTGCAAAATAGCGGCGTCTTTTTCCCGATCGATCGGAATGATGCGCTTGCCCGAGGTGGCTGCGATGACTTCTGCAAACGGCATCGCTCGCAACGACTCGTCGTTGGTGAGCAGCCACGAGACCAGTTCGTGGATTTTCCCGGATTGGGCGTTCTGGGCTTTGACGGGGAAAACGCTTGCCCAAAAAACCCCGATGCACCATATCGTAGCCGCATGTTTGAATCTGTCTTTGTAGCGGGTCATCGCGGGCTGGTCGGAAGCGCGATTGTGCGCGAACTCACTGCGGCTGGCTACCCGAATTTGATCACGAAAACGCGATCCGAGTTGGATTTGACTGACACGAAAGCCGTCCGGGATTTCTACCAGGAAACCAAGCCGCAGGCCGTCATCATCGCAGCAGCCAAGGTCGGTGGAATCAAGGCGAACAACGATTTCCCCGTGGAGTTTCTGCTGCAAAACCTGCAGATCCAAAACAACCTCATTTCAGCCGCATACGACTCCGGCGTGCAGCGATTGCTCTTTCTCGGCAGTTCGTGCATTTACCCGAAATTTGCCCCGCAGCCGATCCTGGAATCGTCACTTCTCACCGGTCCGCTAGAGCCGACCAATGAAGCCTACGCCATCGCCAAAATTGCAGGCATCAAACTCTGCGCCGCCTATCGCAAACAACACGGCGCGAACTTCACCAGTGCGATGCCGACTAACATGTATGGCCCCGGCGACAACTTCGACTTGCAGTCGTCTCACGTGCTCCCGGCGCTCCTCCGCAAGGTCCATGAGGCCAGGGAGCGCGGCGACAAAAGCGTTGGCATCTGGGGCAGCGGCACGCCGCGGCGGGAGTTTCTGCACAATCACGACCTCGCCCGCGCCTGCCGGTTTCTGCTGGAAAAATCGGACGCTCCCGACCTGATCAATGTCGGTTACGGCGACGACGTCACCATTCGCGAGCTGGCCGAGATCATCTGCGAAGTCGTGGGGTTTACAGGCGAGTTAGAGTTCGATGTTAGCAAGCCCGACGGCACGCCGCGCAAGCTCATGGACAGCACGCTTCTCCGCGAGCAAGGCTGGATGCCAGAGATCAACCTCCGCGACGGCATCGCCAGCACCTATCACTGGTATCTGAAACAAGGCGCTGGCGACGCTAAAGGCGCATCCTAAAGCGGATTGTCTCGGACTCATCCAGATTTCGACGGACTTTTGGGCCATTCCGCGCTAAATAGGGCCGATGCAGAAGAAATTATTTACGGAACTTGGCCTATCGCCAGAGTTGTTGAAGGCGATCGACAAGGTCGGTTACGAGGAGGCGTCACCCATCCAATCCGCCGCGATTCCGGTGCTCATGACGGGCGTCGATGTGGTCGGCCAGTCACAGACCGGCTCGGGGAAAACCGCCGCGTTTGGCATTCCCGCGATTGAAAAAGTCGATGGCGACCTGAAGGCGCCGCAGGTGCTGATCTTGTGTCCGACGCGCGAACTCGCCGTGCAGGTCGCCGAGGAAATTGCCCGGCTCGCCCAGTTCAAACGCGGCGTGCGCGAACTCCCCATTTACGGCGGCCAATCCTACGAGCGCCAGTTCCGCGGCCTGCAAAACGGCGCGCAAATCATCATCGGCACTCCAGGTCGCGTGATGGATCACCTCGACCGCAAGTCGCTCCGGCTCGACCAGTTAAAAATGATCATCCTCGATGAGGCCGACCGCATGTTGGACATGGGTTTCGTGGATGACATCCGCACGATTTTGAAACAAGCGCCGGTGGAGCGTCAGACGGTTTTCTTTTCCGCCACCCTGCCGAAGCCGATCCAGGACCTCATTCGCACCTTCACGAAGAACCCGACAAGCGTGAAGATCGAGTCGAAGGAACTCACCGTTCCGCAAATCGAGCAGGTCTATTACGAAGTGGATCGCCGCTCGAAGTTGGAAGTCCTCTGCCGCCTGATCGATCTCCAGGACATCAAGCTCGGCATCATTTTCTGCGCGACCAAGATGATGTGCGACGAACTCACCGATCACCTCGTCGCCCGTGGCTATTCCGCCGATAAATTGCACGGCGACATTTCCCAGGCTTTCCGTGAGCGGGTGATGAATAAATTTCGCAAGCGCCAGATCGAGTTTCTCGTGGCGACGGACGTCGCCGCGCGCGGTCTCGACGTGGACGACATCGAAGTCGTCTTCAACTACGATCTGCCGCACGACGGCGAGGATTACGTTCACCGCATCGGACGCACCGGACGCGCCGGGCGCACGGGCCGCGCGATTACGTTTGTGGCCGGCCGCGAAGTTTACAAACTGCAAAACATCCAGCGTTTCACCAAAAGCCAGATCCGCCGGGAAAAAATCCCGTCTGCCGACGAGGTCGAGGTCAAGCGCGTCAACGTCTTCTTCGACACCCTGCGCGAGACCCTCGAAGGCGGCAAATACAAGAAACACGACGATCTCATCGACCGACTCCTGTCCCAAGGGCACCAGCCGACGGACATCGCATCGGCCCTCATTCACTTGCTCAACTCCGAGCAAAACCCTGAGCCCATTTTTGAGGATCGCCCGCAGCGTCCCGAGCGCGGTGGAGATCGCGGCTTTTCCCGAGATGATCGTCCGCAGGGAAACTTCGGCGGCGGCCAGCGCGAATATCCACGTTATGAAGGTGCCCGCGTCGCCCCGCCAGCCAATCGCCGCGAACGCCGCGAAGAAACCTTCAGCGACCGGCCTGCTGGCGGCGATCAATTCGAAGATCGTGGCCCCTCCAAACGCCGCAAAAACATGGACAACGCCGAGCCGCTCTCCCACGAGCCAGGCATGACCCGCGTCAAATTCAACATCGGCCGGGACGACGGCGTCTTCCCCGGCGACTTCGTTGGCGTGATCGCTGGCGCCTCCAAGATCCCAAAGGAAAACATCGGCGCGATCATTCTCCAGGACCACGCGACTTTGATCGATATCGCTGAAAGTCAGCTCACGTCCGTCCTGAAAAAGCTCAACGGCATCGAGTTCAAAGGCAAAAAACTCAGCGTCGTCGTCTCGGGCTAACCCGAAAGCGACTTTCGGGCGTCCCAAAGACGTTTACTTGGGGCAAAAAGACGATTGCAGCCCACTCGGAGACGTTTCCGGGGTGTGCGCAGACGTTTTCTACCCTGCGGCAGCCGTTTACCCACCGCGTGGAGACGTTTACAGGCCCCAAAAAGACGTTTCGCGTTCAGTGGACTAGTTTTCTGCTCCGCGCGGAGAATCGATTGGAACTCGACTCAGATCTCCACGACCTGGCTGACTTCGTAAACGCGGTCGGGCGGGAGCTGGAAGAAGTCGGCGGCGTTCTCGGAGTGTTTGCTCAAGAAGACGAAAAGATGCTCGCGCCAGAGCGCCATGCCGGGTTTGCCGGAGGCGACGATGCGCTCTTTGCCCACGAAGAACGTGGTACGCTCGGGCTGGATGATGAGCCCTTTTTCCTTGGCGGCGCGCACGACTTCGGCGATGTGCGGGCTCTCCATAAAGCCGAAACTCGTGACCACGCGCCAGAAGCCCTCGGTGCGATCCGACACTTCCGCACGCTCCTCGACGGGCACGTAGGCGCGGCTTTTGTCGGTGAGGATGGTGAGGAAAATATTGCGCGTGTGGACGACTTGGTTGTGTTTGATGTTCTTCACCAAGGCATTGGGAGTGCCTACGGGATTGCTCGCGAGAAAGATGGCCGTGCCGTGGCTGCGATGCAGTTTGTTCTCCTCGGAGAGCGTTCCGGCGAGGCTGATGGAGGAGATAAAATCATCTAGCGGCATGCCAGGTGAGAGCCGGCTTTGCAAAATCTGGCGACCCGTTTTCCAAGTGGTCATGATCGTGAAAATGAGAGCGCCAGCGACGAGCGGAAACCAGCCGCCGTGGAGGATTTTCAAGGAATTTGCCGCGAAGAAAACCAGCTCCAGCGAGCCGAAGAGGGCGCAGAAAATGACGGATCGCACCCAGTGCCAGCCCCAGAGTTGCTGCGAGGCAAAGTAGAAAAGGAACGTGGTCGAGAGCATGGTCAGGGTGACCGCAATGCCGTAGGCGCTGGCCAGTGCGGTGGAACTCTGGAAGGTGAGAACGAGCGCCGCGCACCCGATGGCGAGCATGATGTTGAGCTTCGGAATGTAGATTTGCCCGTGCTCCTCCTGCGAGGTGTGGAGGATTTCCATCCGCGGGATGTAGCCCATCTGAATGCCCTGCATGGTCAAGGAGAATGCCCCGGAGATGAGCGCCTGGGAGGCGATGATGGTGGCCGCCGTGGCCAGGGCGACAAGCGGATAAAGCAGCGCCTCGGGCACCATGAAGAAGAAAGGATTTTCCCGCGCCGCAGGGTTGGTGAGGACGAGTGCGCCCTGCCCGAGGTAGTTCAGGATGAGTGCGGGAAAAACGAGGCAATTCCACGCGATGGCGATGGGTTTGCGCCCGAAATGTCCCATGTCGGCATAGAGTGCTTCGCCGCCGGTGACGACGAGGAAAACGCTGCCCATGATGACCAATCCGGCCTTGCCGTGATGGATCAGAAACTGGAAACCCTCCAGCGGATTGAGCGCGTGCAGGACGGAGGGATGATTGGTGATTTGAATGATGCCCGACACCGCCAACGTGCCGAACCAGACCAGCATGACGGGCCCGAAAAATTTCCCGATCAACCCCGTGCCCTTGTATTGGAGCGCGAATAATCCAACGAGAATCCCCAGCGTCAGCGGCACGACGAATGGGCTGAGTTTCTCCGTGGCGATGAGCAAACCTTCCACCGCCGACAAGACCGAGATCGCGGGGGTAATCACTCCATCGCCATACAAGAGCGCCGCGCCGCCGATGCCCACGGCCACGATCACCAAGCCGGAGCGGCCGAGGCGCGGCTGGCCCTTTGGACCCGTCAGGGAAAGCAGCGCGAGAATGCCGCCCTCGCCCTGGTTATCGGCCCGCATGATCTGGCCGAGATATTTCATGCCCACGAGGAGAAACAGCGTCCAGATAATGAGCGAGAGCACGCCAATGATCTCGTGAGTGGTCTGCAACCCGTGATGCAGGCATTCCTTAAAGGCATAGAGCACGCTCGTGCCAATGTCGCCATAGACCACGCCCAGCGCCGCGAGGGAAAGTCCAAGAGTTTTGCTGCGTTGATGATGCATGGGCGAGTGGGAGGAGACAATTATTGGCCCGCTGTGTCAAATTCCCTCTGTCATGAAAACGTAACCATACACCGCGTGCCAGCGGCCCGGTTGTGTTGCATAAGGATCGGCGCGGAGAGGACCCGGTCCCCTGCGCGAACCAACCCAACCATCGCCATTCCATGCAACCACACGCTTCACACATCTTCTCCGCCAGTCTGGCCGCCGCCGCGCTGCTCGCCATTCAACCCGTCTCCGCCAATCCGAGCCTCATCGCCATCGGCACCTTTGGCAACACCACAGACTTTTCCACGCAGACCAATCTTTTGGAAAATGGCGTGGACAGCAACAACGTCTTCGGCGGCATCGGCTCCGGGCTCGCCTGGGCCGGCGGCACCACCTTCGTCGCCACGCCCGATCGCGGGCCCAATGCCACCACCTACACCGGCGGCGCGGCGATTGATAACACCACCTCCTACACGGGCCGGTTCGAGACGCTGAACCTCGCTCTCACCAACACCGCCTCTGGCAGCCTGCCCTACACCCTCACTCCCACGCTCACCGGCACCACCCTGCTCTACAGCCCGACGGCTCTCAACTACGGTGCCGCCACCCCGGCAGCCAACGACGCCAGCCATTATTACTTCAACGGACGCTCCGACAACTTCGGCAGCACGGGCGGCAGCACCTCGGCCAATGTCAACAACGCCCGCTTCGACCCCGAGGCGATCCGCGTTTCCAACGATGGCCAGAGCGTCTTCATCGCCGACGAATACGGCCCCTACGTCTATAAATTCGACCGCGCCTCCGGCCAGCGCACCGCCACCTACAATCTCCCCGCCGGCTACGCCATCGCCAATCAAAACTCCGTCGGAGCCACCGAGATCAGCAGCAACACCGCCTCTGGCCGCGTGACCAACAAAGGCATGGAAGGCCTCGCCATCACCCCCGACGGCACGACTCTCATCGGATTCATGCAAAGCCCGCTCGCCCAGGACGGCGGCGACGGCGGGCGCGCCAACCGCATTGTCACCATCGACATCGCCACTGGCACCACCCACGAATACGTTTACGACAACTTCCTCATCGACAAGAGCAAGACCTACAACAGCAGCGAAATCCTCGCCATCAACAGCCACGAATTCCTCGTCCTCGAACGCGACGGCAAAGGCAAGGGCGACGGCACCACCGCCGTGGTCAAGCGCCTCTACAAGATCGACCTCACGGGAGCCGTGGACATCGGAGCCCTCAACGCCGGCACCGGCATCAGCGGCGAGGCCAACCTCCTCACCTACGCCGTCACGAAAAGCCTCTTCCTCGACCTCCGGGTCGCGCTCAACACCGGAGGCATCACCGATGCCAACATACCCGCCAAACTCGAGGGAGCCACCTTCGGACTCGACCTCTCACCCGGCATCCACACCCTCTACGTCGGCAACGACAACGACTTCGTCCCCGGCGTGGCAGGGCCCAGCAACATCTACGCCTTCAGCTTCAGCGACGCCGACCTCGGCACCACCACCGCCAACGGCACCGCCCTCAGCAGCCCCACCGTCTTCCAGCAGCAAGCCGTCCCCGAACCCGGCACCTGGAGCGCCATCTTCCTGGGCGCCCTCACCCTCTTCGGCATCACCCACCGCCGCCGCCTGTGAAACGACTCTGACCCCGGCGAGTTTTTTCGTAACTCACAACGGTCAAATAAACAAAAAAGGCGCGTCCACACCGGGCGCGCCTTTTTTCATGCGATTAAACTATCACCGCCGAGTAAATTTCTCGCCGTTGCAGATGTCGCAGGCATAATGCAGCCCGATCATGCTCTGCCACGACCTCGATTCCGCTCACGCCGCCGTCTGCCAGCTCATCGCCGACTTCTCCGCGAACGAAGTCCACTATCTTTCCCCCAGCTACTCCGAAGCTCAGGCCCGCATCAGCTTCATCGACAAACTCTGGCAGGCGCTCGGTTGGGACGTAACCCATCAGCTCCAAAAGAACCCCTACGCTCAGGAAGTGAAAGTCGAGGACCCGCAGAAAATCGCCGGGGCCAATCGTCGCGCTGATTACGCCTTCCACGTCGCGCCCAACTTTCGCGATGCCCGTTTTTTCTACGAGGCCAAGAAGCCCCACATCCAGCTTCGCACCGACGCCGACGCCGCTTTCCAGACTCTCCGTTACGGGTGGAATGCTGGCACGCCGTTAGCCGTCCTCACCGACTTCGAGCAACTCCACATCTTCGACTGCCCAATTCATCCTAAAAAATTCGCTGGTTCAAAGTGAGAGATTGCGACCTTACAAGGTGCATCTTCATTTCGGGGGCAAGTTCCACAGGTTGGCGAACGCCATACCCCATTGTTTTGATCCCATTGTCGAACACTTCCAATTCCCCAGTCTCAAACAAAACGCTTTTGGCCAACTCAGTTGCAATGACATGTCTGTACGTTGCAGGAAGCGGAATATTTGTTATCGGCCTGACAATATTTGGAAGATTAAGGTCAACCCAGCCAACGATCGCTTCGAATGAATTAGTGTACGGTGCAGGAATTCCATGCAGGCTGTTAGAAACGTCCAGTGCAGCCTTGCGCAAATCCAACTGAATGTCAGCAGAAGAAACTAGTTCCTTTCCGCTCAACACAAAATTAACAGGTCCACGAAATAGTGTTTTATTATTATAAGCGTTTCGGATTGCTGCTTCTAAACTTGGGTAGTCGGCCTCATTAACTCGCAACAGAGCCTCAAACGCATACTTCGGTAAAGGTAAATTCGGAAGGGTTCTGACTGTTATAGAATGTGGTGAATGTGTAGTAACATTCGAAATTGGCTGACCGTTGACTATAAGCGGCGAAATCAACGAAAAGCGGCATCCTGGTTTTGCTTGAGAAAAGGAGTCCATTTCTTGTTGTGTAACTTCGAAAGATACAAAGGACCTGAAAATGGCAAGTTGCACACCAACTTGGGAATCAAGAACGCTCCATTTTGGAAGCGGCTCAATGTGCCACAATTTAGAATCAAGAAAATCTGGATGTAGCGTATTCTGCCCGATCTGCTCGGAAATATTAAAAATGGGCTGTTCCATATTTCACACAAATCCAAGTTCAAAGCCAGGAGGATAACTTGGCGCGAACGCCTCTGCAGCGGCTGCAATTTTCTTATCGAACCCTGAAAAATAGTCTGCTGGTATATTTTGTACATACACAGCGATACTCATTTCACGGTCTTCGAAATCGCTTTCGCTTCCCATGCTAATGCTAGTCTTGTCTTCTTCTATTTTGCTATAGTTAATGCTCAGACAGACAACGGCCCCTGAGGGGTGTGCAGGTAAAGGCGTTTCTTCGAGACTTTGCACGAATAGTCTCGCGGCCACTTTTTCTGCCATAGTGTAAATTTTTTCTTTATCACTTGGCGTACCCCCACTTATTTCGACCTTAATTGTGTCATTTTCGATAAGCGTTCTAGTTTCGTAGGACAAGTTTGTTTTTACAAACCAATGAGACACGCTGGTTTGAGCTTTGAAATGAGTCTGAACCCGATGCCAGTTGGCGGTAATCTTCCATTCAAAAGATGTCTTCTTAGTGCGCACCTTATAATCGATGGCACCAGCCCAACCCAACGCAGATTTGAAGAACTTCGACATATCGGGTTCCAGATCTTCCGGCACTCGAAAAGAACACGCAAGATCAGTATGAATATTACCTCCATTAGCTTGGCAGTTGATATTTGTGTAAATGCCCTGTGTTAATGGACTGAGAGTAGGATTTTGTGACGGGATTGCAACTAGACTTACATTGGGACCATATTGTTGTTTCAATTCATCAAGAGTGTTAGTAAGAATGGAACTCGGCACGACAGCTTTTACTCCAAAGTTGTAAAGCGAAAATCCGTCATCGGGTATATTTGGATTCTTATGAAACATTCTAGCGCCAAATGCTAATCGGTGACTAGGCAATATTCTGACCTCAGCAAATTCTGGTGAAAAATAAAATAAATTCGCATCATTAGAGTCTCTGTAAATCGTCGCATATGGGCCAGATTTTGCAATATCGTATAGTAGTATCATAATTTGTTAGTTGTTAGTTGTTAGTTGTTGGGGTTTTAGTGAGTGGTGGAGCTTAAGTTTATACTGCCGATTCTAATGCTCGCTTGTATCCTTATTTCTTGAGTAGAGTTACCATCCTTGGCAAGAATGGTAAAGACAGCTTGAGCAAGAAATCCTGAAGGCAAACCAAGAAGATCTCTTATACTTTCCCCAGCTTCCCGACCTTTCGTTTGTATAACAAGCAAGGCTAGGATAGGATCTCCGCTGCTAGCTACAATTGTGCTAGATATTATACTTGGGTCCCCAGGGTCTGTTATCGGTGCTATACTGTAGTTTGCAACTGGATAGAATCCTAAACTTGCTTTGGGGTGAATAGCTTTTAGCTTTTCTAAAGCGGAGTTGTAGCTACCTGCCGCAGGACCAACCGGAATAGAAAAAATCCAATGGTTGTTATTTTTATTAAAGAGGGCATTTCCCATTACCTCCGTATTCTGTCCTTTGAACGGCTCTAGTTGAAGGGGCACATAATAATACAATTCGCTTTCCTTTTCCGACTCATAAACGTTAAAAGATTCCTCAGAAATTACAGGATTTTTTTTCAGCACAGGATATGGATCATGAGACGGAGGCGGGTCTTTGCTGATTATACGATATGAGGAATAGTTGGAGCATCCCAATACATTGATTACAATCAAAATGCACAGTAACAAACACGGCTTTTGTATGATCTTTTTTGTCATGTCTAGTGGACTTAGGGTGGAAGTTACCCCACCGACACACTCACCGGCTTGCTCCAGAGGCCGACTTGTTGGTCGTTCACTCGGTAGATGGCGCGGTAGGTCCACTTTGTTGGGGTGGCTGGGAATGGGGTGCTGTCGGTGTAGCCGGGGGTGGTGTCGATGGAGAGGAAGACAAAGCCTTTGCTGTCGCTGCGATCCACCTGCAACTCGCATTGGTCGAGAAATGCTCCTTTGCCGCCCCAGCCCCAATCGATATTGACGCGGTTGCCGCTCACGCTGGCTTCGATGTCGGGCTGAATGGTGGTGAGGTCGGGCGCGGTTTCCTGGGTGCCTTCGATGCCGAGGGCCTCGCCGATGGAGATGTTGTAGTTGGCGTGCGCCTTGATCGACTTCACCAAGGCGCGAAAGCGGACTTCGATCCCCGGCGCGGTGGCGGTGACGCTGGCTGGAAAGGCGGGCGGCATGGGCGCTCCGGTGGGTGGCGGGGTGCCGCCGTTGCGGGCGATGGTCTTCCAGGAGGTCCACTGCTGGGAGCCATTGCGCATAAGGCCCTGACCCGTGAGGACGTAGGCGAAATAATCGGAGTCCGCCGCTTGGCTGGTCACCACGGCTGGGGTTACTCCCAGGGTGGTGGCGTAGGCGGGAATGTTGGTCTTAAAGGTGAGCAACTGGGCAGAAAATGCCTCGTCGTTGGAGGAGATGTAGTCGGATTTGGCCATGAGGAACGGGTGTTGGAGTTGGTTTGCGGGTGTTTGGGAGGCGTTGGAGGGTGTTTTACTGCGGTAGAGCGGTTTTTCGGCGCGGTGAAATGATTTTCCGGCACGGTGGAATCATTCTGCCGCACGGTTGGGAGATTCTGCCGTGCGGTGAAAGGGGCCGACCGTGCGGCAGGGCGGTTCTTCCGCACGGTGGAATGGTCTGACCGTGCAGTGAAACTCTCCAGCCGTGCGGTAGAATCGTCCCCAACTCCGCTGAAAAAGCTCCGCCGTGCGGTAGGACGATTTCACCGTGCGGAAAAATGGTCCAGCCGGAGCGCATTGCGGAGGCGATGTTGATCCGAGGTGGGGGCATGGATGGATGAAAACAGAAATCGCAGAGACCTGTAATCGGGGCTTGGCTGAAGTTCCTTTCAGGCTTGCCGGAAGCGGGGTTTCTCGGGATTAAGAAAAAAGCTGATTATTTACGTTGCCGTTTTCTCATCGATTGGATTAGGAACGGATCAGCGAATTGCTGTTTTTGAAAGGGGATGTATGCCTAAGTCCAAAAAAATCCAAGTGGTGGTGGCGGATGCCGAGCCGATGGCCCGGCTGGGGGTGCGTCATTTACTGGAGGCGCATGACCGATTGGAGGTGTGCGCGGAGGCGGCGTGCGCCCGGTCGGCCCGCGATCTTTGCGCGAAATGGCAGCCGGGTTTGCTGGTGCTCGATGCGGTGCTGGCGGATGGGTTTACGCTGATCCAGGACTTGCCCCAGTGGTCGGCTGCGACGCGGGTGGTGGTGTTTACCGGGCAGGCGGATGCGACAACGGTGCAACGGGCGTTGCAGGCGGGGGCGCTGGGGTATGTGACGCGGCTGGACCCGGTGTCGGCGCTGCTCGGGGCGATGCTGGAGGCGGCGGAGGGGCGGCGCATGGTGGGTCCGCAAGTGGAGAGTTTGCTGCTGGAAAATCTGGCGTCGGGCGGGGTGGAGTTGCGGTCGAATGGGGTGGAGTCGTTGACGCGACGGGAGCTGGAAATTTTTCGACTGATCGGCGGCGGCGCGGCGACGAAGACGGTGGCGGCGGAGTTGCGGGTGAGTGTGAAGACGGTGGAAAGCTATCGCGGCAAGATCAAGGACAAGCTGGGGCTGCGGACGGGTCACGAGTTGCAGCGTCAGGCGATGTATTATGTGACGGGCGGGAAGTTGCGCGAGGGGTAGGTGGCACTTGAGGACAAGTGCCGGGCGGGGCGGTTTTGCGCGGGGCGCGGGGGAATGGTAGGTAGTGCGGTGAATTTTTTCCGGTCCGGCTTTTTTCTCTGTCTCCTGTGGATGGCAACGCTCTGGCCGGCGCAGGCGCAGAATTATCAGGGGAAGACGCTCGTAGAGCCGCGTCTCATTGCCGACACGACGCAGGTGCAGGCGGGAAAGCCATTTCGTGTGGGCGTGCTCCTGAAAATGGCGGAGGGCTGGCACACGTATTGGCGGTATCCGGGCGATTCGGGCTTGCCGACGAAGATCGAATGGACGCTCCCGCCGGGGTTTGTCGCGGGGGAGTTGCAATGGCCCGCGCCCACGGTGGACAACGAGGACGGCGGCTTGCAGGTGTATGTTTACTCGGGCGAGGTGCTGCTCTTTGCGACGGTGACACCGCCGAAGGATTGGAATGGAACTCCCGTGGAAATTGGGGCGAAGGCGTCTTGGCTGGTCTGCGAGAAACTCTGCGTGCCGGGCAAGGCGGAACTGCAACTAACCATCCCGGGGAATCAGGAAAACAGAGCGGAGTTTGAGCGGTATGAAAAGCGCATCCCGGAGCGTGCGCCCAGTCTAAAAGTGGAATGGAAGAGCACTGGGAAGGCGCTGGAGTTCTTTATCGCCGGGCCCATCGGTGACGGCTCGGAAACGAATTATTTTCCCAATCCACCGGATGGCGTGCTCGTGGGACATCCGACTTTGCAGCAAACCGGCAATGGATTGACGGTCACCATTCCCCTGCTCGACGGCAGCGAGCCCGCCAAGAAAATTCCGGGCGTCCTGCAAACTGCGGATGGGAGTTTCATCGAAATGGTCGGCGAGAAAACCCCTAGCGCCACTCAAGCCACACCAGCTTCGACCTCCAGCCTCACCCTGCTCCCGGCGCTGCTTTTCGGCTTCATCGGCGGGCTGATCCTGAACCTCATGCCCTGCGTGCTGCCGGTGATTTCGCTGAAGATGTTTTCATTCGTCAAACAAGCGGGCGAGTCGCGGCAGCGCGTGTTTCGGCTCGGGCTCGCCTTTGCTGGCGGCATGTTTGCGTGGTTTCTCGGCATCGGCGTGGTACTGCTGATTTTGCGTTCGACCGGACGGGAAATCTCGTGGGCGCAGCAGTTTCAAAACCCATGGTTTAACATCGGGATCGCCGTGCTCATTTTCCTCTTCGCTCTGAATCTGCTCGGCGTTTACGAGATCACCCTGCCCGGCAGCGCCACGACGAAACTGGACGACACGGGCGACGGCTACGGCGGGGCGTTTTTCCAGGGCGTCTTTGCGACGATCCTCGGGACGCCCTGCACGGCGCCGTATCTGGGGACGACGCTGGCTTTTGCGCTCACCCAGCCCGCGCCGGCGCTGCTCTCGGTGTTCGCCGCCATCGCCCTCGGAATGAGCGCGCCCTATCTGCTGCTCTGCGCGAATCCGGGCTGGATGCGATTTCTGCCAAAGCCGGGTCTCTGGATGGTGCGGCTGAAGGAATTCATGGGGTTTCTCCTGCTCGCGACGCTGCTTTGGTTTGTCTGGATCGTGGGGCGTCAACTCGGCATCGACGCCATCGTTTTCCTCGGCGCGCTGCTCCTGCTCTGCGGATTGGGCGCGTGGATTTATGGGGCGTTTCTCACGCCGGTCGCGTCGCCGGGAAGCCGCAGATTTGGCGTGATCGCACTGTTAGTCGTCCTCGGCGGCATCGCGGTGACGCTGGGCTGGTTTCGTCCGGTGAAAGAAACGCCAGTCGGGCAGAAAAGTTTTGCAGCCGAGTTGGATCGCGCTCTGGCTGGCGAACGGATTGTCTTCGTCGATTTCACCGCCGACTGGTGTCTTTCCTGCAAGGTCAACAAGCGCGTCGCCATCGATTCCGCCGCCGTGCAGCAGGTGTTTCGAGAGAAAAACGTCCTCTTTCTCGAAGGCGACTGGACCAACGGCGACCCGGAAATTACCCGCGTGCTGAAGCAATATGGACGCGCCGGAGTGCCACTCTACCTGATCTATCCAGCGGACCGTTCGCGGCCGGCGGTGGTGCTTCCAGAATTGCTCACGCCGCAGACGGTGCTTGATGCCTTGGGACGACTTTGAACGCAATCTATCTTCCTTCTGTCTCAGGCTAACATGAAACTCCTCGCCCTCCTTCTCATCGGACTTCTTTCGCCTGTGTTTGCGGCAGTGGAAGTCGGCAAACCCGCGGAAAATTTCACCCTCACCGACACGCAGGGAAAGACGCATTCGCTGACTGATTTCAAAGGCAAGTTTGTGGTCCTCGAATGGTATAACCCGGATTGCCCATTTGTTAGGAAACACTACGACAGCTCCAACATGCAGACGCTGCAAAAGACCTATGTTAACAAAGGCGTCGTCTGGCTTTCCATCAACTCCTCCGCCACTGGCAAGCAGGGTAACTATTCTCCCGAGGAGTATAACAAAATCGCCGCTGAGAAGAAGACCTCCCCCACGGCGCTATTGTTAGATCACGATGGCAAAGTTGGCCATCTCTACGGTGCGAAAACGACTCCGCACATCTTCATCATTAACCCCGAGGGCAACCTCATTTACCAGGGCGGCATTGATAACAAACCGTCCGCCGATCCCGCCGACATCGCGACTGCGGAGAACTATGTGAAGTCAACACTCGACGCCGCCATGGCGGGCAATCCGGTCACTGTTAGTACGTCGAAGCCCTACGGCTGCGGAGTTAAATACTAACCTCGCGGTTTGCTTATGGCTGCCGCCGAGGAAATTCAGGAAGTCCAGCCCGGCGTCCATCTCTGGCAGGCCTATTCGGCGCAAGCCAAAGTCGAGATCACCAGCCACGCGGTGGGCTGCGGCGGAATGCTTTATTTGGTCGATCCGATTCGACTAACACATTCGGGTTTGAGTCAATTGGAGGAGTTGCCGGCGAAGGTGTCAGCGATTCTTCTAACCAATGGAAACCACGAGCGCGACTCTGCGTTTTATCGCGACCGCTACGGCGTTCCCGTCTTCGCGCATCCTGAGGCGGCGGCGGAAATTTCCATCGGGACTGAGCCATTTCCCGACGGCCTGAATGGATTGGAAGTCCTAACACTTCCCGGAGCGGGAGCGGGGGAAGTCGGGTTCTATTTCCCTCAAAAGAAACTGCTCATCCTCGGCGACATCGTGATCAATCTCGACTCGTTCTCCTTCGCTCCCCTGCCCGACAAATACGCCACCGACGCCAAGCAAATGCGGCGCAGTCTGCAACTGCTAACAACGCTCGATGTGAGCACGATCTGCTTCGCCCACGGCCTGCCAGTTCGAGGCGAAACCTCAAAACGGCTCGCCGCACTGGTGGATTAGTCCACCCATTTATTCACACGCAAACCGGGGATGTTTTGGAAATGAGCATCCGCCGTCAGCACCACCGCACCCACCCGCATGGCGGACGCGGCAATGAGAATATCCTGCGCGGGCAGCACACGCCCCACGCGGTCGAGTTTCCAGGCGAGACTGGCCGCCTCTTCCCAGAGCCGGTTGTCGGTGGGGACATTTTGCAGCACATCGAAAAAGCTGGAGAGCTTGTCGCGCACACGGGGATTTTTCACCCCGCGCAGCACCTCCAGGCGCACCATGCCGCACGTCGCCAGATCGGTCAGCGACACGGTCTGCGTCAGCGTCTCCGCCGGGTCGAGCCCTTTGCGCATGAGGCCAATGAACACATTAGAATCAACGAGCGTCGGAGCTTCCAGATTTTCCATATCGGGCAGGCGCCTCGGCTACGCGCAGGCTCATGACATCGTAATCGGGCTCCACGGCATCGCGCAATTCGTCGGCGGTGAAGCCGAGGCCAGCGGTGGCAAATTTTTTCAATTTGGCTCGCCGGTCTGCTTCGCGCAAAGCCATCTCCACGGCTTCCGTCTTGGAGTCGCAGCCATATTCCGCCATCACGCTTCTTAACAAGTCGTCGTCGATATGCATGGTCATTTTCATTGCCATACATCGTATGGCTAACTTTCCAATCCGCAAGTCTTTTTAAGGCCGGTCGAGATCCTCGCCCGACAATTCCTCGTATTCGGCGAGATGATCGGGGCGCAGCGGCTCGCTAATGACATATTCCTCCTTGAGCCAGCCGTAGAGATCGACATTCTTGCAACGTGCCGAGCAAAACGGCCCGGTCGGCTCGGAGAAAAACTCATTTTCCTTCCCGCAAATGGGGCATTTAACGAGATTCGGCTTCATGGAGGGCACTATCGAGCGCAGCGACGGATTCTGCAATCTGCGCGAGCGAGACGCAGAGCGGCAGCATGAGGACGACGGTGTCGCGAATCGGGCGCGTGAGCAATCCATGAGCGCGGGAGGCGAGGCAGACTTTCGCGCCGGTTCCGGGCGGGACGTCGATCCCGGCGACGAAGCCGCATTGGCGAAAGCTGACCGCGTGATTACGCCCTAACTCGGCCAGTTTTTCTCCGAGGAAAGCGATCTTTGGCTGCAAGTTTTCCAGCGTTTTTTCCTCTTCGAAAACATCCAGACTCGCCATCGCGGCGGCGCAACCCAGCGGGTTTGCGGTGTAGCTGTGGCCGTAGAAAAACGTCCGGCTGACATCGCCTTGGAAAGCGCGAAAAATCGTCTCATTGGTCAGCGTCGCAGCCATCGGGAGGTAGCCGCCGGTGAGTCCTTTGGCGAGGCAGAGAAAGTCGGGAATCACGTCCTCGTGCTGGCAGGCAAACATTTTCCCGGTGCGCCCAAAGCCCGTCATCACCTCGTCCAAAATGAGGTGAGTTCCATTCGATTCTGTCCATTTGCGCAGTTCCGCCAGCATTCCCACCGGCCACGGTTTCATGCCGGCGACGCCTTGAATGATGGGTTCGATGACGATGCCTGCGACGTCATTCGCCTCGATGCGGGACAGCTCCTCCAGACTGGAAACCCGCGCCGCTGGAAAATCCTGCGCCCCGAGTCCTCCGCGAAAAAGCGGGATGTCTCCCAAGCTCGCTGCGCCGCGCGTGTCGCCGTGATACGCCGACCGAAAACTCACAAACCGCGTCCGCTGCGGCTGGCCGGTCATTTCCCAAAACTGCGCCGACATTTTCAAGGCGACTTCCATCGCAGTGGAGCCGTCGTCGGAAAAAAAGCAGCGAGTTAGAGTGTTATCTGGAAAGAAACCGCAGAGCCGAGCGCCGAGTTCCGCCGCCAGTGGATGGGTGAAACCGAGAAACGAAACGTGCGCAATTTTCTCAAGCTGGGCCGCGATGGCCGCGTTGATTTTCGGATGCCGATGCCCGTGGATATTCGTCCAGATCGAGGAATTTCCATCGAGGTAACGATTTCCATTCGAGTCGAATAAATAGGGCCCGTCGCCACTAACGATGACCAGCGGCTCATGCGCCGGATCGCACCACTGCGCCATCGGAGTAAACGGGTGCCAGCCGTGCGCCTTGTCCAGCGCAATGACTTCACTCGGAGTCGGCATATTTCGACTCGCCGCCGCGTTTGACGATGAGGCTGTTAATCAAAAGCACGTCCTCGACCGCCGCGCGCCGACGCTGATATTTCCGAAAAAGCACCTCGCGCAACTCCAGCAAATCGTCCATCAGCGGCGTGTCGAAATAGGTCCACTGCGGATCGTTGCGGAGCTTGGCCTGGATGCGCCAGTTGCCGCCAAATTTCACCGCGCGCACCTCGCGTTTGTCGCCGTCAGCGGTCCGTTCCTTCCATGTGTGTTCGTTGTGCACACGCGCAGTTTTTCACTGGCGGACGCGTCTTGACCACTCTAAAAACGGGTCACTTCAAACCGCCTCATTCTTGAAAGACAGCCTTAAAATCCTCGTTTACTTCGCTGCCGTCGTGTTGTTTGGCGCACTGCTGGCCCCGTGGCTTTTCTGGGCGGGCAACTGGCTGGGGCATCAGCATCACTGGCTGCGGATTCTCCATGAGAGCGACTTTCAGCGGTATTTTCACCGCGCAATATTGATCGCAGCGGTGGTGTTACTAGTGCCGATCTGCCGCTGGCTGCATTTGCCCGGCGCGAAAGTGCTCTTCGCTCAAAACGATCCAACTCCGCTCAAAAATTTAGTCATCGGCTTCCTCCTGGCGTTCTTCGTTCTGACGGCGCTCGTCTTTGGGCTGATCCATTTCGATTACTGGAACTGGAAAAGTCCCCTCCCCTGGAGCCGCGTCCAAAGCGTGGTTTTGACCGCCATCGTCGCGCCCGTGATCGAGGAATATTTCTTCCGCGGCGCGCTGACCAAGCTCGTCACCCGCTCGTCGAATCGCTGGTGGGCGCTGATCTTCGTCTCGGCGCTCTACGCCGTCGTCCACTTCCTGAAACCGATGGACACCGTCATCGCCGCCAAGTCCGTCACCTGGCTTTCCGGGTTCCATTTGATTCCCCTTTCCTTCGAACGTTTCTCGCATCCGCAGCTCGTCCTCGCCGGCTGCGGCACGCTCTTCATCCTCGGCTGCACGCTCGGTTACGCGGCCATGAAAACGCGCGGTTTGTGGTTCTCCATCGGCCTGCATTCGGGGGTGATCCTGAGCAAATTTTCCTTCACCAAACTGGCGAAATATGACGTGAAACGAAACGCGATGCCGTGGTTCGACACCGACCTGACCATCGGTTTCGGAGCACTCGGCGTGATGCTTTTGCTCTTCGTTTTAGTCTGGCTGACGCTCCGCAAAAACTCCGCGCGATGACGTTTCCCACACTCCAACGCTGGACGCAGACGGCGGCGGATTTGTTGATCCCGCCACTCTGCGCCGGCTGCCAGTGTCGGCTCGAATCGGGCTGGCTATGCGCGAAATGCACCCGCCTCACGCGCCGGGTGAAGCCGCCGTTTTGCCAATGCTGCTCGCATCCGTTTGACGGCGCGATTGACACGGAATTTCAGTGTCCGAATTGTCAGGATCGGCCCATGCATTTCACCTGCGCCGTCGCGTCGCGTCACGCCCAGGGCCTCGTCCGCAACCTCATTCACGACTTCAAATACAATCACCGCGAGCACCTTCGCCGCCCGCTCGCCGGCTGGCTGGCGGACACGCTCGACGACTCGCGGATGACTGCGACTCCCATCGACGCGCTCATTCCCGTGCCGCTCCACGCCACGCGCCAGCGCGAGCGTGGTTACAATCAGGCCCGGCTCCTCGCCGAAATTCTCGCGGCCGAGTTCCATTTTCCCTTGCTCCATACGTTGAAACGCGTCCGCCGCACCCAGACGCAAACCTCCTTTGACCGGGCCGAGCGCATGGAAAACTTGCACGATGCCTTTCACGTGAGTCAGAATACGGCTGTGCAAAACAAACACCTCGTTCTCGTCGATGACGTCCTGACCACCGGGTCCACGCTCAACGAGTGCGCCCGCGTCCTGCTCGCCAGCGGGGCTGCCAGCGTCCGCGCCATCTGCGTGGCAAGGGGCTGATTTTTTCCGAAACTCCATAACACTGCAACTCCCATGGGTATTTTTTCCAAACCGAAAATCAAGACCGACAACACCAAGAAAAAAGATATGCCCGAAGGTCTCTGGCAAAAATGTCCGAGCTGCGGCGAGGTCATTCACAATCTCGAACTCGAGGAAAACAGCCGCGTCTGCCCCAAGTGCGACCACCATTTCACCCAGTCTGCGCGTGAACGCATCGCGTTGCTGCTCGACCCCGGCTCGTTTCAGGAGCGCGACGCCCGCATGGCCTCCGTCGATCCGCTGAATTTCAAAGGCGTCTCCACTTACGCCGACCGCCTCCGCAAATACCAGAAAGACACCGGCCTCGTGGACGCCGTCATCACCGGCACTGGCACGCTCGAAGGCCACCGCGTGAGCATCGCCGTGATGGATTTCTCATTTCTCGCCGCCACCATGGGCTCCGTCGTTGGGGAAAAAATCACCCGCGCCATCGAGCTTGCCACCGCCGAGGGCATCCCCGTCATCGTCGTCTCCGCCTCGGGCGGTGCGCGCATGTACGAGGGCATGTTGAGTCTCATGCAAATGGCCAAAACCAGCGGCGCGCTCGCCCGCCACGCCCAGGCGAAACTCCCCTATCTCTCCATCCTCACCAATCCGACGACCGCCGGCGTCATGGCCAGTTACGCCTCGCTCGGCGACCTGATTATTGCCGAACCCAAATGCATGATCGGCTTTGCCGGCCCGCGCGTGATCAAGGAAACCACGCACCAGGATTTGCCTCCGGGTTTCCAGACGGCGGAATTTCTCGTCGAGCACGGCCTCGTTGATCTCATTTGCGACCGCCGGAAAATGCGCAGCACCCTCGGGAAAATCCTCACCTACTTCACTCCGAAGCGACACGCAGCCTAGCTCCTTTTCGCCGTCGCCATGGATTATCGGGAATCCCTCGACTGGCTTTATTCTACCCAGATGTTCGGCATCAAGCTGGGCCTGGAAAACATGCACCGGCTGGCAGTCGCATTGGACTGCAACCCGACTAGAAAAATCATCCACGTCGCCGGCACCAACGGCAAGGGCTCCGTCTGCGCCATGGCCGAGTCCGTCGCCCGCGCCGCCGGCTGCACGACCGGACTCTTCACCTCGCCGCATCTCGTCCACTACAACGAGCGCATCAAAATCAACGGCACCGATGCGACTAACATCGAAATCGCCGACGGCCTCACCCGCATTCGCGACATCGTCGCCGACTGGGAAACGCATCCGACTTTCTTTGAAATCACCACTGCGCTCGGCTTGCTCCTTTTCAAAAAACACGCCTGCGAAATCATCCTCCTCGAGACCGGCATGGGCGGGCGCCTCGATGCGACTAACATCGTGACCCCCGCAGTATCCGTCCTCACCCGGATCGACCTCGACCACGCCCAATGGCTCGGCAACACGCTGCAGAAAATCGCCGCCGAAAAAGCCGGCATCATCAAGCCCGGCATCCCCGCCATCACCGGGCCGCAAGCGCCGGAAGTGCTCGAAGTCTTCCGCCGCGCCACACCGCTGCTAACCATCCTCGACGATCCCTGCGATTCGAGTTCCATCGCACTCAGCGGCGAGCATCAAAAATGGAACGCCGCGCTCGCCATTTCCGCCCTGCAAACCATCGGAGTTCCAATCGATTCTGCGAGCATCGCCACCGGTCTGAAAAACGTCCGTTGGCCCGGACGTTTCCAGCAGATTCGCCCCGGCATTTACCTCGACGGAGCGCACAATCCCGCCGCCGCCGGGGAGCTCGTCAAAACCTGGCAAACGGATGGCCCGGCAGCGAAACCGACCATCCTCATCGGGATGTTAGGCGACAAGGAAATCGACGCCACCTTGAGCGCACTCTCCCCGCTGGCCGCGAGTTGGATTTGTCTCGCACCCCGCTCTCCCCGCAGCCTCGCTCCCGTCGATCTGGCGACGCAAATCGCCAAGGTTAGTTCTGCGCCTGTTCACATCGCCTCATCGCTCGCGCAGGCCCTCGTCGCTCCTCCGCCCCTGCTCGTTTGCGGCAGCCTTTTTTTGGTCGGCGATGCGCTGGCCCACTTTCAAAACGAGCCGAAGGCGAGGACCACCACGCAATAGCTAGCGCGTCGTGTTCAGCAGCTTCCTAACATCGTCCACCGTCAGCGCTTTTTTGGAGTTCTCCTGCGCGTCGAGCACCTTCTGCGACTTTCCGGGCACTAGAAACGGCCGGTTTTTATCGTAGTCCCGCGTCTCCTGCGTCTTGCCCGCGTCGCGATCTTCCTTCACCGGATTCGTCTTTACCTCGGTCTTCGTGTCGGCATTGGGAATGGTGTAATTTCCCTGCGTTCGTGCCTTTTTTCCGCCCGCCTCGTAGTCGCCCGTCCAGTAATCGTTCGCGCCGTATTTCTTCGAGCCGGCAAAAGCCTTCAGGCGAAAAAGATCGATCCAGTGAAACGTCTTCACATTCCCCGCATTGGTGGAAAATCCCTTGTCCGCCCCGCCGTAGAACGCCTTGTCCTGCAAATCCGTCGCCGCATTCAGGGTCGGATGCAGGATGCGCTTCATCCCCTCCGACTCATTTTCCTGCCGCGACTCCTGCCCAAGGACCACCCCTGCCGAGAGAATAAAAAGGAGGGACACCAGTTTGCGCACGCCGCAAATTAGCGCAAATCCCCCACTGCCACCAACGGGAAAATGGGAGGTCGCCATAGTTTGCGATGGCTAAAGTGGTTGTCCCTGAGTATGCAGTGATCGACCCCTCTATGAGAACACCTGACGAATCCTCCCGAACTGCCCTCGATCTTCGCTTTATCGGCTCGTTAGCCATTGCGATAGCCTTGGTTCTTTGCACAGCGATCGCTTCCCAACGGTGGTTTCAAGTTCGCTACCGTCCGGAAAAGCACAACATCCGCATCACTGGCTCGGCCAAAAAACGGATCGTCTCCGATCTGATCCAATGGCAGGCAACGGTGGAAGGCCGAGGCGAAGATCGCGCCGCAGCTTACAAAACATCGCGAGAAGGACGCGAAAAAGTGGTCGCTTTTCTCACGGCCCAAGGCATCAAAGCCGAGGAAATCATCCCTCAGTCAGCCTCCTCCGAGGAGCTCTTTGAAAAAGTGATCGAAGACAAAGTCTTGCCCGGCACCACGACAGCCGTCCGCAGCGAAACCAAAGTTTCCAAGGGATTCCGCAGTCGCGAGGTCGTCGCCGTGCGTTCCACGGATGTCTCGCGAGTGGAAAAAGCTTCGCGGGAAATCACCTCGCTGCTGGAACAAGGCGTGACGGTCAATTCTGAGTCACCGAATTATTTCTATACCAAGCTGGGCGACCTGAAGGTCGAAATGCTCGCCGCCGCCGCCAAGGATGCCCGCACGCGAGCCGAGAATATCCTGCAATCCGCCGGTAATGCCTCCATCGGCAAACTCGTCACCGCCGACATGGGAATCATCAACATCAACCCGGCGAATGAAACTGCGACCTCCAACGAGGGCAACAACGACACATCGTCGCTGGAGAAAGACATCATCACGATTGTCCATGCGGAGTTTGAGGTGAAGTGAGAGCGACTCGAAGATGACATCAGGCTGGCACCGCAGACTCACCGCTTGAACCAAACCCCACTTGCCGCTGGGGGGATTCGCTGGTAAGCCTTGCCCTCTTCTCATGGCTGCGCGCAAAACTGTCCTCGAAATCCTCCAGTCCACGACGGGCTATTTCGAGAAACATGGCGTGGAAAGCGCCCGGCTGAATGCGCAGCATCTCGTGGCGCATGTTCTCAAGGTGAAACGCATCGAGCTCTATATGGACTCGGAGCGCGAGTTATTTGAGGACGAGCTGGCTCCGTTGCGCGACTTCGTGAAACGCCGCAGCCAGGGGGTGCCGTTGCAGCATTTGCTCGGCACGGAGGAATTTTACGGGCGCACATTCCGCTGCGACTCCCGTGCGCTCGTGCCGCGACCGGAGACGGAGCGATTGATCGAACTCCTCCTGCCGCTGCTGCGAGGGCGGCCCGTGAAAGTGGTCGATGTCGGCACCGGGAGCGGCATCATTGCGCTCACTCTCGCCGCCGAATGGCCCGAGGCTGACGTGACCGCCATCGATCTCTCGCCCGCTGCACTCGCGCTCGCTGGGGAAAACGCCGCGCTGCTGGAGCTTTCCAGTCGAGTTGCATTCGTATCGGGCGACCTGCTGGGGTCGGCGACAGGCGAGTTTGATCTGATCGTGGCCAATCTGCCCTACATTCCAGCGGGCGAAATTCCGAGGCTGGCCCGCGAGGTGCAGCACGATCCGGTGTCCGCGCTCGATGGCGGCCCGGACGGGCTCGATCTGGTTCGCCGCCTCATCGCGCAGGCTCCGGCCCATTTGAGTTCCAATGGATTCATCGCCCTGGAAATCGGGCACGACCAATCGGAGCGGGTCGCCGATTTATTGCGCGCCGCAAATTTCCGGGACATTCGCATCGAAAAAGACTATCAAGGCGTCCCCCGATTTCTCATCGCACCACATGGATAAAATTCTCGTTCACGGCGGCCCCCGCCTCACTGGCACGGTCCGCATCAGCGGCTCGAAAAACTCCGCGCTGCCCATTCTCGCCGCGACACTGCTGACGAAGGAACCGTGCATCATCCGCCGCGTGCCTGACTTGAGCGACGTGCATTTTCTCCTCCAGATCCTCAGCAGCCTCGGGGCCGAGGTCGAGCGCGCCAGCGGCACCGTCCAGATCAAGGCGGAGAAAATCAAGACGACCGCGCCCTACGAGATCGTCCGAAAAATGCGCGCGTCGGTCTGCATTCTCGGGCCACTGCTCGGACGTGAAAAGGAGGCCACCGTCTCGCTGCCGGGCGGTTGCGTGATCGGCGACCGGCCAATCGACTTGCATCTGCGTGGCTTCGAGGCGCTCGGCGCGGCGGTGCGGATTCAATCGGGTGATGTAAAACTTTTTGCGAGCCGCCTGATCGGCAACACCGTGAATCTGAGCGGCAAATTTGGCTCCACCGTTCTCGGCACCGGCAACGTCCTGATGGCCGCCGTGCTCGCCGAGGGAACGACCGTCATCGACGGCGCGGCGGAGGAACCCGAAGTCGTGGATCTGGCGAATTTCCTCATTAAAATGGGAGCCAAAATCGAAGGCGCGGGCACGCATCGAATCGTCGTCGAGGGCGTCGAGGAACTCCACGGGGCCGAACACGATGTCATCCCCGATCGCATCGAAGCGGGCACATTTCTGGCCGCCGCCGCCATCGCGGGTGACGATGTAAACATCACCCGGCTCGATCCGAGTCATCTCGTGGCCGTGACCGACGCGCTGATTGCTGCGGGGCATCACCTCGAAATTGAGGCGACTTCCATTCGAGTCAAAGCCAATGGCGCGGGGAAATCGCTGGAGATTTGCACCGAACCCTACCCTGGTTTTCCGACCGACATGCAGGCCCAGATGTGCGCCTTGCTCGCGACCACGGACGGACTCAGCACGGTGACGGACAATGTTTTTCCGCAGCGTTTCATGCACATTTCGGAGATGAAACGCATGGGTGCGCAGGCGCATCTGGAAGCTTCGACGGCGGTCATTCGCGGGGTGGAACGGCTCAGCGCGGCCCCGGTGATGGCGAGCGATCTGCGCGCGTCGGCGGCGCTGGTTTTGGCAGGATTGCAGGCGGAGGGCATCACGGAAATCAACCGCGTTTACCACATCGACCGCGGCTACGAATCCATCGACGAGAAGCTGAACAACCTCGGTGCCCAGATCGAGCGCGTGAAGGCCTGAATCCTTTGATCTAATGGCGCGCCTGAAGGAACTTCCCGCCGACGAGCTGCCGCGCGAACGGCTGCAACGCCACGGAGCCGGGTCGCTTTCCAATGCCGAGTTGATCGCCATTCTCCTGCGCACTGGGATGGAGGGCACGCACGTCCTCGAGCTGGCCGACCAGTTGCTCACGCGCTACCAGACGCTCACCGCCATCGCGCGCTGCTCAGTGCAGGAACTCAGCAAAATCAAGGGCGTCGGACCCGCCAAAGCCGTGCAACTCGCCGCCGCTTTTGCCCTCGGCCATCGGCTTGGTTACGAGCGGATCACCACCGAGCCATTTGATAATCCAGAGGTCATTTACCAGTTTCTCGGCGCGCAAATGCGGATGCTTTCCACCGAGTCGCTGCAGGTCGTTTTGCTGAATACCCAGCTTCATCTCATCAGCATCGAGGAGGTTTCCAAGGGGAGCATCAACGAGACCGTCGCCCACATTCCGCTCATCTTCCGGCCGGTGCTGGCGAGCCAGGCTTACGCCTTCATCCTTGTCCACAATCACCCCTCGGGAAATCCCGAGCCGAGTTCGGCGGACAACCAATTTACCCGCCGTCTGGCCGAGGTTGCGCAGCTCATGCAGGTGCGTCTGATGGATCACCTCATTTGCGGCGTTCCCACGGAAACGAAGCGGGGTTATTACAGCTATCGCGAGAGCGGCATCCTATGATTCATCCCACAGCCATCATCGATCCCGCAGCGGAGTTAGGGATGAATGTCAACATCGGCGCTTACTCGATTATCGGCGCAAATGTCACCCTCGGCGACGATTGCGAGTTGCATCCCCATGTGGTGATTCATCCCTTTGTGAAGCTGGGCGCTAGCAACATCGTCCACTCCGGCGCGGTTCTCGGCGGCGATCCGCAGGACGTGAGTTTCAATCGAATGACCATCAGCCAGGTCGTCATCGGCGAACGAAATGTCATCCGCGAAAACGTGACCATTCATCGCGGCGCGAAAGAGAACGGCCTGACTCAGATTGGCGACGATTGTTTCCTGATGGCTGGCGCGCACCTCGGCCACGACACCGCGATCGGCAGCCATGTCATCCTCGCGAACAACGTCCTGCTGGCTGGCCACGTCACTGTGGGCGACCGCGTTTTTCTCGGCGGCGGCAGCGTGGTGCATCAGCACACGCGCATCGGACGACTCGTCATCGCCCAGGGACTTTCCGGTTTCAGCAAAGACATCCCGCCATTCACGATGGCTGCCGAGATCAACACCGTCGCCGGGCTGAATGCGATCGGACTCAAACGCGCCGGGTTTTCGCCCGAGACGCGCAATGAAATCAAGGCCGCTTTCGCCCTGATCTATCGCAGCGGATTGAACGTCTCCCAAGCCCTCGCCGCCTCGGACGAACGCCCATGGGGACCGGAGGCGGCGGAGTTTTTTGAGTTCATCCGCGCAGCGAAAAAGCGCGGCATCTGCGCCCTGATTGCGAGCGCCGACACACCCGGTTCTCTAGATTAACGTTACAAATGGAGTTGGGGATATTCCCAGTTTGCAAAGGTGCCGGGGCAGCGAAAACTCGGGCAGGCAAAGTGCGGCGCCTCGTGCTCGTCCAGCGTGATGACGATGTCCCGGCCGACGATGAGGTGTTCGCAGCGGTTGCAAAAACGCGTCTCGTCGAGGCTCCACCAATGGGTGTGAGGATCGTTTTCCGCGAGCAAACGCAGCCGCCGTCCAGCCGTGAGAAAGAGCCCGCTCATGGAATTAGAATATCACACAAGGTCGCTCTCCGCAGACACGGGCAATTCTATGAAAAATGTCGAGCCGTTCCCGAGCTGGCTGCGGCAGCCGATCGTGCCGCCCATGGATTCGGTCATTTTCTTAGCGATGGAAAGTCCGAGGCCGCTGGAGGATTCGCCGCCGGTGGGCTGCGAGGTGAGCCGGGTAAATTTCTGGAAAAGCTTCGCCTGATCCTCCTCGCTCAAGCCGGGGCCCTCGTCTTGGACGGAGAGAACGGCGAATTTTTCGCGGAGTTCCAGTGCGATGCGAGTCGTGGTGCCCTTGGCCGAATACTTGATCGCGTTTGAGAGGAGATTATCGAGGATTTGCAGCGTCGGTTTGGCGTCGGCTAGAACGAAGACCGTCTCCTGCGGTGTGTGGACTTCCAGTGTGATGTCCTTGTTTTGCGCGACGAACCGATGATGCTGCACGGCTTCGACGACCATCTCGGAAAAATCCACCCGCGCGATATTCAGGGTGAAACGGCCCTCCTCCATCGCGTTCAGATCGAGCAAATCGTCGATCAAATGCGACATGCGTCGCGACGTTTTTACGATTTGACCCCCACTCGCCTGCACCTGCGGCAGATCGGTGACGATGCCTTCGGCGATGAGCGAACTGTGGCCGAGGATGGCTTGCAACGGACTCCGCAGGTCGTGCGCGACGACTTGCAAGATGTGCGTTTTCTCCTGGTTGAGCGCCTCCAGCCGGTCGTTGGCGAAACGGAGATTCTTCAGCGCGTGCTCCATGCGGAGAAAGGCGCTTTTGCGTCCGCCCTCGATGATGAAACCCAGAATGCCGGCAAACAGCGTGAGGCTGACGTAACCCATCGCCGTGATCAGCGGATGCCAATGTGCGTCGTAGCGAATCGGCACGCGATACCCCATGCCGTAGAGCCCCGCGAAAAACATCGTTCCCAGGAGCGAGCCGATGAACCAGAGAACGCCCGAACGCTGGTTGGCGAGGACGAGAGCGCTGATCGGCACCGTTGCCAGCCAGCTTACCGCGTGACCCTCCACTCCTCCCTCGACCGCCGACAACCCGGCGAAACCGAGCGTGAGATAGAACGCAATCAGGTTCCCCGCGCGCACACTGTTTTGAAACCGGCTGAACGCCACCGAGAGCAGCCCCAGCGTGCAAATCATCACAATCCCTGCGCCCCAGTAGTGGCCGACCGCGAGGTAGAAGCAGCAGTAGATCAACCCAAAAATGCCGCCGAGGTAGCCGAAGTTCACCACCAGCCGGGCGTGACGCAACTCATCGGGGTTCGAGCGGAACTTGTCGTCCACAAACCCATCGAGCCACTCCAGCAAGCGCATCCAGAGCTTCATTCCATCGCCTCCGGTGGCGGCAGACCCCACTCGCGCCATTTCTTCAAGTATTCCGACTTTGGCAGCAGCACATAATGCGGATGCGCCGGAGCCCGCAGCCAGCGAATGAGCGACACCAGATCGGCCTCGGCCATGGTCGTGCAACCCGCCGTCGGCCGCGTCGGCCCGCGCCGGATGTGAAAGAAAATCGCACTCCCGTCGCCCGGCACGATGTCGTCGCGATTATGCCGGATCTCCACCAGCCAACGGTAAGCCGCGTCGTTGTGCCGCATCTTTTGCCGCTCCCACCACTCGGGGCGATTTTGCGGATCGACCGTTACCAATTCGTTGTAATGCGGCAGCCGCGGGTCATCCACCCAGGCATCGTTCGGCCCCACGGTGTGAAACGGATAATCCGCCCCCGGCGGCAGCGCAGCGTCGTAGGTATAGATTTTACCTATGGCAAACAGCCCCGCCGGAGCGCGTTTATCGCGTTCCACCTTGTGCGCGCCCGCCTGCTCCTGACCCAGCACGCCGCGGCCCCAGGCCAGGCCATTCTTTCCATAGAGGACCGGGATCGCCGGAGACGCGGGCTGCCATTTCCCTGCCACTCGATTGAAAAGCCGGAGCTGGCCCTGATTCGAGTTCCAGTCTGGTGCCACACTCACGATCAGTTGCCCCACCCCATCGAGCGGCGCGGCGACGATCACGCCCGGCATCAATAACAAAAAGAGAAACACAAAACGCATGATCGAGAGAGCCAAGCCTAATCCCTATTCGCCCCGCAAGCGGGAAAAGATGAGCCGCAACGCATCTTCCACGGAAACGAGCAATCGCCAGCAAAGGCCGTAAACTGTTTCTCATCGTCTCACTTCCACTCCGCCCACTTTGAACTATAACTCCGTGACTAATGAAGCTCCCACTTCCAGTCATAGGTGCCGCGCATCGCCATGCCCCGGTTCAGCGGCCCGCGCCCCTTCTGCCGCCGCCCCGGCCTCTGGCTTATCCCCCCTTTAGAACAGCCGCGATTCGCTGCTTGAAACGGCCAAAATAACCCTCCTGCCCCCCGTTACTTCGCGTCGGGCGCGGGCCATTCCACAATAAACTGCGCGCCGCGACCGAGGCCTTCGCTCACCGCTCGAATCGTTGCCCCGTGCGCTTCCACGACGGCTTTGCTGATCGCCAACCCCAGGCCCATGCCGCCGTAGCGATGATTCTCCCGGAGTTCGCCCTGATCGAAGGGCTGGAAGATCCGCCCCAGCATTTCGGGTTGGATGCCGATGCCGTGATCGATGACCTCGATCCGCAGACCGCCGCCCTCCTTCTCGCGAGTGATGACCTGGATGCTCCCGCCATCCGGCGAAAATTTGATCGCATTGCGCAGTAGATTCCAGATCACCTGCTGGAAACGCGCCGGGTCCACCCGCCACTCCCGCTTCGACGCCTCGCACTCGCAAACCAGCTCGATCTTTTTCTCCACCGCCTGGGGTCGCACCATCTCCATCGCCAGCACGATCAAGTCGTGAATGTCCCGCCGCTCCAACTCCAGAAACAGCTTCCCCTGGATGATCTTGGAAATATCCAGCAAATCGTCGATCAGCCGCACTTCCACCTGAATGTTGCGCTTGATCATCGCCACTTCCTCCAGCAATTCGGCGGGCAGCTCCGGGTGAGAACGAATAAACTCCACCGCAAACAGCACCGGCGTGAGCGGCGTGCGCAACTCGTGCGAGAGCGTCGCCAGCAGCGCATCCTTCGAGCGGTTCGCCTCGTCGGCCTTTTTCTTGGCGATCCCCAGCAGGCGCACAGCCTCGCGACTCGCGCTCGCATCGTGGAAAACGAGAATCACACCCAGCACCTTCCCCGCTTCATCGCGGATGGGAGCCGCAGAATCCTCAATCGCCACCTCCACGCCCTGTCGCGAACGCAGCACGGTGTGATTCGCCAGACCCACGACCACATTTTCCCGAAGTACGCGGGCGACCGGGTTCTCGGTCGTAGCACCCGTCTCCTCGTTGAAAATAACAAACACCGCCTCCAGCGGCTTCCCTTGCGCCTCCGCATTCGTCCAGCCCGTCATCTCCTCCGCCACGGGATTGAGAAATTCCACCCGCCCCGTGCTATCTGTGGCCAGCACCGCGTCGCCGATCGAGTTTAGAGTCACATGCAACTCGTCCGCGCGCCGATGCACCGCCGAGAGGCTCGTACTATAGGTGGCATTGAGTTTGCGCAGCAGACTCTTCAACCGCAGGGTCAACCAAGGTATGCCCACGAGCGCGACACCGCCCAGAGTGGCGAAGAGCACGGCCACCGACCATTTAACACGGCGCACCCGCTCATCGCGCAGGCGCTCCTCCTCGTTGACAAAGGTCTTTAACTCCTGCCTCGCCCGGGCCGACAGTGCAGCGCTCGCCTCCAGCTGCAGACTCGTCGGCGCGGTGCGCTCCTCCGCCATCGAGGCCGCGAGCCGCGACCGCCACTCGTGCAGGGCAGCCTCCACTTTCCCGGCTTGGGCCGTTTGCGAGGGATTGTCCGACACCAGATTCTGCAATCCCTTTAGCCGACCCTCCAGCGCCTCCTCGCCCTCCGTGTAGGGAGCCAGAAAAGCCTCCTCATGCGTCAGCCAGAAACCCCGCGACCCGGCCTGCATCGCGAGCATCGTCGTCTCCACCTCATGCGCCTGCGCGATCACCGCGTCCGTGTGCTCCACCCAGGCCGAGGCACGGAGGAGAATAAAAATCATCCCCAGCAACGCCAGACTGGGAACTCCGAGACCGATCATTACCGCCCGCGTCGCACTCCGCAGCGACTGATGGAAAATGTGGCGATCCAGCAGCGCGGCTTGTTCCCGGAGAGTGGCAGGCGAAGTCAGATTCGGCATGACGCCCCTAAATTGCGGACTCTATTGAACTTTTCAAGTTGGAAGCCTCTTCCAACAGCCAAATCAACACGCCTCAGCTTCTGTTTCGTCCGAAAGTCTGAGTCCCATAGAAACTGAAGTTTCCCAGCCAAGTGCGCCCAAACGAGGGTTGGCGCATTTTTTCGCCGAAGTCTTGTCGGGAGGGCGGTTTCAATCGTAGATGAGGGCATGGATAAATCTCGCTGCGCTCTCGTTCTGGCCGGGCATGGGTCCACGCTGAACCCGGATTCCAGCGGGCCGACGCATCTCCACGCGGCGACGATTCGGGCGCGGGGGATTTTTGCCGAGGTGCATGTCTGTTTCTGGAAGGAGGAGCCGAGTTTTCGTCAGATCTGGCGGATGGTGGAGGCGGACGAGGTCTATGTGGTGCCGAATTTTATTAGCGAAGGGTATTTTACCCAGACGGTGCTGCCGCGGGAGTTAGGGTTAAATGGGCCAATCACCGAGCGCGATGGACGGGTAATCAAATACTGCGAGCCGGTGGGGAATCACGCCAATATGACGGGCCTGCTCCTGCAACGCGCCCGCGAGGTGGCACCGGGAGTGGACTTGGCTGCGATCAGTCTCATCATTGTGGGGCACGGCACGGGGTTGAATGATAATTCGGCGCGGGCGATCCGCGATCAGGTGGCGCGGATTCGGGCGCTGGGGCAATTTGGCGAGGTGGTGGATGCGTTTATGGAGGAGTCGCCGAATGTGGCGGAGTGGGATCAACTGACGACGCTGAAGCATGTGGTGGTGGTGCCGTTTTTTATCGCAGACGGGTTACATAGTTATGAGGACATCCCTGTGTTACTGGGGATGGAGGCGGGGGCGACTCGGCAAAATCCGGTGCCGTTGCGCGGGCGGCAGCTTTACTACGCAAGCGCCATCGGGACATCGTCTCTGCTGGCGGACGTGATTCTGGATCAAGTGGCGGCGTTTGATGAGAAACACGCGCTGGCCGTATGAAGCTGGCGGAGAAATTAGCCGCGTGGCTGGAGGCGGGCCGCGCCGACTTGGGCGAGGTGCGAATCGGGCGGACGGCGGAAGGATTCGAGTTGCATCACTATCTGGATGAACCGGGGGAGTTGCAGTCGTATCAGCAGGCGGAGGACGCTATCGAACTCGGCAAGCTGGATGCGGCGGGAAAATATCGTCCGCTGCGCAGTGCGCCGACGTTGCAGCGCGGCTGGCGGCTGGAGTTGGGCAGTCTTGAGGACGTGGTGCGGGCGCTGGAGTTTTTCTATCCGGCGATGCTGGGGACGGCGGCGGCGTTTGAGGAAAAGGCCGGACGTCCGGTGGATTTGCGCGAGACGTTGAATCGCCAGTCGGGCATGTATCGCGTGGCGGGTAAGATCACCAACGAACAAGCCGACGCGTTGATCGGCGAGGTCTGCCCACCGAATCGCTGCCTGAAGACGATCACCTGGCAGATCGAGCCGGGGGTGGCGATCACGAGTCTGCCAGCAGGGAAATTGGAGTTGGGTCACGATCTGCTGGAGTGCGGGCGCGGTTTCATTCCCCTGCCCTGCGAAGAATGTTGCAATATCCTTGTCGCCGCCGCCCGCGAGACGGTAAAGAGAGCCCCCGCATGATTCTTTATCGAGCCCGCCACTTGGTCAGCATGGATTCCCCGCCCATCGAGGATGGTGGATTGCTCGTCGAAGGCGACCAAATCGTGGCTCTCGGTAAGTATGACGATCTCGCCGCGCAACACGCCGGGCGCAAAGTCGATCTCGGCGAGGTGATCCTGATGCCGGGCCTGATCAACGCTCATTGCCACTTGGAATTTAGCTCGCTGCGGCATTTGATTCTGACTCAAACGACGTTTGCGAAATGGATTCAGCGGATCAATGCGGCGAAGCGCAATCTTACGGACGACGATTATCTCGCCGCGACACTCGCGGGTGCGGCGGAACTCCTCCGCCACGGCACGACGACGGTGGTGAATATCGAGTCGTTTCCCGAGCTGCTGGATCGCGAGCCGAAGCTCCCGCTGCGCACATGGTGGTGTTACGAAATGCTGGACATCCGCCAGCGCAATCACAGCGAGGAATCCATGCGCGGCGCCCTGCGTTTCTTCCATCCAGCGGAGTCGGAGCTGACTCATTTCGCGCTCAGTCCGCACGCGCCTTACACGGCGTCGGCGGAGCTTTACCGGCTGTCCACCGCGGCGGCAGAGGCGGGTGATTTGCTCGTCACCACCCATGTCGCCGAGTCCTCCGAGGAGATGCAAATGCTGCTCGACGCCACCGGCCCGCTCTATGAGTTTCTGGAGAGTCTCGGGCGCGACATGAGCGATTGCGGAGGGATGACTCCGCTGCGTTATGTCATCGAATATGGCTGCCTGAAACCGGACGCGCTGCTGGTGCACTTGAATGAATTGAGCGCCGACGATTACGCCCTGCTGGCACGTTGGTCGCAGGGGGAAATGATCCACGTGGTGCATTGTCCGAAGAGCAGCCAGTTTTTCCAGCACGGTGTGTTTCCTTACGAGAAACTGCTCGCCGCGAATGCGAATATCAGCCTCGGCAGCGACAGTCTCGCGAGCAACGACAAGCTCGATCTCTTTGCCGAAATGCGCCGTTTCGCGGAGGCTTTCCCAGACGTTGCTCCGGTCGAAATCGTGGAAATGGTCACGCGCAATCCGGCGCGATCGCTCCGCCAGCCCGACAAGCTCGGCGTGCTCCGGCCCGGTGCTTGGGCGGATGCGATTGCCATCCCGGCGGGAGACATTCGGACCTCGGAAGTTTACGAAACCATCCTGCAAAACAAACGCCCGATCCCTTGGATGATGATCGCGGGCGAGGTCGTCGGTGCATGAAAACGCTCGCCTGCCTCACCGCGGCTGCCCTGCTTTTTTGCAGTGGAGTTCCATGCGAATCAGCGGAGGTAAAACCGGCTCCCGGTGAATTGGTGGTGGCCGCCGGGGGAGCCGCAGTGATGGATAGTTTCGCTGGCACATTTCTCTGGCAGAAGAATGCGGACCAGCGTTTTTTCCCGGCGAGCTCTACGAAGATTCTCACGGCGTTGCTGATCATCGAGTCCGGCCACTTGGACGACATTGTCACAGTCACGTTGGAAGACACGAAAGTGGAGCCGAGTTCGCTCGATCTCAAGCCGGGCGAAACTTACACGCGGAGGCAGTTGCTCTTCGGTCTGATGCTGAAAAGCGCCAACGACGTCGCTATGGCCCTCGCCCGCGACAACGCCGGAAGCGTGGCTGCCTTTGCCGAAAAGATGACGAAACGCGCCGCCGAGTTGGGGGCGACTGACAGTCATTTCATGAACCCCAACGGGCTGCATCACCCGCAGCATTACACCACGGCGCACGACTTGGCGCTGATCAGCCGGACCGCGATGCAACTGCCGTATTTCCGCGAAATCGTTCGCACCCAAGCCTTCGACTGGCAGTCGCCGCGTGGGATGGTGCCGCTCCGCAATCACAACCGGCTGCTCGTGCGCTATCCGGGTTGTATCGGTATCAAGACAGGCTACACCAGTCAGGCGCAGCAGGTGTTGGTGAGCAGCGCCCTCCGCGACGGGCGCGAATATCTCGCAGTCGTGTTGCATACGAATCGCCCCGGAATCTGGGAAGACAGCACCAAGATGCTCGACTTCGGATTTGCCTCCACTCAATTCTGATAATCAGTTGCAATTTTGGATTGCCGATTCTCATCGTTGAGATAAAATCGTTTCAATATGGCCAAAATAATGATCGTTGATGACGAACCTTCCATGGTCGAAGTCATCGCCACTCTCTGTCGCGAAAAAGGGCATCAAGCGATGCCATTCAGCTCCTCAGTCGCCGCCCTGGATCAGTTGGAAAAGGCTGCGCCTCAACTGGTTATCGTCGACATCAAAATGGAAAAAGTCGGCGGATTCGACATCCTCCGAGAGTGCAAGGAGAAGCTCCCGAATACGGCGGTGATTATGATCACCGGTTACGCCTCGGTGGAAACGGCCGTGGATGCGATGAAGCTCGGCGCTTTCGATTACATCACGAAGCCCTTCAAAATCGACGAGTTACAGTTGACTGTGCAGCGCGCCTTGGATTTCCAAGCGGCCATTCGCGAAAATGTCTATCTCAAACGCGAACTAAAGGAAAAATACAAATTTGAGAATATCATCGGCACAAGCGGCAAGATGCAGGCGATCTACAATCTCATCGCCAAGGTTGCGGACACCGACAGCACGATCCTGATACAAGGCGAGAGCGGCACCGGTAAAGAACTGGTCGCCAGGGCTTTACACTTCAACAGCCATCGCCAGCATCATCCATTTGTCGCGATCAACTGCTCGGCTTTACCTGAAAACTTGCTGGAGTCGGAATTGTTTGGTCACAAAAAAGGCTCTTTCACCGGCGCGGTGCAGGACAAATTGGGCCTTTTCGAAGAAGCCAACGAGGGCACCATTTTCCTTGATGAGGTGAATTCCATGGCCCCTGCGTTGCAAACCAAGCTGCTGCGCGTGCTGCAAGAGCGTCATATTCGTCGGGTTGGTGAAACGAAAAGCGTGGCAATCAATGTCCGCGTTGTCGCTGCCGCCAACGAGGCTCTGAGCGAAAAAATCAAGGGCGGCGGATTCCGCGAGGATTTGTATTACCGCCTGGCTGTGATTCCATTGGAACTCCCGCCGCTGCGCGATCGTCTGGAAGACGTGCCGCTTTTGGTGAATCATTTTTTAGCCAAAAACGCGTCGCAGACGAGCACCGAGCCCAAGAAAATCGAGCCGAAAGCACTCGAACTCCTCGGTCGCTACAGTTGGCCGGGCAATGTGCGCGAACTGGAAAATGCCGTCGAACGCGCCTGCGCCTTGTGCGATAACGGCGTAATCAAGCCCGAGGATTTGCCGCCGCACGTCGCCAATAATCACGACACCACAGTCAATGGACCGAACGTCGAATGGCGCATCGGCCAAAAACTCGACGAATTTGTGCGCGGCATGGAGCGCCGTTACATTGAGCAGACGCTTGCCTTTAACAACGATTCCCGGGAGAAAACAGCCGGGATGCTCGACATCAGCATTGCGACGCTTTATCGCAAGCTGGAGATCAAAAAGGGCGACAAGGACGTTTTGGTTTAGCCGCGCTTCGCCACAATGCGAAGCTGATTCGAGTCGGCTTCCATCGCTTTCAGCACTTCCAAAGTCGCGGCCTGACGCGTGATCAAAGATTCGTTGGCAGCTTTGATTTGAATCAGAGCGGCTCCGGCGCTTTCCGAGGGTTTACTTTGTGAATGGATTCGCAGCGATGTGGCTCCCAGAAAGAGCGTGGTGAGGATGAGATAAATGGGTTTCATTTCGTGCTTATTTTGTTCCCTTGGCTTTGCCCGCGCGACTGACGTAGATTTTCGCCTGCCGCAGATCTTCCTGAATGGTGGCCAGACTCTTGTCGATGCTGGCCTGATTTTCATCGATTAACTTCTGCTGCGCCGTGATCGCCTGCACGAGTGGAACGAGTTCATCGCTGGTGCCTGCGGGGCTTTGCGCCCCGAGCGGGAGCATCCAGGCGAGCGACGCCAGCACGGCGGCAGTCAACAAATAGGGAACGGGAATTTTCATGAGCGTTGGGAGAGTGGGTGTTGGGGAGCGATTTGCCGCACTATAGTCTTGCAGCAGGAAATATACCCAGATACTGTCTTCTCAATGGCTTCAGGAATGCACCAGTCCCAGAACATGTCGCTGCAGCAGGTGCTCGCACCGCAGTTGCAACAAAGTCTCGCCATTCTGCAAGCTCCCATGATCGAGCTGCGCAACATCATTCAGCAGGAGATGCAGACCAATCCCGTGATCGAGGAAGACATCACCGAGCCGAGCATTGAGGACAAGCAGCGGGAGATGGAGGACTTTAAGGACGAGTTTGAGAAGCTAGCCAAACTCGATGAGGAATGGCGCGATTACATGGCGCAGAGCAGCAGTTACTCCGGGCGCACGGCGGACGAGGAAGAGCGGCGCCAATTTTTCTTCGATTCCATTGTGAACGAGGAAACGCTCCAGCAGCATTTACTCGATCAGCTCAACATGCTCGATCTCGACCAGGATGATCGCCGCACCGCCGAACTCATTGTCGGCAACATCGACGACGTTGGTTTTCTTCAAACCACGCCCGAGGAAATGTCCATGAACACCGGCATTCCCGAGGAAAATTTTCGGAGAATGCTCGATGTCGTGCAGGGGTTTCATCCCGTCGGCGTTGGTGCGCTCGATTTGCGCGATTGTCTGATGATTCAACTTCGGCGGCTGGGCAAAGAAAATTCCGCCGAGTATCGCATTGTGGAAAACCACCTCGCCGACTTGGGCAAACGCCGTTTTCCGGAGATTGGACGCAAACTCGGAATGTCGCCCGAACAAGTCCAGCGGCACGCCAATATGATCGGCACGCTCGACCCGCGACCCGGCCAGGTTTTCACGCCGGACCCGAATAACTACGTGCTGCCCGACGTAAACGTGGAGAAAATCAGCGGCGAATTCACCATTTCCCTCAATGGCGAACAAATCCCGCATCTGCGCATCAGCAACACTTACAAGGATCTTATGTCGCAGGAAGGCAACGGGGCCGAGGTGAAGGATTACATTCGCGAAAAAATTCGTAGCGGGAAGTTTCTCATCAAGAGCATCCACCAGCGCCAGCAGACAATTCATAACATCGCGACCGAGATCGTGAAGCATCAGCAGGAGTTTCTCGAAAATGGCGCGGCGCATTTGAAGCCGCTGACCATGGTGCAGATCGCCAACATCGTCGGCGTGCACGAAACAACCGTCAGCCGGGCCATTTCCGGCAAATACATGTCCACGCCGCAGGGTGTATTCGACATGAAATATTTCTTTACGCCCGGATATCAGACCGATGCGGGGCAAAACATGAGCAATACCAGCGTGAAGGGCAGCATCGCCGAGATGGTAAAAAACGAGGACACTTCCAGTCCACTCAGCGACAAGGACATCGTCAAAATTCTCTCGGAACGCGGCATTCCCATCGCACGCCGAACGGTGGCCAAGTATCGCAACGAGTTGAATATTCTGCCGAGCAATCTGCGCAAGCAGTATTGAACTCGACTCAGGCCCGATAGAACTGCAACTGCCGCGGCGTCAGGTCCACTTGGGCGACGCAGCCAGCGAGGCCGGGCGCGGGCTCAAAACGACAGCTCCAGGACGCTCTCTGGAATTTTGCGTAGTCGCTGAGCTGAACCAGACCGACTCCCCAGGCTTTCAGGACGGCTTCTTTTTGCGTCCAACGGCTGTGAAAAAACGCTGGCTTTTCAGCGTCCGATAAACGGCGAAATTCCTCTTTTTCCGGCTCCTCAAACCAGCGTTCGACAATCGCGTCCATTTGAGAGCGCAGTCCGACTTTCTCGATGTCCACGCCGACTGCTTTTGTCGAAAGAGCGAGGACGAGCCAGCCGCCGGAGTGACTTCGATTGAACTCCAGCGGAGTTCCAATCAAATTGGGCTTGCCAGCTTTGCTCTGATTGAACTGCAACTCCGAGGGCGCCAGTTGCAGGTAACTGGCCAAAATCTGACGCGTCAGCCAATGCGACACGAAAAACTGCGCTCGGACGGTTTCATTTTTCAGCGCGCCAAGTTTGATTCTTTCCTGTTCAGATAAGTCTGCAACTTGGGCCTGCGGGAGCAGTTCCTGAATCGACGCGCGCCAGAGATGAATCTCGTCCTGCGGCAAATGCCGTTCGGCGGGCGCTTTCCGCCAGATGGTCGCTGGAGTCATAAACGAAAAAATCCCGCCAACCCAATGGGCAGCGGGATTTTCGAAAATCTTTGGAAAACGAGTTAGGCTGGGTTGAAACGGAATTTCAGCTTCGCTTTTTTCGCATTGGACTTGGCCTTGCGGCGGGTCTTCTGGACCGGAGTCTCAAACGCACGCAGGCGGCGGACTTCCTCCATGATTCCCTCGGCGTCGAGCTTGCTTTTGAGTCTTTTAAGAGCGCGATCAATGGGCTCTCCTTTGCGAACAATTACCTCTGGCATAATGTATTTAGTGGTTTTGGCTGGTTAAAAAATCTGTTGAGTGAGGGTGGAGATTAGCTGGCTTCTGTTATGTCGTCAACCGGCGTTTCTGAGAAACTACGTGGGAAAACATCATCCCTGAACGACGACCAGATCGCTGGCTTTGATCTGGCGATCTAGTGCTTCGCCTTTCCATTTCGACCACCAGAGAACGACTGGCGAGGCGATGAAGACGGAGGAATAAGTGCCGACCAGAATGCCGATCAGGATGGCGAAAGCGAAGTCGTTGAGCGCGTCGCCACCGAGGAAATAAAGGCCCATCATCGACATCAGCGTCACGCCGCCGGTGAGGAAGGTGCGGTTCAGGGTCTCATTGATGCTGGCGTTCATGATTTCTTGCACGGAGCCTTTGCGACCACTGCGCAAGCCTTCGCGAATGCGGTCATAGACGACGATGGTGTCGTTGATCGAATAGCCGGCAATCGTCAGCACAGCGCCCACCATGACCAGCGAAAGCTCGCGTCCGAACAGAGCAAACATGCCAATCGTGATCACGACATCGTGGAGCACGGCTACTAAGGCTCCAATGGCGAACGACAGCTCAAATCGCATCGTGACGTAAATCAAAATTCCCAACATGCCGAGTCCGAGCGCAATGAGGGATTGCTGGGCGAGTTGCTTGCCGACGAGGGCTCCGACGGTGTCTTTCTGGCTGATTTTCAGGCCCGCATCGGGAAAACTGGCGATCAGTTTTTGAGCCACAGCCGGGCTGGAGTCAAATGGGCCGCGAATTTGCAGGTATTTGGCAGTGCCGGCGGTTTCGCTTTGCACGACCAGATCGTCACGTCCCAGGGCGGCGCGCGCCTCGGCATCGGTGATCGGTTTTTCCATCGACATCAAAAGCAAGTCGCCACCTCGAAAGTCCACACCGAAATTTTTCTCTCCGCGCAGCGCGAAAATGGCCCCGCAAGCGAGCAGGACAATCACGGAAACAGCCACCGCGATCTTGCGTTTGCCGAGAAAATCGAACTTCGGATTCGAGAGAATGTTCATCATGGTGAACTCCTTCAACCAGCCGAAATGTGTCATCCAGCCGAAGCACATGCGGGTGACGACTAAGGCGGAAAAGAGCGACGCGATAATGCCGACCATAAGGGTGACGGCGAAGCCTTTGACCGGTCCGCTGGATTGCCAGAAGAGGATCGCGGCGGTGATGAGAGTCGTAGCGTTGGCGTCGAAAATGGCGCTGAAAGCCTTTTCGTACGCCGCCTCCACCGCGGCGATGATGGATTTGCCGGTGGCCAGTTCCTCACGCAACCGTTCGTAAATGAGGACGTTCGCATCGACCGCCATGCCGATCGTGAGAATGATGCCGGCGATACCCGGAAGTGTGAGCACGAAGTTAAAAAGCGACATCACACCAAATAAAATGGCGATGTTCACCACCAAGCCGACGAGAGCCACCACACCGGCTGTTCGGTAATAAATGGCCATGAAAATCGCCACGACCACGACCCCGAGCAAACCCGCCAGAATGCCGGAATGAATCGAGTCCTGGCCCAATGTGGCGGAGACGCTACGGCTTTCGTCGATTTTCACAGGAGTTTGCAGCGGATTCTCGAGAACGCTGGAAAGATTGCGCACTTCCGTGTCGGTAAAGGTTCCAGAAATCGTCGCCTGCCCATTGGGCATCGCCTCGCGAATCACAGGTGCCGACTGCACTTCGCCGTCGAGGACAATCGCGAGCTGATTTCCCACATTTTTCGCAGTGAGATCGGCAAATTGTTTGGTGCCTTCCTTGGTGAACTTCATCGCCACCAGATATTTCATGCCGTCGAACTGCGGGTAAGCCGCTTCGATTCCAGTTCCATTCATCTCTGCGCGCTGCTTCACCAAAACCTTGTTCGGTTTGTCGCCTTTTTTATCCACTTTCTCGGTCTGAACACGGTAACCGGGAGGAGTTACAGCCGTGCCTGCCTCGATCTGCGGAACCAGCGACTGGCTCTCGGGATGCACCAGCTTGAACTCCAGTTTGGCGACTTTTTCCAACTGCTGACGCGCCATTTCCACATCCTCGGTTTTCAAGCCGGGAATCTGGACCAAAATGCGATCCTCGCCCTGCGGACTGATGACGGGTTCGCCGGTGCCAAATTGATCCACGCGCTTGCGGATCGTCTCGACGGCTTGATCAAGCTGGTCCTTGGAAATTTTCCGCGGCTGGCCTTTATCGTCGTTCTCGCGGACGAGGCGCATCAGGAAGGACGTGCCGCCTTTTAAGTCGAGTCCGAGTCGAATCTTCTTATCAAACGGCGTCATCGACTGAATGCAAAACGCCGTGATAAACAGCGTCAAAACCAAGCCGGCAATACGTTTCCGACGCGGCTCCTCGGCGGCAAAATAGACGGCAAAAAGAATCAGCAGGACGATGCCGAGACCGAAAGTGAGGGCGGGCGACAGAACCATAAATCAGTGGGGAAATAGCTGAAGCGCTTAGGCTTCCACGACATCGGAACGGGACTCGACCACGGCCACGGCCGACTTGTCGAACTCGAGTTTGACGTTGTCAGCGACCTTCAGGAGGAAGGTTTTCTCTTTCACATTCGAGACGATGCCGTGAAGACCGGCATTGGTGATGATCTTGTCGCCGGTCTTCATGCTGGTGATGAGGGTTTTCAGTTCCTTCTGCCGCTTTTGTTGTGGCCGAATGATCAGCACATAAAAAATCGGGACCAGGAACAGGATTGGGAGCAGGCTGCTCAAAGGATTGGCATTCGGAGTCGCCTGGGCGAGAAGAGTAAAACTGGAAAATATCATGGGTCTTATTTAGAAGGCTGAAGTCAAAGACCGGGCAATTAGCCGATCAGAGAGGGATGGATTCAGTAATGCAGTTGCCCCGTGGGAGCAAACAGAAAATACCTCTGGGCGAGGTTAATGCTGGCAGGTTTTTGAAAATCGTCCTTGCGCCCTCGTTTCGTGCTGGTATGGTCGCCTTCTTCAAACGCGGGGTGGAGCAGTCTGGTAGCTCGTCAGGCTCATAACCTGAAGGTCCTGGGTTCAAATCCCAGCCCCGCAACCACTTCTTTTTAGAGGTGGTTTCTCCGCAGAAAAGTCTCAGACTGCGGCCTTTTTTGCAGACTCGCGATTCGTTATGGAGCGGGTTGGAGCGTTGTCTCGGAACGAATCGCAGTTCCGTTTTTCGTCTCGGTAATTTCCACGGCGGGCTCGTTTTTTGGGCCGGTGAAACTCTTCAAGGTGATCTCCTGAACTCGTCCATCGGTGAGTTGCACTCGTATGTGATCGGCGTCGGTGGCTTGGGCGGATTGGATGACGGATTGGTTTTCGTGAGGCTCGATGATGGTGAGAAAACGCGCCTCTTTCGTTTTCCCGCCGGGAGCCTTGATGGCGTAGGTTTTGCGACGCTGGCTTTCGTCGCCAAGCGGGTAATCGCCCCCCAGCGTCGCCTTGAAGCGAACGGCCTGCACCTGGCTCAGATCGACGCGGACGAAGGCAGATTTTTTCGCATCCTGCGGCTCGGCGGCGGTGGCTTCGGTGAAGGGAACGCCGGCGATTTTGATCGGACCTCCGAAGTAATCCTGACCCGGCGCCTTCGGAGCGACGACGTTCTCGGATTGCGCTGATAACTGCCTAACTGGAATCTCTTTTCCATCGCGGGTGACGATCCGGGCATTGGCCCAGAAAAGCGTGGGCATTTTCGCCAGCTCGGTGCGGGTTTCGAGTTCGAGTTGTTTCAAGCCGTCGAGGGGAACGTCGATCTCGGACTGGCCCAGAATCCACGCGCCAAATTTTCCCTCGGCCAGCGTTTTGCCGTCGCCGCGCACGGTGTAGAAAAGCCGTTTTTCCACGGCATGATCCTCGGGCGCGGTGGCGACCATGATCTCCTGCTTCTGCGGCCAGAGCGAATGCACGTCGAGCTGGAGCACGCCCGGCTCGCTGTTTTCCGCACGAGTTCCAGTGTTATCAGCGCCGGGGCCGAAGCGTATTTCGAAGCGGCTTATTGCCGGCGCGGTGACGGAAAACCAGTCGGCGTCGGTGACAAATTGCGCACTGCTGAGTGGATTGGAAGTCCACTGCGCGTCGTGCCGGAGCGGCGTTTTATCCGGCGCGTCGAGGCCGAGAAAACCCTTCATTTGGTAGAGACTCTCGAAGGTGTGCGGCTGCTCCGATTTCAGGTAATCCGCCAAAACGACGTAATCATCCGTGACCACCATCAGACGGCGCTGGAGGATCGGCTCGGTGAAATCGGTGAGCGTGCCATACGTCGGCGGATTCTCCGGAATCGGCACGAAACGTCCCTCTCGCCAGGTTTTTTCCTCAAAGGTTTTCACCGGCACGTAGTCGTAAACCATGCCGCCGTAGGGTGGATTCGACCACCGGGAAACGGTCTCGACGGACGTGGTTTGCATCATTTTCCCCGTGTGAAATAGGGTGCGCTCGCCGGGCGAGGCCTCCTGATTTTTCTGATCGACCACGACCATGTTGTGCGCGACCGAGTTCTGCACGTAAAACTTGTACATGAACGGCTCGTAGCCGTACCAGATCATCTCTGGATTGTAGAAACTACGCCCGTAACGCATCAGCGAAAGCAGGCTTGTACGATCAAAATGCCCGTGCGCCCAGCCGTGGATGCCATAGTGGAGCACGGCTTGGATCTGCTCGCGAATCGGTCGATCCGGCGTCTGGGAACGCAGCATGACGAGCCCTACATTGTCTGCGCTGGCGGAGTTGAGGAAACGCTCGGTGGTCTTGTCGGGCAGCTGGGGAACGCCATAGAGCAGATCGCGTTTGGCAGAGAGCCGGGCGATGGCCGCGTAGGCCGGATCGCGAAACAGATAATAAGCCAACTCGAATGGCTGCCCGCCCACCTCGGCACGCGGAGTGGCAACCAGATTTTCAGAGGAATCATTCACGCCAAACATCACACCGCGATAGTCGAGATATGGCAGGAGGCTGTTCCAGAGATCAGTGATTTTCCGATAGGGCCGGGTGTTCGGCCCCCAAAGTTCGGGCGTCATGCCAAAGGGCCGATTCGGTGGCTGGCCGGCCCCGGCCGCAGGCTTCGCGCCGCCGTTCAGTTCAGCGTTGAGCATCACGCTCGGCAGATAGCTCGCGGGCAACCACATGTCCTTGAAATTGATCCCCCACGGCTGCAAGGCGAGGGCGACTTGGGAAAATTCGCTGGCACACCAGACGTTGTAACTGATCGAACATTCGTACCACCAGCCGTCGTCCATCGTTCCCTTGGAGAGCTGGTCGCAGACGCCCGCCGGACCGGAAAAGAAACGCTCGGCGAGGCTGAAATCTTGCAAAGTCAGCGCACAATACAACGCGCCGGTGACCTCGGAGAGATTCCAGTTGTTGATCGAGCCATTCAGACTCGCGAGGTTCATCGTCTCCATGAAAATCCGGAACGTCGCCTCGATCTGCTGATGATCCGCCTCGCTGAAAACTCCTGACTCGTGGACCATGTCGTAGGCCATCGCGATGTGCTGAAAGAAATGCCCCTCCTGCACGAGCGCCTGATTGCACCCGCGCAAAGTGGTCGGGTAGCCATTCGCCGGATTGGAGAGATTGCGCAGAAACCGGGCGATTTTTTCGGCATAAACACGATTGCCGGTGAGCTGCCAGGAAACGCCACAGGCCATCATGTCGTGCTCGACAGAAGTCTTGAAAAGAAACGGCCCCATCGTGTCGTCGGGGTCGTTCCCGGGCGCGGGCGCGACGTCGGGCACCTGCCATTTCTCGGCCTTGGCGACCATTTCATCCTGCGCCTGCTTCGCCCACGGATAATTTTTCACCTTGGCGCGGACTTCATCCCAGCGCTCCTTGGTATGAAGAATGTTCGGGTAAGCCACCCGCGAGGAAGTAATGAAAGTCAGCTCAGAACGGGCCGCCGCGTCGCCGTTGCCGACGGCTTGGAGCACCTGCTTTTCGTGTCCGCCAGCCGGCGCGTTTGAGGGAACCTGCACGCGCACTTCCAGCTTCCGGGTTTCGCCCGGAGCCAGGTCCAAGGCGGACGGCGTCACACTCGGCGGAAAGGCTTCCCAGCCATACGGCGCGAAGGAGAGGACGACCGATTGAGGCACCGCGGATGTATTGCCGACGGTAACGCTGTAGGTCGCGGTCTCACCGGCGGCGGCGGCTTTTCCGAGGACTTCGCTTTCCAGGGAAACAGCGGGCGCTTTGACGACTCGCAGATGGCGAATTTGCAGCGGGCCCGCCGATTTTCCATCCACCGGACGCACGGCGAGCTTGAGTTCTTTCACCTGAAACAACCACGACCGGTTCGCGGATGGCGCGCCAAATGCCGACCACGGCAGCGTGACCGTGTGCCAGTCCGGACCGCTCAATCGAGTGAGAGTCGACCAGCCCCGGCCCGGGTCCTTGCTGGCTGGAAAAATGGTCGAGATCAACTCCACCGGACTCCCATCGGCGAGTTGCACCTCCATCTGCACGCCGTAAAAAAAATGCCAGTCCGCCGTGCCGTCATTGAAGTTCCGGAAGCCGTGTTTGTAAGCGCCGCGTGGGCCGTCCGGATAACGAAAAACCGCCTCGCTGGGACATTTCAGAGTCGCGGCTCCAGCGGTAGATTCGAGGCCCTTCCAGTTTTCAAAGGCCGCGCCGCCCAAAGGCAAGACGAGCGGCGTTAGCTCCGCCGCCTTCACGGAAAAAAGACAAAAAACAGCAAACAGACCGAGGGTCAGCAGGGGGGATTTCATAAAATTTGCGGTCAGCTTAGGCGATGAAGCCGGGGTGTTCATGCCGAAAATTTTTGAGTTCGAGTTCCACTGTATTGCACCTGCCAAGGGGGGCGTAATCTGTGGATTCACGGATGATGGCTGATTTTCTATTTCCCTCTTAAACTCATATTCCCCCGACGCGTTTCCCGAATGACAAAGAATCCTTCTGCTCGCCTTCTGGACCACGCTCGCGTCTGCCGCGCCGACTCCGCTGGCCCAAGTGAAAGATTCGGTGGGCGAAGCGCTTCAGCAGACTTTCATCGCGGTGCCAGAACCCAAAACTTTGTCACATTTTGAATATCGGCGTCGACAAACACAGGGCCAGCCTGAATCTTTGGTCATCCATAACAACAATTCTCCCCTATGAATCCCATCCTCGGCGTCTTCTTTCACTGGCTGGGCGGCCTCGCTTCCGGCAGCTTTTACGTGCCCTACAAAGGCGTCCGTAAATGGTCGTGGGAAACCTACTGGCTCGTCGGCGGCTTCTTTTCCTGGATCATCTGCCCGGTCACCTTGGCGTCGCTCATGACGAAAGATCTCGCCGGCGTGCTGCATCAACAGACCACACCCACACTCTGGTGGACCTATTTCTTCGGAGCCATGTGGGGCTTGGGCGGACTCACCTTCGGGCTCACCATGCGCTATCTCGGCATGTCGCTCGGCATGGGTGTCGCGCTCGGCTATTGCGCCGCTTTCGGCACGCTCCTCCCGCCGATCTTCAAGATGTTCGCGCCGTCCATTCCCGTGGCGGAATCCATCGCGCAGATCGCCTCGACAACACCGGGCCAGGTCACCCTCGCTGGCGTGGCCGTCTGTTTGCTCGGCATCGGCATCGCCGCGCTCGCTGGGTTGACCAAGGAAAAGGAAATGTCTGGTGCCGAAAAGACGCAGGCGATAGCCGAGTTTGACTTCAAGAAAGGCCTCCTCGTCGCCACGTTTTCGGGAATCATGAGCGCTTGCTTCGCCTTTGCCCTGGCCGCTGGCAATCCCATCGGAACTGCCTCGCTAGCTGCGGGCACCAACGTTATCTGGACCGGACTGCCCAAGCTTGTGGTTGTGCTCCTCGGCGGCTTCACGACCAACTTTATCTGGTGCCTGTTTCTCAACCTCAAAAACCGCACCGGCTACCAGTATATCAGCGCCACGGTAAAGCCAGAGCACGCCGGCCACAGTGGAGCGGGCGGAGGTGAACACGGCCCGTCTCACACCGCCGCCAGCGCACCGGCAGGTGACCTCCAAGTGCCGCGTTTGAGCAACTATTTGTTCTCCGCCCTGGCCGGCGTCACGTGGTATCTGCAATTTTTCTTCTACACCATGGGCGAGACGCAAATGGGTAAATTTGGCTTCGCCAGTTGGACGCTGCACATGGCGAGCATCATCATTTTCAGCACCCTTTGGGGCGTCTATTTCCGCGAATGGAAAGGCTCCAGCCCGAAGGTCCACCGGCTCATCGCCACCGGCATCGCGGTGCTCATTCTTTCCACCGTCATCATTGGCTACGGCACCTGGTTAAAAGGCCACTAATTTTATGAATCCCTACACCTTCGCTCAAGAAACATACGCCGCGCTCGGCGTGGACACCGACGCCGCCCTCGCACGTCTGACTTCGATACCAATCTCACTCCACTGCTGGCAGGGCGACGACGTCGGCGGCTTTGAAAACCCCGGCACTGGAATCACCGGCGGCGGCATTCAAGCCACCGGAAATTACCCTGGAAAAGCGCGCACGCTGGACGAGTTGCGCTCCGATCTGGACAAGGCTTTTTCGCTCATCCCCGGCCGGCATCGGCTGAATCTGCACGCCTGCTACGCCGATTTCACCGCCGGAAAAGTGGAGCGCGACGCCCTCACCACCACACATTTTCAAAGCTGGATCGACTGGTGCCAGACACGCGGACTCGGTTTGGATTTCAACCCCACTTATTTCTCGCACCCACTGGCCAATGACGGAAAAACCCTCACGCATCCCGACGAAAAAGTGCGCCAGTTCTGGATCGATCACGGCATTGCCTGCCGCAAAATCGGGGCAGACATGGGACGCCAGCTCGGCTCGCCGACCGTGACGAACGTCTGGATTCCCGATGGCTCGAAAGACATTCCGGTCGATCGCAAAGGTCCGCGTGAACTCCTCGAAGCCTCGCTCCGGGCGATCTTTCAGGAAAATCTCGACCCGCGCCATAACCTCGACGCCGTGGAATCGAAACTTTTTGGAATCGGGTCGGAGTCGTATGTCGTCGGCTCGCACGAATTTTATCTGGCTTACGCCACGAAAAACCAGAAGCTCTACTGCCTCGACGCGGGCCACTTTCATCCCACGGAAAGTGTCGCAGACAAGATTTCCTCCACGCTCCAATTCGTCCCGGAGATTCTCCTGCATGTCAGCCGCGGCGTTCGCTGGGACAGCGATCACGTCGTCCTCCTCGACGACCCGACCCGCGCCATCATGGAGGAAGTCGTCCGTGGCGATTTCCTGTCGCGGACTCACATCGGACTCGACTTTTTCGACGCCAGCATCAACCGCATCGCGGCCTGGGTCATCGGCACCCGCAGCACGTTAAAGGCACTGCTCATCGCCTTGTTGGAACCCACCGCCACGCTCCGCGAAATGGAAACCCAAGGCGACAACACCTCGCGGCTCGCCTTGATCGAGGAGATGAAAACGCTGCCCTTCGGCATCGTCTGGGATGAATATTGTCGCCGCCAGAACACGCCCATCGGCGCGGCCTGGCTGCGCGAGGTTCAGGCCCACGAGCGGCAGATTCTCTCGCAGCGCAGCTAAGTCGGACAAGCCCGGCCCTCGGGGTTACAGAGGGAGTGGTCCTCGAAAAAATGGAAGAAACGCACAGTCATTTGCGGCTGGGCTCGCGTTCTGCTTCTAGCTTTGCAGGTGAATTTGTAATCCACGCTTGTGCCCGACGACCTTTCCGCTTCATCCCCCGCCCCCGAGGAACCCGCCAGTTCCGGGGTCAATATCCATCTCAGCGCGTCGCTGCGGGCGGACTTTGAGGCGTTGCAAAACGACTTCGAGCAAGCCAACGCCATGTCGCAGGATCTCCAGTGTCAACTCGCCGGAAAATCGAACGAGTTTGCGCTGCTCAAACACGTTTTTGAGAAAACACAGAAGAGCCTCACTCAACTCCAGAAGGACATCGAGGAGCTGCGGGAGGAGCGCCATCGGCTGGCCAATGAGGCGATGCGCGCCACGGCCTTGGACCTCCTCTTGCAAAAAGCCGCCGCCGACCGCGACGCGCTGCAGCAGGAATTGGAAAAAATGAAGAGCGAACATGCCGGGGAAATCGCCAAGCTCGCCAGCGAACTCACAGCCGCTCAGGAGCAGCCCCCGTCCCCACTAGTCAGCGTTCGCGGCGCGCGCATTTCCCATCCGCAGGCGGCTCACATTCTTAGCAGCATCGAGAAATCGGTGGATCAACTACGCGGGCTGATCGCACCATCCGACACAACCGCACCCGCATCACAGCCGCGTCCGCATCCAACTCCGAAACCGGCCATCGAGCCGGATTTCATTAATATTTCCTTTTCGAGTTAGAGCTTATTCCACCGTCACGCTTTTGGCGAGATTGCGGGGTTTGTCCACGTCGCGACCGAGAGCGACAGCGGTGTGGTAAGCGAGGAGTTGCAGTGGAATCACCGTCAACAGCGGGCTGAGATAATCGGGGCAGGCGGGAATGTGGATGACGTCGTCCGCGATGCGGCTGAGTTCCGTTTCGCCCTCGGTGCCGATGGCGATGACCGGGCCCTGGCGCGCCTTGACTTGCTCGATGCTGTTCAAGTTGGCCTCGAAAACGCCGTCGCTCGGCGCGATGAAAACGCTCGGCAAACTCGGCTCGACCAGCGCGATGACGCCGTGTTTCAACTCCGCGCTGGGGTAGCCTTGGGCCGAAATATAGGTGATCTCCTTCATCTTCAGCGCGCCTTCGAGAGCGATCGGGAAGTTGTATTGGCGCCCGAGGAAAAGCATCGACTTGGCGTCGGCATATTTCTCCGCGATGTGCCGGATGTGCTCGCTCTGGGTGAGGATTTGCTCGATCTGGCCGGGGATGGCTTCGAGCGCCTTGACGATACGCAGTCCCTCGGTCGCAGACAGATTTCGGATGCGTCCGAGCAAGAGTGAAATCAAAGTCAGCACCGTCACCTGGCTGGTGAAGGACTTCGTCGCGGCGACGCCGATTTCCGGCCCGGCGTGCATGTAAACTCCGGCACCGCATTCGCGCGCGATGGTGCTGGCGACGTTGTTGCAAATGCCGAGCGTGCGCTGCCCCTTGCGCTGCGCCTCGCGGACGGCGGCCAGCGTGTCGATGGTTTCGCCACTCTGCGAAATCGCGAAGACTAGTGTGTCCTTGCTCAATGGCAGATTGCGGTAGCGAAACTCGCTCGCGATCTCCACTTCGGCAGGCAGATGCGCCAGCGATTCGATGAGATATTCGCCAACCAAGCCCGCGTGCGACGCCGTGCCGCAACCGGTGAGAACCACTCGCTCGACGGCACGGAGTTCCTGCGAAGTCATGTTCAAGCCGCCGAGAATCGCCGTCGCGTCCTCGTTGGAAAGCCGCCCGCGCATGGCGTCGCGCACGCTGTTCGGCTGCTCGTAGATCTCCTTCAGCATGTAGTGCGGAAACTTCCCGAGCTCGATGTCGTCGCTGGTGAATTCCACCTTGGTCACCTCGTAACTCCCCGTCACTGCGCCCACGAGACTGCTGATTTCAAACGAATCCCGCCCGACGCAGGCGATGTCGTAGTCCTTCAAATAGATCACCTCGCGCGTGTGGGCGACGATGGCTTGCGGATCGCTCGCGAGGAAGTTTTCGCCTTTGCCCAGGCCTACCACCAGCGGACTGCCCCGGCGCGCGCCGACGATCACCTCCGGCACGTCGAGATGCGTGATAGCCAGGCCGTAAGTCCCGATGACGCCTTTCAGCGCGGAACGCACGGCATCGAGCAGGCGCGAGGCCCCATGCGTCCCACCCGCCTCGTCGTAATATTTCCCGATGAAATGCGCCAGCACCTCGGTGTCGGTCTGGCTCTGGAAGGTGTGCCCCTCAGCCACCAATCCGGCCTTGATCGTCTGGTAATTCTCAATCACTCCATTGTGAACGATCGCCAGCCGGCCACTGGCATCGACATGCGGGTGGGCATTGGTCTCCGTCGCCGGCCCGTGGGTGGCCCAGCGCGTGTGGCTGATCCCGATCGTGCCGCAGACGGGTTGTTTCTCAAGATGCTCGGCCAGACTGGCGATGCGCCCAACGGCTTTGCGAATCTGCATCGCGCCCTGATACACCGTCACGAGACCGGCCGAGTCGTAGCCGCGATATTCCAAGCGCCGAAGCCCGTCCAATAGAATGGGACTCGCCTCTGCCTGACCGATGTAACCAACAATTCCACACATAGTTGGCGCAGAGCTTAGGAGGAAAAATTGTCGCTGAAAAGTGAAAGGTTCAGGCGTGACTTTCCGCCGCAATGAGTCAATGCTACCCGCCATGGATACCCTCAATCTCCCCTCTGTCGTTCGGAAAACCCTCGCTGTCATCATGGGTGGCGGAGCTGGCTCCCGGCTCTATCCCCTCACCAAGGACCGCAGCAAACCCGCCGTCCCACTCGGTGGAAAATATCGCATCGTCGATATCCCGATCTCGAACTGCCTGAACTCCGGCCTGCGGAAAATTTACGTCCTCACTCAGTTTAACAGCACCTCCCTCCACCGCCACATCAACGCCAGCTACCAGTTCGACCATTTCACCAAGAGCTTCGTCGAAATCCTCGCCGCGCAGCAGACCCCCGAGGGCTCCCATTGGTATCAAGGCACCGCCGACGCCGTCCGGCAAAACATGCGCTACTTCCTCGAGGACCCGTATGAATATTACATCGTCCTGAGCGGCGACCAGCTCTACCGGATGGACTACGCCGACCTCCTCGCCAGCCACATTCGCTCCAAGGCCGACATCACCCTCGCCACCATTCCCGTCGCCCGTGCTGCCGCCACCGACTTCGGCATCATGGACAGCGACGCCGATTACCGCATCACCCGCTTCGAGGAGAAACCCAAAGACCCCGCCGTCCTCGACACCCTTCGCATTCCAGCCGACCTCCTCAAGAAACTCGGCCAGCCAGCCGACTCCGATCTCTATCAGGCCTCCATGGGCATCTACGTCTTCAACCGCAAAGTCCTCGAGGAATGCCTCGATAACGACTTCGCCGACTTCGGTAAACACATCATCCCCACCGCGATCAAAGAGCGGCACGTCAGCGCGTATATTTTCCAAGGCTACTGGGAAGACATCGGCACCATTCGCGCCTTCTTCGAGGCGAACCTCAAACTCACCGACCTCGTCCCCGAGTACTCCTTCTTCGAAAAGGACAGCCCCATCTACACCCACCGCCGGTTCCTGCCCGCCACCAAGATCAACGGCGCCATGGTCCGCCAGGCCATCATCTCCGACGGATGCATCATCTCCGACTGCTCCCTCGAACGCAGCGTCATCGGCATCCGATCCATCATCAATAGCGGGGCCACCGTGCGGCACTCCGTCATCATGGGCAGCGACTTCTACGAAACCACCCCGCCCGCCGGCTTGCCCGCCATCGGCATCGGCAAAAACTGCGTCGTGGACCGCGCCATCATCGACAAAAACGCCCGCATCGGCGACGGCTGCGTCATCACGCCCGAAGGCAAACCCGACCACATGGACGGCGACGGCTTCTTCGTGAGGGACGGCATCATCGTTATCCCCAAGAACGGCGTCATCCCCGCTGGCCGCTGGATTTAGACGTCACATCCAAGTGCATGACGATTCTCTGGGTCGTTGACGCTTTCACCGCAATTCCATTCCAAGGAAATCCGGCGGCGGTCTGCGTGCTCGATGCTCCGCGTGATGCGAGTTGGATGCAACTCGTCGCTCGCGAGATGAATCTATCCGAGACGGCGTTTCTGCATCCTATCAAGGACGGCTGGTCGCTGCGCTGGTTCACGCCCACGGTCGAGGTCGATCTTTGCGGCCATGCCACGTTGGCGAGCGCCATGATTCTGTGGAAAACAGGCGAGTTAGATCATAATGAGGAGGCGCGATTTCTCACCACCAGCGGCTGGCTCAGATGTCGCCGTGCGGGCGATTGGATCGAAATGGATTTCCCGACTAACATCGCGGTCCCCTGCCCGACTCCGGGCGGTCTGGCCGAGGCGCTCGGTTGCGAGTTAGTTTCCGTGCTGCGGAGTTCCAGTGATCTGTTAGTCGAAGTGGCGGATGAAGCGACTTTGCGCGCGCTAATTCCAGATTTTTCTCGACTGATGGCGTTTGCCGTTCGAGGAATCATCGTTACCTGCCGCAGCGCAGCGGCGGAGTTCGATTTCATCTCGCGCTTCTTCGCGCCATCCGCCGGCATCGCGGAAGATCCTGTCACCGGCTCCGCCCATTGCACGCTGGCGACGTTCTGGCAGGAGAAGTTAGGCAAAAATGAATTCACCGCGTATCAAGCCAGCGCACGCGGCGGTGTGGTCAAAGTTAGCATTCAAGGCAACCGGATCCTTCTAAAAGGCCAGGCCGTGTTGATGAGCCGGGTAGAATGGCTAGCGCCGCAATCGCCGGAATAGCGCCAACGCTTCCTCCACTTTGAAAATTGCGGCCAAGGCGAAGTAACTCGCTCCAAAAACCGGCAGAATCACCGCCGCGCGCACAATCGGATGCAACTCGATTGGAAGAGATAGTTTTACCAACCAGCCCAATCCTGCTGCTAACAAAGCCGACGTCCAGAGCCGTGAAGTTAGTCCAGCGGGGAGTCCAGTGGGGCCGATTTTCTGATTAAGCTTGCGGCGAAGGAGGAAAAATTCCACCCACCCCGCAACGCCTGCGGAAGCGGTGAGCCCCGCCCCGCCCCAGACGGCGCTCCAGCCCATCCAGCCTGGCAAAATGACTGCGGCCCAATATCCTAACACCGTAACTAACACGACCCGGATGATGGCAAACTTGAGCGGAGTTTTGGTGTCTTGCAGCGCGTAGTAGGTGGAGGCGTAGAGCCGTCCCAGGGTCGCGGCCAGCAATCCAACCGTCGAGCCGGCAAGGATTGCCCAGACGTAGTTTGCATCCCCGGAAGTGAATTTTCCGGTTTGAAAAAGCGCCGCGACCAGAACATCACCCAAGGCTAGAAACGCCATCGCCGAGGGCACAATGAAAAACGCAATGCGAGTTAGACCTTTATCCAACCTCTTCCGCAGGTAGGCGAAAACTTCCTCCTCCGTGCCGCGCGCCGACGACATCTCGGGCAGTTCGGCGGCGGAAACGGACATTCCAAACAAGCTCACCGGCAACGTGTAGAGCACCTGTGCGTAAGCCAGCGCGGACACCGTGCCGATAGGCAGGAGACTCGCGATCAACGCGTCGATGAAGGCGCTGAGCTGCACCACGCCGCGTCCGATGAAGACGGGAACGAAGTTGCGTGTAACGATTTGCACCGCCGGATTTTTCCAGCTCGCGCCGAGCCGAATCGCTGGGGCACAGCGCAATACGACGGGAAGCTGAATGAGAAATTGCGCGGCGCTTCCTGCGACGGAGGCCCAGGCGAGTGAGACGGCGAGCTGACTTTGAGTCGAATGGCGGCCCCACCAAAACATCGCGCCGATCATCACGACATTCCACAAAACCGGCGCGGTGTAGGAGAGAAAAAATTTGCGGTGGCTGTTCAAAATTCCCAGGCACCACGCTGATAGTACTAGCAGTCCTGCGCCGGGAAAAAGAATGCGCGTCAACACGATGGTGAGCTCTCGGCGTTCACCGACAAATCCGGGCGCGATGGCGCTGACGAGCCACGGTGTTAGAAGCACGCCGACTAACACGATGCTGGAGACGACTAACAAAATGATCGACGCGATGGCCCCGGCGACGCGGCCCGCTTCTTTCTCATCGTCGCCTGCCAGCAATCGCGAATAAACCGGGATGAAGGAAGCGGAGAGCACGCCTTCGCCGAAGAGATTTTGCAGGAAGTTAGGAATCCTAAACGCCGCGTTGAAGGCGTCCGCCGCCGCCGATTGTCCGAAGTAATGTGCAAAGACCCGCTGGCGCACGAGCCCGGCGATGCGGCTCAGTAAAATTCCTGCGGCAACGAGGAAGCTGGCACTGCGGGATTTGGCCGCCATTGTTATCGAACTCCGCGCAACTGGAGAAACTTGAAAAATTCCCCGCCCTCGCGCAGTCGGCGCTTCATCACGTCCTTGTCCCGCAACATGGTTTTCACGATGCGGCTGATCGGCTTGAACCGGAAGTAGTAGCTCTTGTAGAACTTCTCCACGGCGGCGAAAATTTCCTCTTTGGTGAGATCCGCATATTCCAGCGCGGCGATTTGCTGGCCCGCGTCGTTGACTAGATCGCCCTCGCGAAACCAGCCGTTTTCCATGGCCTGACGATACAATTCCGTGCCCGGATATGGCGCGGCGAGGCTGACCTGAATCGAAAACAAATCGAGTTCCTTGGCATACTCCATCGTCTGGCGAATGGTGGCGGGCGTCTCGCCGGGCAGGCCAACGATAAAGGTGCCGTGGATGGTGATGCCGAGTGCGTGACAGTCCTTGGTGAAACGTTTCGCCTGCTCGATGGTGACGCCTTTTTTGATGTTATCGAGGATGGCCTGGCTGCCGCTTTCGTAGCCGACCAATAACAATCGAAGTCCGTTGTCGCGCATCGTTTTCAGCGTCTCGTAGTTGACGTTGGCGCGCGCGTTGCAGCTCCAGGTAACTCCAAGTTTTCCCATTTCCACGGCGATCTCGCGGGCTCGCGGCGCGTAGGCGGTGAAGGTGTCGTCATCAAAAAAGAACTCTTTCACCTGTGGAAACAAGGACTTCGCGTGCGCCATTTCGCGACCGACAGCGGCGGGGGATTTGGCGCGATATTGGTGCCCGCCGACGGTCTGCGGCCAGAGGCAAAAGGTGCATTGCGCCGGACATCCGCGCCCAGTGTAGTGGGAAACGTAGGGATGTTTTAGGTAGCCAATGGCGTAGTTTTCGATGGTGAGATCGCGCTTGTAGATGTCCATCACGCTGGGCAATTCGTCGAAATTGTGGATGAGAGCGCGCTCGCTGTTGTGAATGATTTTGCCCTCGTGCCGGTAAGAGAGGCCGGTGATTTCGGCGAGAGGTTTTCCGAGCGCCACGTCGCGGCAAGTGAAATCAAACTCCTTTCTGCCGACCCAGTCGATCGCCTCGGAAGCGCCGATGGTGATGTCGGGTAGCACCGCCGCCTGCGCTCCGACGAGGCCGACGCTGGTTTGCGGTTTCTGATTTTTCAAGGCCTCCGCCAGCAAGGCGTCGCCGCGCAAAGTTGGGTTGCTCGTGTGAATGACCACGACCTCGTAGTCGCGGGCGATTTTCAGGACGTCATCGACGGACAGATCGTCCGCCGGAGCATCGACGAGCCGGGAATTATCCACCAGAGCGGCCGGCTGCGCGAGCCAGGTGGGATACCAGAACGAGCGAACTTCGCGTTTCGCCTGGTAGCGGGAGCCAGCGCCTCCATCGAAGCCCTGCCACGACGGTGGATTTAAAAACAAAGTCGGACGGCATTCCATGGTCCCTGATTTATCGGCGGTGACCCCGCGATGAGCAAGCGGATTGACGCGGCCCGCAGCCGGTTTAGCATCACGCCCTTCATGAGCGAAATCCCAGCCAAGCCAGCGACGGGCATTCACGGTGTGATGGTCGTGCGCAACGAGTGGGACGTGATTGCTTTCAACCTGCTGCATCATCTCCGACTCGGGTTGGATCGGATTCACGTCGTGGACAATGGCTCGACGGATGGCACAGAGGCGTTGCTGGAAACGATGAGCCGAATGGGACCCGTATCGGTGACGCGACACGACGGGCCCTTCGAGCAAAAACGCATCACCAACGAACTCGCTCAAACCGCTCTCGCGCAAGGTGCGAAATGGATTGTGCCAATCGACGCGGACGAGTTCTGGGATCCGGGTTCCAGGAAACTGGCGACGATTTTTCGCCGCTGCAAAGACGAGGAACCAGGCCAGCGTGTGGCGGTGCAAAATTATTTTGTGCCCATGTCGGAGCGCAGCCCGCGGCTGAGTTGCGCCTTGCACGCGCGCTGGGTGACGGTTGAGACTTTGGAGCAGTCCAAAACGAATCGGGAAGATGCCCGCGATGGCCGGATTCCGGTGAGTCTGCTGGAGCCGTTGCACAAGTGCTTCTTTCGCGCCGACCGCGGTCTGCTCATCGAACAGGGCGGCCACCGCTGGGAGGGCATGTCTCGCAAAAGTAAATTTGCCGCAGATTTGATCATCCACCATCTGCCGCATCGTCATCAGCAAAAAACGGAGGAACGCAGGAAAGCCGGGGAACGAATTCTCGCGTCACCGGACTATGTGCTGGGAAACAGCTGGCATCTGACTCGCCTCGTTTCGATGAATGCCATGCAACTCGCCTCGGAATGGATGGCTTCCTCGGTGCATCGCGGGGAATTGCGACATGGCGACCGCCGTTTTGCCATGCGCGAGGACGACTCGCTGTATCGCCTGCTCCATCCGTTGCGAAAGGCGGCCAAAAAAATCCATCGCGAGGCCGGGGTCAGTCCAAGGCTGCGCTGGTTTGGGACGCGCTGGTAGCGTTTAGCAGCTCGTCGGAATGCGGGCGGCGATTTCCACCGCATGGGGAATCGTCCCGGAGACGAAGCTGAGACATTCGACCGCGCCGCTGGGTTTGCCGGGAAGCGCGATGACGAGCGATTTGCCGACGATGGCAGCCATGGCGCGGGAAAGAATGGCGTTCGGCGTGATCTTCATCGACTCGGCGCGCATGATTTCTCCAAAACCGGGGAGTTCGACTCGCATGACGCTGCGGATGGCCTCGGGCGTAACATCGCGCAGGGCGACACCCGTGCCGCCGGTGGTGAGAATGAGCTGGCAGCCCTGGACTTCAAGCGATTCGACGGCGCAAGCGATGGCATCAATCTCATCGGGAACAAGCACGTCTGCGGCCACGGTCCAACCGTAGTTCTTGCAAGCTTCGGCCAGTGCGGGGCCGCCCCTGTCTTCGTAAACGCCGATGGAAGCGCGGTCGGAGACGGTGATGATGCCAACTTGAGGATTCATAGAGGTGTTTTCGTTTTCGAGACGAGTTGGATTCCGTTGATGGACATGGATTTGTCCACGGCTTTGCACATGTCGTAAATGGTCAGCGCAGCCACGGAAACGCCAGTGAGCGCCTCCATTTCGATGCCGGTTTTCGCCGTGGTGCGGACGGTGCAGCGAATGGTGAGCCCATTGGAACTCCACTCAAAATCGACGCTGGCCGCATCAATCGGCAGGGTGTGGCAGAGTGGAATGAGACTCGCCGTGTTTTTGACCGCCTGAATCGCGGCGACGCGAGCCACCGCGAGGACGTTTCCCTTGGCAATCGCATCCGACTGGATCAGCCGGATGACTTCGGACGACAAGGTGATCTCCCCGCTGGCGACCGCCTCGCGCTGAATGACTGGCTTGGCTCCGACATCGACCATGCGAGCCGCGCCGGTGGCATCGACGTGAGTCAGTTGCGAACCAGCGGTCATGCCGGTGGAAAAAAGCGGGCCTTAGGCGACCGCAGCCAGCTTGTCCACCAAGGCTTTTTTGCTGGCGAGGCCGACGATTTTATCCACCACTTCGCCACCTTTGAAGATGAGCAGTGTCGGAATGGCGCGAACGCCGAACTTGCTGGAAGTCGCGGGATTGGCATCCACGTCGATCTTGGCGATCTTGATGGCGGAATTTTCCGAGGCGATCTCGTCAAGAATCGGGGCGATCATTTTGCAGGGTCCACACCATTCGGCCCAGAAATCGACGAGCACGGGGCTGTCGGATTTCAGAACGTCGGAATCGAAGGAAGAGTCGGTGACGGTGACGATATTTGCGCTGGCCATAAGATTAGATGAGAAAGATCCAAAGCTGGATCAGGAATGCGATGAGCGCAAAGACGAATGCGCCCACGCAGAGCGGCATGCTGAGGGAATCGCCCCCGCCGGTCTGGGTAACGGTGACCGGAGAAATCGCGGGTTTGATCGAACTCGTCGGATTGGTTAGCGGGACGGTTTGCTGCAAGCGCACGGTGGCTTTGGGCAAATCCTTCGCTTGCGCCGGAATCTGGATGCGGGCGGTTTCCTTTTTCGGGCTGGGTTTCATCGTTACCGGAGCCACTTCAGACGTGGCTTTCGGAGCGGAAACATTCGCAGGCACGGCTGGCTTGGCGATCGGTGCTGCTGGCGCGAGAGGAGGAACACCTGCCGTCGGCAGGGTCGGTGCGGAAGGAGGTGGAACGCCCACGCCGGGAGCGGCGGGAGGCATGCCGGGTTTGCCGAGGCTCGACGGCGGAATGAGCGGAGTCACAGGCGCGCCGGGAGCGGTTGGGCGGATGCCACCGGGCAATCCGGGAGCCGTCGGAGGAGTTCCACCAGCCACAGGCGGCATAGGACGAGCCATCGGAGGCATCGCCGCTGGTGCGCTGGGCGTCGGTGATGGAGTTGAAACTCCCACTGGAGTCGTCGCAGTCGGAGCCGAGGGCGAACTGGGAGTCGCGCCAACTGGCGATACTGGAGAAACCGGACGGAAAGCGGGCACCGCGGTGGGACCAGACGAAGCTGGAGCGCTCGGAGTGGTTCCCACTGGAGGAACGGCGGCCACGGATGGCTGGCCTGTCGGCATCGGGGTAAATGCTTTGGGCGCAAAGGCCTGTGGAGCCGATGGCGTGAATGGCTGGGGCGATGTTGGCGCAGCCGGAGTTGAGGGCGTTGCTGACGGCACTGCCGAAACGCTCGGAGTCGGCGAGGCGCTCGGGATAGACGGCACTGGATTCACCGGACGCGGCTGAAAAGCAGGCGACGGCGGCAAAGTCGTTGGCAGGCCCGCTTGGGGGATCACCGGGTTTTGCGACGCGGTATTTCCGACCGGGGGAAGATTGATGCGCACCGTCTCGCGCTTGACCATTGGGCCGCCGGGACCACCGCCCATCGGACGGGGTGGAAGGGTGATTCTGACTGTTTCTTTTTTAGGTTCGTCGCTCATGGGGTGCTTCTGGGGTGAAATTTATTTGCCAGACAATCCACTGCTGGCTCTCGGTGGTATCGCACCCGGCGAAATTATTGTCAATCGTCCACCGAGCCAAATTGCGAATATTTTCCGGCCACATCTTACAAATCGCCGTGAGTGCGATGGAAGTCGGCTCAGGAACGTGCTTTACCACCGAAATCTCTTCCTCCATTGTCTGTGAAATATGCGACTTCTTGTGACCGGCGGCGCCGGATTTATTGGCTCCAATCTAGTGGAACACGCCTTGCGACGCGGCGACACCGTCGGCGTCCTCGACAATTTCAACGACTACTACTCCCCCGAGGTGAAAAAGGCCAACCTCGCTGGTGTTCTCGACCAAATCAGCCTGCATCAGGTCGATCTCGGCGAACAGGCCGTGGTCAAAAAACTCGTCAAGGACGGCGGTTACGACACCATCGTTCACCTCGCGGCGCGCGCCGGCGTTCGTCCTTCGATGCAGAACCCCGAGCTGTATCTCGACACCAATATCAAGGGCACCTTTAACATGCTCGAAGCTGCTCGCGAGGCTGGGGTGAAACGCTTCATCTTCGCCTCCAGCTCGTCGGTTTACGGCGCGTCGCAAGTCGTCCCCTTTTCGGAGGAACAACGCCTCAGCATGACCCTTTCCCCCTACGCGGCGACCAAATTGGCCGGGGAAACGATCTGCTCGAACTACGCCTACCTCTACGGCATCCGCATCGTTTGCCTGCGTTTCTTCACCGTTTATGGACCGCGCCAGCGTCCCGACCTCGCCATCCATCAATTCACCAAAAAGATCGACCAAGGCATCGCCATTGACCAGTTTGGCGACGGCTCGACCCAACGCGATTATACTTACATCGACGACATCGTGCAGGGCATTCAGGGGGCCATCGACTACCAGGGCGAGCTCTTCGACATCTTCAATCTCGGCGAAAGCGAGACCACGACCCTGGCCCAGCTCATTGCCAAAATCGAAGACGCCGTCGGCAAGAAAGCCCTCATCAATTACCTCCCCGAGCAGCTTGGCGACATGCCGCGCACTTTCGCCGACATCAGCAAAGCCCGGCGCCTCCTCGGTTACGCCCCCAAGACTCCGATTGCCGAGGGCATCCCGAAATTTGTCGCCTGGTATCGCAGCCAGCAGCAATGAAAATGCCCGGCTCCGTCCTCGATCTCGCCCGTGAGTTGATCCGCATTCCGAGCGTCAACCCGGCGGGCGATCCGGGCACCGATCAGATCGGGGAAAAGGCCATCGCTGACTACCTTTGCGGCTTCCTCCGTGAGGCTGGGGCCGACGTTTCCCTCGTGGAAATCCTCCCGGGACGGCCCAATGTCGTTGCCCGATTTCACTCCAACTCGACTGCAAAGAAACCACGTCTCGCCTTCGCGCCGCACACGGATACGGTCGGCGTGAGTGGAATGGAAGTCGCCCCTTTTGGCGGCGAGGTGCGCGATGGACGACTCTACGGACGCGGCGCTTGCGACACCAAGGGTCCGATGGCCGCGCAACTTTGGGCGCTCTGGCAGATGCGCCACCAGCTCGCCGATCTCTCGCACGAAATCATTTTCCTCGGCCTGATGGATGAAGAGGCGGGCCAGGCCGGTTCCATCGCAGCGGCAGCGGACGACCTCGCGGATTTTGTGATCGTCGCCGAGCCGACTTCCATGGAAATCGTCCACACCCACAAGGGCAGCATCTGGCTCGAGGTCGCCACGCACGGTCTGGCGGCGCACAGCTCGCGGCCCGAGTTGGGGAAGAATGCGATCTACGACATGGCCCGCGTCGTGCGCTGCATCGAGGAACGCCTCGCGCCCCGGCTCGCAGACGAGTTCCATCCGATTCTCGGCTCTCCGACGATCAGCGCCGGGGTGATTCGCGGCGGACAAAAGATCAACGTCGTGCCCGACAACTGCCAGCTCGAGGTCGATGTGCGGACCATCCCCGGCATGGAAAATTTCCTCGCCCAGCTGACGCAGGAGATCCAACTCGTTTGTCCCACAGCCACGGTGACCGTCAGCAAACAATCCCCTGCCCTGCACACCGAAACCGGCCATCCGCTCATCGCGAATTTAATGGAACTCGGCTCAAAACCCGTCGGTGCCCCGTGGTTTTGTGACGCGGCGATGTTTGCAGCGGCGGGCATCCCGTCGATAGCGATGGGACCCGGCTCGATATCGCAAGCCCACACGGCGGACGAATGGATCGAAGTCGCCGAACTGGAGCGCGGCGCAGAGTTTTTTGCTCGCTTTTTGCAATCACTCCAAGGCTGACGCCAATACTTAGTCCCCTGACGCCAATACTTAGTCCTCTGACGCCAATACTTAGTCCCTTGACGCCGCTATTTAGTCAGCCTTCGCGGCGGATCAACATGCGCTCAACGTATTTGGCGAGAATGTCGAATTCCAGATTCACCGTTTCGCCGCTTTGCAGGTGGCGCAGGTTGGTGTTTTCAAAGGTGAAGGGGATGATCCAGCAGACGAGGCTCGATTCACCCGCTTCGGCGACGGTGAGGCTGACGCCGTTGACGCAGATACTTCCCTTGAAGGCGATGTAATGGCTGAAGTCGGGCGGAAACAGGATTTCGAGCCGGTGATCGGCCCCTTGTTGCTCAAAGGAAGCGACGGTGCCGACGCAATCGACGTGGCCTTGGACGAGGTGTCCGTCGATGCGGCTGCTGGCCCGCATGGCGCGTTCGACGTTGACGTGGGAGCCGGGTTTGACGTCGCGCAGGTTGCTGCGGCTGAGGGTTTCTTCGAGGAGTTCGAATCCGATCTGGTCGTCGCGATGCGAGGTGACGGTGAGGCAGACGCCGTTGATGGCGACGCTGTCGCCGCGTTTGACGCGTTTGCCGTAGCGGCTGGTGAGGAGGAGCTGGGTGCTCTTGGCGGTGCGACGCAACCATTGCACCTGGGCGATTTCTTCGACGATTCCGGTAAACATTTGGGAGAATAGAGAGGGCTGACGGAAAGTCAGGTTTCCATCGGGAGGGAGAATTACAATCAGGAAATCAGAAAAGGTGGAAGCGTGAGAAAAAAAGCAGGCCGATTAAAAAGTAGATCGGGAGCAGGATCGGCAGGGCGAACTTCAGGAAGTAGCCGACGAATCCGGGCGTCTCGACCTGGGCGCGGTCGGCGATGGATTTCACCATGAAATTGGGGCCGTTGCCGATGTAGGTGATGGCTCCAAAGAAGACGGAGCCGAGTGAGATGGCGATCAGATCGTGCGTGCGCGTGGCCAGAAACGTCTCCATGTGGGCGGGGTTGTCGAGGCTGAGGCCTTGCAAACCGAAGGCGGCGGCGAGGAAGGTTAGGTAGGTCGGGGCGTTGTCGAGCAGGCCGGAGAGGATGCCGCTGAACCAGTAGAATTGCATCGGCTGGCTAACTCCGAGGGACGCGGCATGGGTTTCCAAAAGGTCGAGCGCAGGAACCATCGTGGCGAAGATGCCGGCGAAGAGCCAGGCGACTTCCTGGATCGGGAGAAAGGAGAAATCGTTGATGCGATGGACGTGTCGTCGGGTGGAAAAATACGAACCGAGCGCGGCGGCGATCATGAGGATTTCGCGCCAGGGCGTGGGGCAAAAAACGCCGCCGAGGATGACGCCGAGGAAGAGGAGGTTATGGAGTCCGTCGAATTTCCACGACTCGTGGGCGGTTTCCTGGTCGCGGACGGTCTGCGGCGCGCGGCGGAAGTTTCTCCGGTCGAGGACGTGGAAAACGGCGAGGAGGAGTCCCATGGTTATCAGCCAGGCGGGCCAGCAATGCTCGATGACCCATCCGAATGGAACTCCCTTCAAAAATCCGAGGAACAGCGGCGGATCGCCAATCGGGGTGAGCCCGCCCCCGACGTTGCTGACGATGAAAATGAAGAAGACGATGTGAAAAGCGGTGATGCGATAGCGGTTCATCCGAATCCAAGGCCGAATGAGGAGCATGGACGCGCCGGTGGTGCCGATGATGCTGGCGAGGACGCCGCCGATGGCGAGAAAAAGGACGTTTACCCGTGGCGTGGCCTCGCCTTTGACTTGGATATGAATGCCACCCGAGACGACGAACAGGCTGCCGATGAGCGCGATAAAACTGACGTATTCCAGCGCCACATGGGCCATGCGCTCCGGGTGATGCAGGGCGAAAACGTAGTAGCCAGCCGTGATGAGTCCAAGACCGACCGCGATCTTCGGGTAGTGACTTTCCCACCAATGCCGGTGAACGAACGGCATGGCGGCGATGCAGAAAAGCAGGAGCGCAAACGGCAGAATCATCGCCGGATGTGGCTGGAGTGTGGCAGCAATCATTGGGGAAAAAAATCAGCCGCCCTGGACGGGTGGCATCACACTAAGGAGATCGTTTGCCTGCAAAATCTGGTCGTGCGGGGCAAATTCGACTCCGACGGCGAGGAGGAGTTTCCCCTGCCAGTCGGCCAGTTTCGGCAGATCGCGCTCCAACTCGGCCAAGGCCGCTCCGACGGTGGTGCCGGGTGCCACTTCGCGTTCGAGCACGGCTGAACCGCCAATCTCCCGCAGCCGCGAAAAGAATTGAATTCGAATGGTCACAGACCGGCGACTTCGTTTCGGAGGACGCCGATGAACGGGAGGTTGCGGTATTTCTCCTGGAAATCGAGACCGTAGCCGACGACGAATTCATTCGGAATGTCGAACCCGACGTAATCCGCCTCGATGGGACGGTCAGCGCCAGTGTTTTTGCGAAGCAGGACGCAGATCTTCGTGCTGAGGGTGTGCGTTTCGCGGAAGATTTTTTCCCGGAGGCAGCTCAAAGTCAGCCCGGTGTCGAGGATGTCGTCGATGATGAGAACATGGCGGCCCTCCAGGTCGGGCATGGCGGCCTGGAAGGTAACTTGGCCACTCGTGGACGTGCCGCCGTGGTAGGACGAGACGCTGAGACAGATAATGCGCAAGGGCAGCGGGATGCGGCGCAGGAGGTCGGCGCCGAACATGAAGGCACCGCTCATCAGGCAAAGCACAGTGAGCTCGCGCCCGGCGTATTCCTCGGTGAGGGTGGCCGCCATTTCATCGAGCCGCGCGAAAATGGTGGAGGTGTGAAGGAGGACTTTGGAGAGATCTTCTTGCATAATAAGGAATGCCAGGGCCGTGGCACTGCGCAAGATGGCGGAGTTTGTCAGGAAAGAACAACCCCATTTTGGAAAAAAAAGAGGGCCCCATTTTTCTTTTCACGCGATGGTTAGGTGAAAGATTTGGAATTAAGTGTTGTCAGTCCCACTGGCAGCCCCTAAATCTGTCACCGAGCTACCCGCTCAAGAAAGGAGGGAAATAACTATGAAAACTATCAAAATTCTCGCAATCGTTGCTATCGCAGCGAGCGCACTCAGCCTAGGCGCGTGTGCACACAAGAAGGAAACGATGAGCACCACCGGCGCATCGACGACCGGTATGTCCAAGTAAATCGTTACCACTGATTTCGCCGGGGCAATCTCTTTACGGGGATTGCCCCGGTCTTTTTATGGGGTGATGCCGGACTTCACCTTCACACTCAGAAACGGCGAGCCGCGCTCGACAAAGCGCCAGGGGAAATGCGCAGCCTTCGTGATGCCGACTCGAACGTCTGATTCGACTTCCATCGCACTCTGCGACGAGTAAAAGGCGTGACTCGGATCACTGCAAAGATCGAACCCGTGCTCGGCGCGCCCGATCCCGAAGGCGACCGTCAGTTTTCCCGGCCCGGAGCAAAGCTGGCGCACCGGCTCCAGCTTGCGGCGCTCGCGCATTTTCTCGATTCCCTGCGTCGGCTCGATCGCGCGGATGAGCACGAAGCCATTCCCCTGCCCGCCTTTGATGAGAACATTCAGCAGCCAGTGAATGCCGTAATTTTGGTAAACGTAAGCCGCTCCCGGTGGTTGCTCCGCGATGAATTTCCGCGCCGACTGACGCGCAAACGTGTGGCACGCCTCGTCGCCAAATTCCGCATACGCCTCCGTCTCGACGATTCGGCCGCGGCACTCGTCCCAGACCAGTTCGCAGCCGATCATTTCGCGTGCGCAGACCAGCGGATCGCGCTGAAAAAACGCCCGCGGCAACGGCGCGCTATCGGCTGGGAACTTCATCCAGCGATTCCATGGAGCGTCCACCCTCGTTTGGCGGCGGGCCTTTTTTGCCATACATCCGCTCGTCGGAGCCCTGTTGCGGATGCATCCAGCCCGAGTAAAAGAAATCGCGCGACTCCGGGTCGGTCTCGCAACCAGCCAGCAAGAGTGCAATGAGACTGAGAACGAGAAATTTCACAGGCCGGTCGGGTGATCGATGAATTGCCACGGGAGATCGAAGGTCACCGCGACATGCCGGGCGAGCGCCTTCACGCCAAAGGTCTCGGTCGCATAATGACCGCCGTAGAAAAGATTCAGACCCAGCTCTTCGGCCATCCCGTAACTGTGATGCGGCCCCTCTCCGGTGATAAACGTGTCGAGTCCGGCGGCAGCCGCGCGGGCGATTTCGGCTCCCGCGCCGCCGGTCACAATCCCGACTTCCCGGACGATGGCGGGTCCGCCGGGAGCGAGGTGCGGGCGGGTTCCAAGCGTTTCTTCGAGGAGAACGATGAGTTCGTCGCGATGCATCTCGCAGACGCCGCGAATGCCGATGAGCTGCCCTTTTTCAGGAAAGAATGGCGCGAGCTGAGTCAGCCCGAGGCGGGTTGCGAGCTGAATGTTATTCCCCAGAGTCGGATGCAAGTCGAGCGGCAGGTGGGAGCTGTAAATGGCGAGATTCGCGTCCATGGCCGCCTTAAATTTCCGGTAGAGCGCGCCCCGCACCGGCTGCGCTCCCGCCCAGAAAAGCCCGTGATGCACCAGCAGGCAATCGACTCCCATTCCGATGGCTTTTTCGATCACCGGCAGCGTGGCATCCACCGCCGCGCCAATCCGATTCACACTCCCGTCGTTCTCGAGTTGCAATCCATTCAACGCGCCCGACCAGTCGGCAATTTCGCCGGTGCGCAACTCGGCGTCGAGGTGGTGAACTAGGGAGTCGAGTTGCATCGCTCTCCACAAATAACGACGGACCCGCGCCGACGCCACGGATTATTTTCTCAGACGCCCGCCGTTTTCCGCTCCGCAGGCTGGCGCACGGCTTTGGTCTCGAAAAGATCGTCCAGCTCTCTTGGCGGCGGCGTGTTTTTCCCCTGAAGATGGAAGGTCAAAGTGTGGCTCGCGCTCCGGGTGTGGTTGGCGAGGTAAATTAGCAAGGCCCGCAGAAACATTACCATGCCGACCATTTCCATCGTCTCCTCGAGGGTGGAATAGAGCCCCTTTATGAAGCCGGCCATCGGGTGATTGTCGAAGGGGTTGCCGAGAATCTCCACGCCGACCGCGCCCGACACGTAGATCACGCCCGAGAGGCAAAACTGGATCTTCGTTTCCGTGGGCAGCCGCAGGTAGAAGCGAATGAAATAGAGCCCGAAACAAATCAGCAAAACCGCGTAAGGCAGCACCCAGAGCGGCCCCTCGTGGTGATGAATCTTGTGCCCGAGAAAATGCGAGACCACGCCGTCCAGCCGCTCGTGGATGCTGATCAATTCATCGAGCGCGAGATAGACAAAGACCCCGCCCATCGCCCGCCAATAGCGGCTCTCGGAACTGCGGTCGGCGGCGGCGATTTTCCCGATGTGAAACAGGGTAAAGGCGCACAGAAGAATGCCGAACGTCGAGTAAAGGCTCGGCAAATTAAACTCCACATCCATGTCGAAGAGCGGCACGAAACCCAGCGCCGTCTTGTAGCCATCGACATATTCGAGAAAGACCACGATCAAATCTGCGATCACCAAAAAGGCAATGAAGGCGAGTAGACTTTTGGCGACTCCATTGGGAGTGATGTTTCTATGAAGATGCATGGATTGTTTTTGTGGGGTTTCCGTAAACATTCAGCACGCCCCGTGCCCAGAATGAATCGAATAAATCTAAACCGCGTCAGTCAGCCGCAGCTAGGTTTCCAGTCGCCGCGCAGTGACACTAAAATCCCCATCTCTCCTTACAAACCCGATCCCCTCCGATATGAACCTCACTCCCCTCTGCCGCTGGCTTGCGGTCTTTCTTTTTACCCTTCCCACTGTCGCTCCTGCCGCCGAGTGGCAATGGTCCGTCCCCGTGCCGCCGATGGCGGGGCAGACCGAGCAACCCCGTGCCTACCTCTGGATTCCGCCGAATTGCCAACGCGTGCGCGGCGTCATCTTCGGCCATAACAACATGGAGGAGGAAGGCGTGTTGGAGCATCCCACTTTCCGCAAAGCCGCCGCTGATCTGGGCTTCGCCGAGGTGTGGGTCGCACCGGGATTCGATCGCAACTTCCGGTTCGATCTCGGCGCGGGCGAGCGTTTCGACGCCATGCTCCAGGCGCTGGCCACTCAATCGGGTTACACAGAACTCACGACCGCACCGCTCGTGCCGGTCGGGCATTCCGCCGCCGCCTCCACCCCGTGGTATATCGCCGCCTGGAAGCCGGAGCGCGTGCTGGCCGGCATCTCATTCAGCGGCCAGTGGCCTTATGTTCCCGATGTAAAAGAGGCCCCTCAAGTCGCCGGACGCAGCGTGGATACCGTGCCCGGCCTCGTCACCGCCGGCGAATACGAGTGGGCCGATGAATCCATGTCGCGCGGTCTTAAAACCAAGGCCGACCACCCGCAGATGCCGCTCAGCGGACTCGGCTGCCCGGCGGACGGCCACTTTGCCGCCACCGACGAGAAGGTGGAATTTCTCGCGCTCTATCTCAGAAAAGCCGCGCAATACCGGCTGCCGCAGATTACTCCCAAAGTCGGCCCGGTGACTTTGAACGCGATCGATCCCACGAAAACCGGCTGGCTGGTGGACCGTTACCAGATCAACACAGATCCGTCCGCACCCGCCGCCCCGGTCGGCGAATACAAGGGCGACCCGGCGCAAGCCTTCTGGTATTTCGACGGCGAGATCGCCCAAGCGGCGGAAGCTTTCCAGAAAAAGCATCGCGGACAGGCAGCCTTGGTGGGTTACGTGCAAAACGGCGAAGTCGTTCCCCAACGTCCGGGCACCCACCCGCAGGTCTGGCTGAAGTTTTTGCCCGAGGCCGACGGAGTGACTTTTCATCTCACGGGCGCATTCATCGACACGGTTCCTGGCGGACGCCCCACCCGCTGGACCGGCAAAAAAGAGGGCGAGATCATTGAGAAACCCGCGGGCAATCCGCCCGTGGAAATCCGTCGGATCACCGGCCCCGTGCGTCAGATTTCCGCCGATACCTGGATACTGGATTTGAATCGCAGTTCCCTCCTCGGCGACCGCCGTGGGAACGACGCCTGGTTCGTGGCCACCTGGCCGGGGGATGCGAAGTTTAAGCGTCCCGTGCAGCAATCCACCCTGCAAATTCCTGTTCGCAACGCCGACGGGCAGCCGCAGAAAATCGACTTCCATCTGCCTGCGCAAATCCACCGCACCGCCAGTGCAATCCAACTCACCGCCACCGCCGACTCCGGGTTGCCCGTGTATTATTTCGTCCGCGAAGGTCCCGCCACCATCGACGGCAATACCTTGAAACTCACCGCGCTTCCGCCGCGAGCGAAATTCCCGGTAACGATCACCGTCATCGCCTGGCAATGGGGCCGCTCGCTCGACCCGAAAGTGCAAACCGCCGAGCCCGTCGAGCAGGCGATCTCCCTCGTGCCGTAATTCAGAACCGCGGCGTGCGAATGGGGATTTTCTCGTTCCCACGTTGCACTTGGGAATGTTGATGTTTTGAAAACTAGGCTTCGCTCGTTGGTGGCGCGTCTGAAGGGGAAGCAGAGCTTCCGGGATAAATGCGTTCCCAAGTGCAACTTGGGAACGAGGACGGGAGAATCTAGCGGCGGTCTGTGACCGCTTGACCAATGGCGCGAGGAACGGCGGTCATAGACCGCCGCTACAACGGGTTAGGCGAGGAGTTTTTCCATGAGGTCGTTCATGCGTTTTAGCATGGCTCTGGGGTCTTCCAACATGCCGGCGGCGGCCAGGGAGCTGTCGAAGATTTGCTCGGCGACTTTGGCGGCGAGGTCGGCGTCTTTGGCGCGCATGGCTTCGAGGCGGACGATGACGGGGTGGCGCGGGTTGATCTCGAAGTCGGGTTTGCCGTCGGGCATGTCCATGCCACCGGGGTTCATTTGTTTCATCATGCGGCGCATGGAGCTGGTGAGCATTTTGTCGCTTTCGAGGGCGACGGCGGGGCTGTCGGCGAGGCGTTTGGAGACGCGGACTTCGTTGACGCGGTCGGCTCCGAGGGTTTCCTGGAAGAAGGTGGCGAGGCCGGTGGCGGCGTCGGCGCTAAGGGCGTCGGCGGTGGAGTCGGGTTCCACTTCGATCTGGGCTTTCTCGGCGGGTTTGAGGTCTTTGCCGTCGAAGTTGCGGAGGTGGTCCATGACGAATTCGTCCCAGGGGTCGGCGAGGAAGAGGCATTCGTAGCCCTTGGCCTTGAGGCCCTCGTAGTAGGGGCTGGTCTCGGCGTTTTCGCGGTTCGGGGCGAGGACGTAGTAGATCTCGGTCTGGCCGTCTTTCATGCGGCTGACGTAGTCGGCGAGGGAGGTGACTTTCCCCTTTTGGGTGAAGCTGCTTTCGAAGCGGAGGAGCTTGGAGAGTGGCTCGCGGTGGGCGTAGTCGTTGACGGCGCCTTCCTTGATGCAGTTGCCAAATTCGGCAAAAAATTTGGCGTATTTTTCGGGGTCGTTGGTGGCTTCTTCGCCGAGGAATTTAAGGAACCGTCCGGTGATGACTTTGTTGAGTTTTTGCATCAACGACGAGTCCTGCATGGTCTCGCGGGAGATGTTGAGCGGGAGGTCTTCGCTATCGACGACGCCTTTCAGGAAGCGCAGCCATTCGGGGAAAAGGGACTTGGCTTTGGGCGTGATGAGGACGCGCTTCGAGTAAAGGCTGACGTCGGACTCGGCGCGGGTCATGGTGATTTTTTCCATGTTGCGCTCGGGGACGAAGAGGAGCGACTGGATCGAAATCGGGGCGTCGGCGTTGAAGTGGAGCCGGTAAAGCGGGTCGGTGGATTCGTGCGAGATGAAGTGGAAAAATTCCTTGTATTCCTCGTCGGTGATTTCGCTTTTGCTACGGCTCCAGATGGCTTTGACGGTGTTGACTTTGTCGCCGTTGAGTTCGATCGGGGCGCTGACGAAGTTGGAGTAGCGTTTGATGACGCTCTCGATGGTGTATTTGGTGGCGAATTGTTTTTCGTCTTCTTTGAGGTGGACGACGATTTTGGTGCCGCGCGGGAGGTCGTCGGCAGGTTCGAGGTCGTAGCCGCCTTTGCCGTCGGAGGTCCAGCACCAGCCCTGGGCGTTGTCGCCTTCGGTTTCGTAGGAGCGGGAGTAAACGGAGACTTTGTCGGCGACCATGAAGGCGGCGTAGAAGCCGACGCCAAACTGTCCGATGAGGCTGGTGTCGCCTTTGTTTTCGGTGAGTTGTTTTAAGAATGCCTTGGAACCCGAATGCGCGATGGTGCCGAGGTTTTCGATGAGTTCATCGTGGGTCATGCCGAGGCCGGTGTCGGTGAAGGCGATGGTGTGCGCGGTGTCGTCGGTGGCGATGGAGATTTTGGTTTCCAGATCGGGTTGGAAGACGGATTTGCCGGAAGTCTGGAGGAATTTGAGCTTCTCGATGGCGTCGGCGGCGTTGGAAATGAGTTCGCGGACGAAGATTTCTTTGTCGGTGTAGAGGGAGTGAATGACGATGTCGAGGAGCTGGGAGATCTCGGCTTGGAATTCGTGGCGTTCGGGTGTGGCTGTGGTGGACATAAAATAGGGATGGTGTGGGCAAAGAATTTACGCGGGCAGGAGAGATTGCAAGGGCGTGCACGCACAATCAATCAGCAACTTAGGCACGAAATGCCGAAGCTGACGCTGCTGACGTTTTTGAGGAGCGGGATGAAGCGCGGACTTAGCTGCAGCCCTGGCTGGTGCCGCATTCGGTGCAGCAGCCGCAAGCTCCGGCACGGATGACTTTGTTGCTGCCGCAGTTGCTGCAAATGACGTCCATGAACATGTTGCCGAGAGCTTCCTTGACCCGATCTGCGTGGGTGTTGCTGCCGATAAGACTTTCCGGGGTGCCTTCGCTGTTTACGCGGTTGGTCAGGACATCCATGATTTCGCGTTCTGCCGTGCGGGACAGGCTGGCAACGGGACGATTGACGGCTTTTTTCTCCATTTCGGAGAGTTCTTTCATGGCCAGCTCGGGCTGTGTTTCACGCGGGCTGGTGGCTTCGCGGTAACCTTTGATGAACTGGCAGCCGAGCCAGCGGAAGACGTAATCGGTGATGCTGGTGGCGTTGCGAATGTCGCGATTTTTTGTGAAGCCGCTCGGTTCGTAGCGTTGGTAGGCGAATTTTTTGACGAGGCTTTCCAGCGGCACTCCGTATTGCAGGGAAAGGCTGGTGAGGGTGGCCACGGTGTCCATGAGGCCGCCAATCGTGCTGCCTTCCTTGGACATCTGGATGAAGAGTTCGCCGGGCTCGCCGTTCTCGTAAAGGCCGACGGTGATGTAACCTTCGTGACCGGCGATCTCGAACTTGTGGGTGAGCGACATGCGGGTGTCGGTGAGTCGATTGCGACTCGGCTGTCCGATCTTGGCGCGGGCTTTGGCGAGTTCGTTTTCCAAGTCGAGAATGCGCGCCTGCATTTCGTTTTTGCTGACAAGTTCGGAGTCGAGGTCGGCGAGAGCGCCTACTGAAATCGGCGCGTTGAATTCGATGCCGCCCATGTCTTTGGTTTTTTTGACGTTGAGCGGAGCGGAACGTTTCGAGCCGTCGCGGTAGATAGCGATGGCTTTGAGGCCGAGTTTCCAGCCTTCGACATAGGTGTGGACGATCTCATCAACCGTGGCGGTTTCCGGGAGGTTGACGGTTTTGCTGATTGCGCCGCTTAAGAAAGGTTGAGCCGCCGCCATCATACGCAGATGAGCCATGTAATGCAGGCTCCGAGTGCCTTTGTGTGGCTTAAAGGCGCAGTCAAAGATCGAGACGTGCTCGCTCTTCAGTCCAGATTTGATGAGGCCACCATCGTCGTCCGTCACATCCTCGATCGTGTCGTGAGCGTCGATGTGGGCAATAATGCCCGCGATCTCTTCGGGGCTGTAGCCCAGCTTCTGAAGCGCGGGAGTGACGGTCTGGTTGACGATTTTCAACATTCCACCGCCTGCGAGGAGTTTGTATTTTACGAGAGCAATGTCGGGTTCGATACCGGTCGTGTCGCAATCCATCAGAAATCCGATGGTGCCGGTGGGGGCCAGGACGGTGACCTGTGCGTTGCGATAACCGTGCCGGCGGCCTGCGCTGACCGCCTTATCCCATGTGGCGAGGGCCTCGTCTTTGAGGTAGCTGAATTCGTCGGAAACGGCGATGTCCGCGACGCTGGCGCGATGCAACTCGATCACTTCGAGCATGGGGGCGACGTTGTCCGGCGCAACCGTTTTTTCCACTCCCGTGGCTCGGGAATCCCGGTAACCCGGAAACGGTCCCATGGCTTGGGCAATGACGGCGCTCTGCTCGTAAGCATGGCCGGTCATGACGCTGGTAATGGCTCCGGCGAGAGCGCGGCCGCCATCGGAGTCGTAGCCGAGTCCGTAGCTCATGATGAGGGCACCGAGGTTGGCGTAGCCGAGGCCCAAAGTGCGGAAGATGTGGCTATTTTCGGCGATTTCCTTGGTCGGATACGAGGCGTTATCGACAATGATTTCCTGTGCGGTGATGAAGAGGCGCACGGCGTCTTTCATTCGCTCGATGTTGAAGGCGCCATCGGCCTTTTTGTATTTGACGAGATTCAGCGAGGCCAGATTGCAGGCGGTGTTATCTAGGAAGAGGTATTCGGAGCACGGGTTGGTGGAATTCTGCCGCCCGGTGCCTTTGCAAGTGTGCCATTTATGAATCGTGGTATCGAATTGCATTCCGGGGTCGCCGCAAACGTGCGTGCCCTCGGCGATGCCGCGCAGAATGGTGCGGGCGTCCTTGCGTTCACATGGCTGGCCGTCGGTCACACGCTTGGTCCACCATTCGCGGCCCTCGATGGCGGCTTGCATGAATTCGTCGCTGGCGCGGACGGTGAGGTTTTCGTTCTGATACATTACGCTCCCGTAGGCTTCGCCGTTGTAGGAACCGTCGTAGCCCTGTTCGATGAGCGCCCAAGCTTTGCGCTCTTCCTTTTGCTTGGCGGCGATGAATTCCTCAATGTCCGGATGCCAGTCCTTGAGGGTGTTCATTTTGGCTGCGCGCCGGGTTTTACCGCCAGATTTCACGGTCGCGGCGACTTGATCGTATATTTTCAGAAACGAGAGCGGGCCACTCGGTTTGCCGCCGCCGGAAAGTTTCTCCCGAGTCGAGCGGAGGGTGGAGAGGTCGCTGCCGGTGCCGCTGCCATATTTGAAGAGCATGGCTTCGCTGTGAGCCAGGCGCATGATGTCTTCCATGTTGTCAGCCACCGATTGAATGAAGCAGGCGCTGCCTTGGGGATATTCGTATTGAGTGGAGGCGCGTTCGGCCTGGCCGGTGACGTGATTGAAAAACCAGTTGCCTTGTCCCGCCTCTTTGCCGACGCCGTATTGATGATGAAGCCCGACGTTGAACCAGACGGGAGAATTGAAGGCTCCATACTGGTTGAGGGTCAGCCAGGTGAGTTCGTTGTAGAAAATTTCTGCGCTCTCGTCGTCCGCGAAATAGCCATCTTTAATCCCGCAATCGGTGATCGTGCGAGTGACGCGGTGGATGAGCTGGCGTATCGAGTTTTCGCGACCGCCCGCATAGGGATCGGTGCCGCGGGCGATGTCGCCGTAAAAATACTTGGAGACGGCGATTTTCGTGGCGAGCGCACTCCAGCTTTTCGGGACTTCGACATTTTCCTGCCTGAAGATGGTTTTACCACCGTCATCGGTGATCTCGGCTGTGCGAAATTCCCACTCAATCTCGTCAAAAGGCGAGACGCCCTCAGTGGAAAATGCCCGGCTAAATTTGAGACCCTGGCGAGGCGTCGGCGTGCGCTTCGTCGGCGCCACACTGCGACTTGGAACGGTTTCTTGGGTGGCTTCAGTGGCTTCGACGTCGGACTCTAATTGGATCATGGTAACGGTATGGGTTTGTTGTTTTGGGGAAAGGGCAAGCTTGTGAATAAGCTGGGGATAACCACTCCATATGGGGCGCTTCCCAAATTAGACCACAATATATGGATGCCAGACAAATGTTTTCGCCAGCGTCGCGCTGTCCCGATGACATCTAATCGCCCGCCATTCGGCGTTAGTGGCTGTGCCTGTGCGACTTAAAAACCGCTGGCTCCGACACGAATTATTTTCGTCCCGGCTACGCCCAATGGCGAGTAGGTAAAAAGCACAGGCAACCGTGCGCCGCGCTCACAAACAGGAGTCGCGGCCTCTTCTTCGAGCGGGAGTTCCCTATTCGCTTTTGGCGAGTTTCGCCAGGATGCTTAGATCTTCCAAAGTCGTGGTGTCGCCCGTGACCGCACCACCTCCGGCGATTTGCTTGAGGAGGCGACGCATGATTTTTCCACTGCGCGTCTTTGGCAAAGCATCGGCGAAACGAATTTCGTCCGGTTTGGCGATGGGTCCGATGACCTCGCCCACATGTTTGCGGATCAGTTCCTTGAGATGTTTGGTAGCTTCCTGGCCTTCCTTCAGTGTGACGAATGCGACCACGCCCTGGCCCTTGATCTCATCTGGGCGGCCCACCACGGCAGCTTCTGCCACGGAATGATGCGAAACAATCGCGCTTTCGACTTCGGCGGTCCCGAGTCGGTGACCCGCGACATTGAGAACGTCGTCGATGCGCCCTTCGATCCAGAAATAGCCATCCTTGTCGCGATGCGCACCGTCGCCGGTGAAATAGTAATTTTTTACTTCGGTCCAATACTGTTTTTTGTAACGCGCCTTGTCGCCGTAGATCGTGCGCAGCATGGACGGCCAGGGCTTGCGAATGACCAGTTTGCCGCCAACGTTAGGTCCGACTTCCACTCCATTGTCGTCCACAATCGCGGCATCCACGCCGAAGAATGGCAGCGTCGCCGTCCCTGGTTTCGTGGCAATCGCACCCGGCAGCGGCGTAATCATTAGAGCGCCCGTCTCCGTCTGCCACCATGTGTCCACGATAGGGCAACGCTCGCCACCGATCATCTTGTGATACCACATCCAGGCTTCCGGATTGATCGGCTCACCGACCGTTCCCAAGAGTCGAATGGAACTCAAATCACGTTTCGTCACCCATTCGTCGCCCCATTTGATGAAGCTCCGAATCGCTGTCGGTGCCGTGTAAAAAATGGTGACGCTGTATTCTTCGATGATCTTCCAGAAACGATCCTGCTCCGGCCAGTTTGGCGCACCTTCATACATCAAAACCGTCGCGCCCACCGCCAGCGGACCATAGACCATATAACTGTGACCCGTGATCCAGCCCACGTCGGCGGTGCACCAGTAAATGTCGTCGTCGCGCAGGTCGAAGGCATATTTCATCGTGCAACTCGTGCCCACCAGATACCCGCCTGTCGTGTGTAAAATCCCCTTCGGCTTCCCCGTCGATCCGCTCGTGTAAAGAATGAAAAGCGGATGCTCGCTATCGAGTGCCACCGCCGGGCAAGTGGCATCGACGTATTCCATTTCCCGATGCCACCAGACGTCGCGACCTTCCTCGATGTGAATCTCGTTATGGGCGCGACGAAAAACGATCACGCGCTTGATGACATCGAGAGTTTTCAGAGCGTCATCGACGTTTTTCTTCAGCGGAACAATCGACCCGCGCCGATAGCTGCCGTCCGCCGTGATCACCGCCGTCGCGCCGCTGTCGTTAATCCGATCCTTGATACTTTCCGCGCTAAATCCCCCGAAAACCACGCAATGCACTGCGCCGATTCGCGCACAAGCCAGCATGGCGATCGCCGCCTCGGGAATCTGGGGCAGGTAGATAATCACGCGGTCGCCTTTTTTGATGCCATTGCGCTTGAGGACGTTGGCAAATTTGCACACCTCGCGCTGGAGTTGCTGGTAAGTTAACGTCCGCTTCTCGCCCGGCTCGCCCTCCCAAATAATCGCCGCCTTGTTCTTGCGGCCATTCTCCACGTGACGATCCACGCAATTGTAAGAGGCATTCAGCTTCCCGCCGACAAACCACTTCGCAAAGGGCAGTTTCCAATCAAGCACCTTCGACCATTTTGCATCCCAGGAGATCAACTCCTTCGCCTCGCGCGCCCAGAATTTCTCCGGCTTCGAGATGGATTCGGCGTGCAACGCCTTGTATTCAGCCAGCGAACCGATTCGCGCGGCCTTGGAAAACTCTTTCGAGGGTTTGAAAACGCGATTCTCTTCGGTGTGGCCGGCGGGGGGTTTGCTCATAGGGGTGCTAACAATTCCACCAAACTTCCCTCGGAGACAATCTCCAAAATGAAAATTCCACCTTGTCAGTTAGCGGGTGGTGGGGAAAATCGCAGCGATGTCATCTCTCACGTTGCTGGAACGCTGGTCGCTCGTTTTGGAGAAAAAGGCGAACCAACCTGCGCTTTTTGCGGCCGATGGAAGTGTTTTGGCGACGTTTGCCGGAATCGAGCGAGAGAGCGGCGTCTGGCAGGAAAAGCTGACCGCGTTTCCGGCAATCGCCGTGATAGGAATCCAACTCGGCAATCATCCCGCGTGGCCGGCGGTGTTGCTGGCGATTTGGAGAAACAATCAGATCGCGCTGCCGCTCGACGCCTCGTTACGCGAGGAGCTAACCCGACAGATTTTGCAAACCGCCGGTGCCAGTGCGCTCTTACTCGACTCAAAAATTTCCAGATTCGAGTTAGAGTCGAATGGGGCTTTTTCCAGCGACACGAGTCTGCTCAAAGTCACCTCGGGAACGACTGGAACTCCGCGCCTGATCGCCTTTACGCTGGCGCAGATTCTGGCCGATTCCGACAACATCTTCGCGACGATGGGACTGCTGGAATCCGATGTTAACTACGGCGCTGTCCCCCTCTCGCACTCCTACGGTTTCAGCAATCTCCTAACACCGCTCCTAACCTTCGGCATACCGCTCGTCATTTCGCAGGACAACCTTCCGCAGGCGATGTTAGCCGGGCTGACTAACACGCGCGCCACCGTGCTCGCGGGCATTCCCGTTCTCTATCAAAGTCTGACACGACTTAACCTTACCTTGCCGCCGACTGTGAGACTTTGCATCACGGCAGGCGCTCCTTTATCCAGCGAAGTTGCCCGGGAATTTCATTCGCAAAATGGGCGCAAGATTCATTCGTTTTATGGCGCGTCGGAATGCGGTGGGATCTGCTACGACGCCAGCCAGGAAGTCGATCTGCCACAGGGTTTCGTCGGTCAGCCGATGAGTGGAGTGGAAGTCGAATTGGAAAACGAAAGGATCGCCGTCCGCAGCGCCGCCGTCGGGCTGGGTTACTTTCCCGCGACTGAAAACGATTCGCTGCTGGAGGGAATTTTCCGTCCATCCGATCTGGTCGAACTAACATCGTGGGGCTTTCGCATCACGGGCCGCGTGTCCGATTTTATTAACATCACGGGCAAGAAACTCGACCCGCAAACCGTGGAGACGATTATCGAAAAAATCCCTGGGGTTTCGCGCGCGATTGTTTGCGGAGTGCCGCACGAACGGCGCGGCGAACTAGCCGTTGCCATTGTGGAAACGAGCCATGTTAGTCGCGAAAAAATCCTAACCATTTGTCGCAACATCCTCGCCCCATGGCAAGTTCCCTCCGATGTCTGGCTGCTGGAACAAATCCCGGTGAATGAGCGTGGAAAAATCAGCCGCCGCGAACTGGCTGCATCCTATCTAACTCGAACGCAAGGTTAGTCGTCTAACCACCTCGCCTGCTGCCGCAAATCCAAACGCACCGGTGACGAAGCACGCCGCGCCAAAACCGCTCGCGCAATCCATGGTTAGATTCGACTCCGGCTCCTTGGTGGCGCAGACATCACCGTTGGCCCAGGGGAACATTTGCGGCTCGGCGGAATAGACGGCGGCGACGCCATAATCGTTCCCTTCGCCCCGGCTCCAGCCGTAGTCGCGCCGGAGTTTTTTGCGCACCTGCTTCAGAAGCAAATCGCCGCCGGTGATGCCGAGGTCGCCGATTTTGATCTGAGTCAGATCGCGCCGTCCGCCCGCCCCGCCGACGGTGAGCACCGGGATCTGGCGCTCAACACATTTTGCAATAATCAGCGCTTTGATCGACATGCGGTCCACGGCGTCGATGACGAATTGAAAATCGCTGGAGAGCAACCGGTCGGCATTGGTTTCGGTGAGAAATTCCAGAATCGAGTTGCACTGCAATCTGGGGTTGATCTTCCTCATTCGCTCGGCGATGACCTCAGCCTTGGATCTGCCGATTTCGCCGTCGAGCGCGGGCAACTGGCGGTTCACATTCGTCACGCAAACGTCGTCGAGATCAATCAAAGTCAGCCCTCCGACACCAGAGCGAACCAGCGCCTCGGCAGTCCAGGAGCCCACGCCACCGACGCCGATGATCGCCACATGCGACGCCGCCAGCGTCTCCAGCGCGGCCTTTCCATAGAGGCGGGCGATGCCTCCGAAACGGTCAAAATCAGGCGTGGGCGGGGTCATCAGCGGAGTTGCAAAGGAATGTGCGACAGGAAATTAGATCGGTCGAGCCGTTTGACAGAGCGATGCCGAGTGCTATTTTTTTCCATCGTTTACTGGGGAAACCGCTCGCATGGAAGTCAATCGTATATTCACGAAAAAAGGGCCGCGCCACTCGTCCATGGTGGCCCCCAAAGTGATCTCTGCTGGCGCTGGTACGAATAACCCATGCGAAAGCGAGGCTAGGGCCAGCCACGAGGCGGTGGAGGTGAGTCTATGTGACGAGGGAATGTGTTTTTCCTCAAAGGTGCGGCACAATATCGGGGCGGTATTGCTGGTGGATTTTGCGCCGGCGGCCTCGGATAACGACGATTCGTTGCGGTCCGAGGCGATCGTGGTGGATTGCCAGCGGTCGGCCTGCGGGACGACTTACGACATTACGGTGATTTTCACGGGAAACTAAAACGCCCCTCGAAGCGAATCGAGGGGCATTTCTAAAACTGGCAACGTCTCAAGGACGCTGCAGGACGTGCGGATGGAAAATCAAGCCAGGGCGACGATGGCCTTGGTGGTGCGGCTTTTCTGGCGGCTGGCGGCGTTCGTGTGAATCGCGCCACGCTTGGCGGCTTTGTCGAGAACGGAGGCGAGCTTGATCGACTCGGCGAGGGCGACGTCTTTCTTGCCACCGGCGATGGCTGCGCGGACGCGTTTTTGTTGATTCTTCACACCGGAAACAATCGCACGATTGCGTTGGGTGCGAACGATGGTTTGACGGGCGCGTTTAGCAGCGGATTTGGTATTGGCCATAAAAAGAGTTTGTGGGACGCGAAGACTAAAACTACTTCGCCGATAGTCAAGCGGGATTTCCCCACATCCGGGAGAAACTACTGCCCGCAATACTTAAAGAGCAGCATCTCCGCCACGCCCTCGCTCTCCCGATAAAACCGCAGCGCTCCGTCCATCTGCTGCAAATCCTCCGCCACAGCGCAGCTCGCCCGGCGGCAATGAATCTGATGCACCCCGAGCGAGCGCCGCTCGAAGGCCACACCCCAGGCTTGCACCCAGGTCGCGCGTTCCGTCTGTTCGCGCAGCAGGTTTTCCAGCGCATCCCTCTCATAAACTTCGTAAAACACATTAGAGTTCGACTCGATTGACGCGTAATTCAGCAGCCGCGAACGCGACATTCCCCCGGTCGGCGGCCGATGAAACGCACAGCGCACCCGGCCCACGCGGATGCGGTCGTCGAATCCCGCGCGCGCATTCCGCAGCGACATCGTATTTACCGTCAGCAACACCGGCCCCACCTCCGCCACGCTGATCGTGATCCAAAAATGATCCCGCATCGCCGGGTTCGGGTTCCGTTCGACTTCCATGCGAATCGGCCGACCCACCACACGCACATTCTGGAAATGCCAGTCGCCGACTCCCGAGTTGGAGTGCAACCCACGGCCCGGATGTTGCACGGAATGCTGGATGAGGGAAGCCACGACCCTATTTACAGCGGAGTTCCATTAATATCCACGTTTCCTGTGCTAACGTCGCTCGTGTCCGTCGCCGAACGCAAAATCATCCACCTCGACATGGACGCCTTCTACGCCTCCATCGAAATCCGCGACCGCCCCGAACTCGCCGGGCTCCCCGTCGCCGTCGGCGGCACCAGCTCCCAGCGCGGCGTCCTCACCACCTGCAACTACGAGGCGCGCAAATACGGCTGCCACTCCGCCATGCCCACGTTTCAGGCCCTGCAAAAATGCCCGCAACTCATCCTCCTCCCCACCCGCTTCGACGTTTACCGGGCCGAGTCCGAGACGATTCGCGCCATCCTCCGCCGCCACACCCCGCTCGTCGAGCCCCTCTCCCTCGACGAAGCCTACCTCGACGTCACCGCGCATAACGGCGATCCCGCCGCGCTCGCCTACGTCATCCGGCGGCAGATCTTTCAAAAAACAAAACTCCCCGCCTCCGCCGGCATCGCGCCCAATAAGCTCCTCGCCAAAATCGCCTCCGACTGGCGCAAACCCAACGGCCAATTCCAAATCCGCCCCGACGACATCCCGGCGTTCATGGACACGCTACCCGTCAAACGCATCTGGGGCATCGGCCGGGTCAGCGCCGACAAACTCGAGAAACTTGGCGTCACCACCTGCGGCCAGCTCCAAGCGTTCAGCCGCATTGAAATGGCCCAGCTCTTCGGCAAATTTGGCCTTGAACTTTACCAGCTCTGCCGCGGCTACGACGAACGCCCCGTCGAACCCCATCGCGAACGCAAATCCCTCAGCACCGAGCGCACTTATTCCATCAACCTCGACACGCTCGACGCCTGTATCGAGCGCCTGCCCGCTCTCTTCGAGGAACTGCAAACCGACCTCGCTTCCAAGAAGGATCTCCCGCCCATCGCCGGCATTTTCCTGAAGCTGAAATTCAGCGACTTCACCCGCACCAGCGTGGATCGCGCCGGACTCGCGCCCGAGTTCCAGTCGTATCTATCCTTGCTCCGGGAAGGTCACGCCCGCACCGGCAAACCCGTCCGCCTGATGGGAGTCGGAGTCCGCTTCCAAGACCCCGACGCCATTCCCCAGATGGAACTGGAACTCGACTGAGCCTGGAAATAGCCAGCCAGTCTCTGGAGGGCGGTTGTCCTCAAATGCCTGAGCGCTGGTAACATGCGGCATAAGGCAGATTCGCCGAACGGCGGCGGAGGGAACTCGGAGCGGCCAGTCGCGCCTTGCCCTGCGTTCTCCTTTTTGATTTCCTTATCTCGTGATCCCGACCACCCGCACCACTGTCGTCATTGAAAATGTCTCGCCGCTGCTCGATGGCGGGCTTTATCCCCTCAAGCGCCTCGTCGGTGATGATCTCACCCTCAGCGCGGATATTTTTCGCGACGGGCACGACATTCTCACCGCCCGCCTGAAGTGGCGGAAACTGGGCGACGCAAATTGGTTTCAAACCGTCATGCGCCCCCTCGTCAATGATCGCTGGGAGGGGACTTGTTCGTTCTTCGAGAACGCGACCTACGAGGTAACGATCGAGGCGTGGACCGATCTTTTTCAGACGTGGCAGCACGAATTTGAGAAAAAATTTCACGGCGGTCTGACGGAGCTGACCAGCGAAATTCTCGAGGGCGCGGCCATCGTCGATGCGGCGTCGAAACAGGCCCGCTCGCCCGCCGACAAGAAGATCCTGAAGCGTTTCTCCGACCGCATCCGGCTCGGTGCGAATGACGAGGTGTTCCGCATTTCCGAGAACACGGAGCTGATCGCGCTGATGACGCATTACCAGGACCGCTCGCTTTCAACCGAGTTGAAGCCTTATGTGAGCGTCGTCGTGGATCGGAAACGCGCGGGTTTTGCGGCGTGGTATGAATTTTTTCCCCGCAACGCCGAGGGTCGCGCCGACCGCGGCTCGACGTTCCGCGATTGTCTGCCGCGCATTGACGATGCGAAAGCGATGGGATTCGACGTGATCTATTTCCCGCCGATTCATCCCATCGGTCTCTCGAATCGCAAGGGCAAAAACAACTCGACGACCTGCGAGCCGGGCGAACCGGGCGTGCCCTACGCCATCGGCAACCGGCATCAGGGTTGTCCAAACGGGGGCGGTCACAAGGATGTCGCGCCGGAGCTGGGAACGCTGGAAGATTTCGATTGGTTAGTCGGCGAGATCGCGAAGAGAGGAATGGAAGTCGCCCTCGACTTCGCGATTAACAGTTCGCCCGATCATCCCTACGTCGCGGAGCATCCAGATTGGTTCTTCAAGCGGCCCGATGGCACGATCAAGTACGCGGAAAATCCGCCGAAGAAATACGAGGATGTTTATCCGCTGAACTTCTATTGCAAGGATTGGAAAAATCTCTGGCAGGAGATGCGCGACATTATTCTTTTCTGGTGCGGCCACGGTGTGAAAACCTTCCGCGTGGACAATCCCCACACCAAGCCCGTGGCGTTCTGGGAGTTTGTCATCAGCGAGGTTAGAACTCAGTATCCCGATACTATTTTCCTAAGCGAGGCCTTTACCAAGCCGAAGATGATGAAGGCGCTGGCGAAGGCGGGCTTCACCCAGGGCTACACCTACTTCACCTGGCGCGTGAGCAAGGCGGAACTCACCGAGTATTTCACCGAGCTGACCCAGACCGATATGAAGGAATGTTTCCGGGCCAACTTGTGGCCGAACACGCCCGACATTCTCCCGCTGCATTTGCAAAATGCGCCGCGCTCGATGTTCAAGATTCGCGCGATATTAGCGGCCACGCTGTCGCCGATCTATGGCATCTACAGCGGCTTCGAGTTATGCGAGAATGAGCCCTATCCTAACAAGGAGGAATATAACTACTCCGAGAAGTATCAGTGGAAGGAACGCGACTGGAACGCGCCGGGAAACATCAAGGATTTGATCACGAGCTTGAACCGAATCCGGCACAAAAACCGCGCGTTTCAGATCTACGCCAACCTGCGTTTCGCACGGATCGAAAACGAACAGCTGCTGGCCTACAGCAAGCGCACGCTGGCCGGTGATAACATTCTCCTAACCATCGTCAACCTCGATCCTAACTATTCGCAGTCGGGCTTCATCGAACTCCCGCTGCGCGAGTGGGGCATCGCCACAAATGAGCCGTTTCTCGCCGAGGATCTTCTCTCCGGCGACCGCTTCACTTGGACGGGTGTGCGGCAGTTTGTGAAGCTGGACCCGGACTCGAAACCGGCGCATATTCTCCGCATTCGCCGACTTGCATGAGACTCCACAAATCCTTCGCGCTAGTTATGGCGCTCGCATTGTTAGCAGGATGCGGACGCGACTCGGGCCACGCGAAATCGGATTTGCTGAAGATGAACTACCAGTTCAACGCGGAGGATTTCGTTCGCGCCGCCCGAGCCGGGGATGAGAAGGCCGTCGGGCTTTTTCTCGACGCCGGAATGGATGTGAACACCGCAACTAACAATGGCTCGACCGCGCTGATCGGAGCCGCCGAAAACAACGCCACCGAGGTGATTAAGTTGTTAGGAAAACAAAACGTAGCCTACGATCAAAAGGACAAGGAAGGCTGGACGCCGCTGATGAAGGCAATCTACGGAAACAAGGTCGATGCGGTGCAGATGCTGGCGGAGAGTTCCAAGGACGATCTGGACCGTGGGTTGTTACTGGCGAGTTTGCTGGGTCACACCGAGTCGGCCCAGACGCTGCTCAAGGCCGGAGCCGAGGTGGATGCAATGAGTCCGGAGGGTCTAACCTCGCTGACCTATGCTAGAAAGTCGGGCAATAAAGCCCTCGAAAAACTCCTGCTCGATGCTGGCGCGGAGCCACAGTCGAATGTAACTCCCGTCTTAACCGCCGCGACTCCCGTGCCGACTCCTAACCTCGCTGGACGCGAGGCGTTGTTGAAGGATCTGAAGGCAATGCGGGCCTCATCCGAGGAGTCGTGGTGGAAGAAGTTCGGGCTCGATCTGAACGATGCTAACATTTTCAAAAAGGACAGCGACAACGACGGCTTTCCTAACAGTGAGGAATTCCTCGCCGACACGAGTCCGATCGATCCATCGTCGCATCCGCCCGCTGCGGCCAAACTCACCTGGAAGGGTTATCATCGCGAGAGCCTGCCGTATTCGTTGGACAAGGTGGAAGAGGACTCTGCGGTTCTGTTAGATAAGAATGGAACTCCGCAAAAAGCGAAGGCGGGCGATGTGGTCGGCGATTGGACTGTAACTCAAGTGCGCGCCCGGAAATCGGTCGATAAGGACGGGCATCCGTATGATGGCAGCGATTTGTTAGTCACAGACAAAGGCGGGCAGAAAATCCGGCTCATTCCGGGGATTCGTCCGCCGGCGAGCGCGTCGTATGCCGAGGTGAAATTGCCGTTTTCCGATGAATCGCAGCACTTACGCGTGGGCGAGGAACTAACATTGCCGAACGATGGCAACCGGCGTTACGTGGTGCTCGATCTGCGCGAGGAGCAGGTCGTGCTGAAGGAAACGAAGACGGGTCAGACGTTTACGATTGGACGTTAGCAAATCTTCCACCACGGCGTGGGGACGACGAATTTGCGAAGCTGACTGACGGTCGCTGTGAGGGAAAATTCCGACTGCGCCCTGGCGAAAGCGGCGGGGCCGAAGACCTGAGTTAGGGTGTTATCTGTGAGGAGGATTTTCAACTTCTCCGCGAACGCAGCCACATCGCCGGGGGAGACGAGGAAGCCAGTTTTTCCATCGTCCACCTGCTCGGGAATGCCCGCGACTCGAGTGGAAACGACTGGAACTCCATGCGCCATCGCCTCGGTAATGACGGTGGGCAAATTATCGCTGTCGCCATCGGACAGAACGACGGCGGCGAGGGCGAAGACTTGGGTTTGGTCGAGGAGCGCGGAGATTTCCGACTGCGATTTCGGACCGGTGAGCGTGACCATTTCGCTCAAGCTCGACTCAGAAATTTGCGCCTGCAATTCGTCTTCCAGCGGCCCGTCGCCGACGATCTGACATTGGAATGGAACTCCGCTCGTTTTCAAAATGACGCAGGCGGCGATGAGGTCGGCGAAACCCTTTTTGGCGATCAGCCGCCCCACGGAAAGAATCAGCGGCGGCGAGCCAGGCCGACGCTCCGGTGGCGTTTCCGGGAGGGCGAGTCCGTTGTAAACGCGATGGATTTTCCTAACCATTGCGGGGTAGGTGTGCTGGAGATGTTTCGCGCTGAAATCGGCGACGGTGATGACGGCGCTGGCCTCGCGAATAAGGCGTCCGAGGTCGATGGTGTGCTCCGTTTTGCAGAAAATATCCTGCGCGTGTCCGGTGAAACTGTAGGTGATGCCGTAGAGTTCCTTCATCAGGCAGGCCGTGCGCGCGGCGAGTCCGGCAAAGTGGACGTGAACATGGCGGATGCCGCGTTTTTGCAGGAGATCCCCGGTCCAGATGGCTTCGTAAAGACGGAGTTTGTCAGGTTCCTTGCCCCAGGCTTCGAGGCGCTGGTTGATCTTTTTTGGAAGTTCGGCAGCAGCGCGACGGCGTTTGATTTCGGCAACGAGAGCGTCGGATTCGGGCGCGTAGATAACGTTGGAACTCGACTGGACATTTTCCTCCGCTGACCGCAGGGAAACGACCGGAGCCCCGACACCCTGTCGCCGCATTTCCTCGACTTCCCGGACGATGAACGTCTGCGTGAACGCCGGATACCGCTCCAGCAGATAGGCAAAGCGGCTCATGGCGATGGAACTCGAATCTACACCAGCAGCTCGGCGATTTGCACGGCGTTGAGCGCGGCGCCTTTCAAGATCTGATCGCCGCTAACCCAGAAGGCGAGGCCGTTGTCCAGCGCACAATCGAGTCGGAGTCGGCCCACTTCGCAATCGTCCTGGCCAGCGGTGAAGATGGGCATTGGATATTTTTGGTTCGCCGGATCGTCGGTGACTTTGAGGCCCGGTGCCTGGCGCAGCGCGGCGTAGGCTTTGTCCAAGGACACCGGGCGCTCAAACTCAGCGCTGATCGCCACGGAATGCGCTCGATAAACCGGCACGCGCACACAGGTGACCGAGGCTTTGAAGCGCGAATGATGCAGGATGCGGCGGCCTTCGTATTGCATTTTCATCTCCTCCTTCGTGTAGCCATCGTCGAGAAAGGAATCGACCTGAGGGAGCGCGTTGAAGGCGATTTGATACGGGTAAACGCTGCGCGGAATCTCAGTGCCTGCCACAATGGCCTTCACCTGCTCCTCGAGCTCGATGATCGCCGCCGCGCCGGTGCCGGAGACGGCCTGATAGCTCGACGCCCAGACGCGCGTGACGCCAAACGCTTCGTGCAGCGGATGCAGCGCCATGAGCGTGACCGCGGTGGTGCAATTTGGGTTGGCAATGATCCCGCGATGCTGCGCGGCGTCGGCTCCGTTGATTTCGGGGATGACCAGCGGGACGTTTGGGTCCATGCGGAAGGCGGAGGAATTATCCACCACGACGGCGTCGGCAGCCACGGCGTGCGGCGCGTATTGTTTCGAGATGCCGCCGCCAGCGGAGAAAAGCGCGATGTCCACTCCGACGAAAGAGTTTTCCGTGAGCTCCTGCACGACGATAGGCTCGCCCTTGAAGGTGAGCGTCTTGCCAGCGGAACGGGCCGAGGCCAGCAGGGTGAGTTTAGCGACGGGGAAATTGCGGCGCTCCAGCACGCGGATCATTTCGATCCCTACGGCTCCGGTTGCGCCCACAATGGCTACATGATAGGACTTGCTCATAAATCGGGTTGCGAAGGTAAAGCTGAAACCGCGCTGCGAAAAGTGGAAACTTGAGGCCTCGCCTGCCGCCGCCAGCCGATGTTAAATTGCCTGCATGGATACGCACATCGAGATCAATCTTCGGCGACAGCGGCTCACGCTCCATCGCAATGGAAGTCCGGTCTTTGCCTGCGCCATTTCATCGTCCTTCGTCGGCACCGGCAGCAAGCCCAATAGCAATCGAACTCCGCTCGGAAATTTCGTCATCGCGGAAAAGATCGGGGCCGGTGCGCCGCTCGGGAGTGTCTTTCGCAGTCGCCAGATCACGGGAGCACTGGCCGATCCGCATTCACCCGACGACCAGATTACCACGCGCATTCTCTGGCTGGACGGCGTTGATCCCGAAAACGCCAACACGCGCAGCCGCTACATTTATCTGCACGGCACCAATCACGAGGATCAACTCGGACTCCCGACCAGCCACGGCTGCATCCGGCTGACAAATACGATGATGGCCGATCTCTTTGCATTAGTGGAAACGGGCACGTCCCTCGACATTGCACCCTAACCGGAAACAAAAAAAGCGGCCACTTTCGCAACCGCCTTTGTTTGAAAAAACTGAGCGATTTAGATGCGAGCCTCAGCACGCTTGCGGCGAGCCATCAGGATCATCAGCCCAGCACCACTCAACAGCATTGCGTAGGTAGAAGGCTCGGGAACCACAGTAATGGAACCCGTGCCGATGAAAAGGCCCGGATTTGTGGTGGCGTTATAGATTCCGGCAGCTTGTGCTGTGGCATCGATTATTAGCGAGGAAACAGTGTCGGTGCCTAGAAAACTCAGATTAACTGTATCTCCTGTTAAGAGGCTCAGCGTAGCGCTGTCGCTGATGTAGTTTTGAGTAGTGCCATTTTGCAGAGTCAACGTCGCACCAGCAATGGTCAACGTGACATTCCCCGCGCCCAAGGCTCCATCGCTATTGGCGATGATCGTGCTACCCGTTACGGTCATCTGGGTGCCTCCCGAATAAGTGTTGGCGTTACTAAGTGTCAGTGTGCTGGAGCCGGTGTATTTCAGTATCGCTGGCCCTGTTCCTCCATCCTGCACCACGCCATTTACGGATACTGCGGAGGTGCCGAGGATCGTAAAAGTTCGGCCTGTCGCAGTGGCTTCTTGAAGGACCAAGTTCCCTCCAATGATAGCCCCGCCCGTATTGCTGACCGTGAGACTGCGGCTATTGGAACCAGAACTGGTGACAGTGCCGTTGAGAGTGAAAGCGTTACTGCCGCTGAGTGTCGTACTGCCTGCGAGAACAATATTATTCGAGAGAGTTCGGCTGGCACCACCAGCTTGTAGTGACGCCGTGCTATTAACAGAAAACGTCCCGCTGCCCAAGCCGCTGTCGTTGCCCACAACTACAACTATACCTGCAGTATCTATGGAGCCGGTTGCAAAGGCATTTCCCCCGTTGAGTTGGATGATTCCGCCGCTCGTTCCCTTCAAGCTCAAATTGGTTCCGCCCGATACAGGGCCATTTACGACTAGCGTGCCTCCGTTCGCTTGGTAAAATATTGATGAGTTGGGAACGACCGCAGGTGCAATCACCAAAGGAGCATCGATCGTGTTTGTGCCAGAAGTAATTTCGGAGCGGATGGCTGCGGCGCTTGAATTGGATGTGCCCCCTGAGCCGGTTGTGCTGTAGCCAGTAAGTGTGAGAACAGCGCTGTTAGTATTAGTCAGATCATATCCAGAGGAGCCAGTGCCGCTAAAATAAAGGCCGGCAATTGAAAGAGACGCGCTAAGATTAGGCTGCACGGTTTCGACCGCATTAAATTGGGCTACATCTCCCAGTCCTGGAGTCGTAGTAGTCCAGTTGGTGGCAGTGTTAAAGTCTATTCCCGCGTTATTCCATGTTCTGGCTGTTGCGTTCATCGTCGAGACAGAAAATTGGCCGCTGACAGCAATAATGCTGGCGAGGATGATTTTAGAGAGAACAGGTTGAGTCGTGCAAATGGTGATGCGGTTGGATTTCATGGAGTCGGTTGGCTTAAATGTTGTTTCCGACCAAGCAGTGAAGATGCCATTAGCCATTCAAGAAAGGCCTACCCCCATGTGGCCATGCAATACAGTTCATTATTCAGTTGATTAAAGTATCGACCGGGCAGACAACGGGGATTTATCTGGAGCTATTTAGCTCACAGTGGCCGATTTGGAAGCCTCTTTATGTATCTCCAACAGGAGTTACATCAGATTCGCGCCGATGTCGGCAAGCGGGCTGCGCTCGCCTTTGGAGAGTGTGACGTGCGCGGTGATGGCTTGGCCTTTCAACCGGTCGCGGGTGAAGACGAGCCCATTGGAATGGCTGTCCACATAGGGATGATCGATCTGCGCCGGGTCGCCGACCATCACGAGCTTCGAGCCGCGCGACATGCGGGTGACGACCGTTTTCGCTTCCAACGGGGTGATTTGCTGCGCCTCGTCGAGAACGAAGAACCGATTCGGAATGGAGCGTCCGCGGATGTAGCAAAGCGCCTCGATTTCCACGAGTCCCTGCTCGATCAACTTCTCGTAGGGCTTCATTTGCGGCATGCCGGCAGAAGATTCGGGGAGTTTTTTGATTTTGCCATTCTTGCCTTCGCCATGGAAGGAGCGCTGGGGCAGGAGAACGTCGAAGGCGTCGTAAATGGATTGCAACCAGGGCCGCATTTTTTCGTCGAGGGTGCCGGGGAGGAAGCCCAGGGTATCGCCCATCGCGACGACCGGGCGGCTGACCGTGATGCCATTATAGATGTTGCCGTAGGTCGCGTAGAGCCCGGCGGCGACGGCCATGAGCGTCTTGCCGGTGCCGGCCTGCCCGTAGCAGGTGACGAGTGAAATCGTGGGATCGAGGAGCGCGTCGAGGAGGCATTGCTGGCCGGCGTTGGCGGGTTTGAGCGTGATGCCTTTGGGGATTTCGAGCCCGGCGGGAATGGTCAGCCGCTTGAAAATGCCGTCGCCGATGTGACGCGCCGGGAGCATTTTGTTGTCATCGACGGCGAGGAGAACGTATTCGTTGAGCAGCAGGTCGCGGGTCCGCTTGTCGGAAATCGTGAGCACGCGGGAGCTGCCAAACCGCTGCAATTCGTGGGCCGCGACCTCGATGGTGGCGAGCTGCGAATCAATGTTCTCGGTCTCGACTTTGTCGTTGAGATAATCCTCGGCTTCCAATCCGATGGCGAGCGCCTTGAGGAGCATGTTGAGGTCTTTGGTGACCAAAATCGTGGGGCTACCATCAAGGCAGCGGCGTTCGATTTCGAGGGCGCTGGCGATGATGCGATTGTCGGTGATGCCGCTCTCGGGAAAGAGCGTTTGGAACCGCTTCAGCTTGGTGTCGGGCTTGTTCGCGACGCGATCATTCACCGCGATGCGAATGCTGCCGCCGTTGGGCATGGTCGCGCCCTTGATGACGGCGGGACGGTTGTGGCCAAAAATTTGGGAAAGCGTGCGATGCACGGTGCGGGCGTTGGCACCTCGCTCGTTTTGCTCGTTCTTAAATTTGTCGAGCTCGGTCAGGACTTCGACGGGAATCCAGACGTGGTTGTCCTCGAAACGATGCAGGCTGTTCGGATCGTGGAGCAGGACGTTGGTATCGAGAACGTAATTCTTGATGCGGCCTGGAGTTTTTTTCGCCCGCTTGGACGAATTTGTAGGCGAGGGAGTGGGAAGCTGCAGATCGCCAGTCTGCCCATCATTGGGACCGGAAGGATATTGCATTGGATAATATCTGCGCCGGAAAACTGACATTCAGATTTCCGGAAGTCTCACGGGTTTGGCCGCGATGCAGCACGAATAATCGGGATTCCCCCAGTTGGCGACAACTATTTTCCCCCGGCAGCGAAATAATCGCGGGCCGTGGCGCTGTCGCAGGCAATCTGGGCGCGCAAAGCTTCGAGACTGGCAAATTTCTCCTCGGCGCGGAGGAATTTTTGAAAGGAAACCTCGATGTCCTGACCATAGAGATCGCCATCGAAGTCGAAGAGATGCACCTCCAGCAAACGTCCGGGCGCGGCGTCTTTAACCGTGGGACGAACGCCGATATTGGCGACGCCCTCATGCGAGTCAGAGCCGACTCTGGCGCGGATCGCGTAAACGCCATTGGGGGGAAATTGCTCGTTGTGCGCGCTTAGATTCGCGGTCGGAAAACCGATGGTGCGCCCGAGTTCAAGTCCATTTACGACGGTTCCCAAAATGGTGTAAGGGCGCCCCAGATATTGCGCGGCGAGATTGATGTCACCGGCCTCGACGGCACGGCGAATCAGCGTGCTGCTGACAATTTCCCCATCGATCTTCACCGGTGGAACGGCGATCACATGGAAATCCAACTCGTTCCCCTGCTCTCGCAGAAACTCCACATTGCCGCTGCGATTGCGTCCGAAAGCCCAATCCTCGCCGACGCAAATCGACTTCAGTGCCTTTGAATGAGTCGCCAGCAAACGAATGAAATCGCCCGGCGAATGGCTGGCAAACTCGCGGTTGAACTCCACGAGCAGGACGTTTTCGACACCGGCGGCGGCGAGGAGTTGCAGCTTGTGCGCAGTCGAAGTGAGCAGCCGCGGCGGATTTTCCGGGCGCAAAACCCGCGCCGGATGCGGGTCGAAAGTGACGATGACCGGAGTTCCATCCGACTCACGCGCCGAGGCTAGCGTGCAATCGATCACCGCCTGATGCCCCAGATGCACTCCGTCGAAAACTCCGATGCCGAGCGCAAGCGGCCCGGGCAATTCTGCAAGATCGGCGATGCGGCGGAGCGCGTTCATCTACGCTCCGCGCATGCGAGAGACTTCGGGCAGACTGATGACTTTCGAGAGCAATTCGTCGAGCGAGCTGTTTTTCAATTGGTCGACCGTGACCGCGCGATCGAGGTTAAATTTGCCCGATTTCGTTCGGCGCAACGCCTGCAAATGCGCGCCGCAGCCGAGTTCCGCTCCAATGTCGTGCGCGTAAGTGCGAACGTAGAAACCCTTCGAGCAAACGACGCGAAAGTCGATCACGGGGAGTTCCACGCGATTGATCTGGTGCGCGTAAACGTGGACGAAACGCTTCTCGCGCTCGACCGTTTTGCCCTGGCGCGCAAGTTTATAAAGAGGCACGCCCTGTTGTTTGATCGCGGAAACCATCGGTGGCAACTGGTAAAAATCGCCATCAAACTTAGCGAAGGCGGCTTCGATTTGAGTTCCATCCAACTCTGGGACGGGCTTCATTTCGAGGATTTCGCCGTCGGCGTCCTGGCTGTCGGTCGTTTCGCCGAGCTTCATACTGCCAACGTATTCCTTGTCCTCTGCCATCAGGAGATCCTGTATTTTGGTGCCTTTGCCAAGGACGACGATGAGCAATCCAGTCGCGAGCGGATCAAGCGTGCCGCAATGGCCGACCTTCGTCATGGAAAACGTGCGGCGCGCAATCGCGACGACGTCGTGCGAGGTCATTTCGGAGGATTTATCGACGAGGAGAACGCCGTCAAGCGTGGCTGCGGATTTCATGATCTGTGGTTTCTAAAACTTGTCGGCGGACGTCGTCGAGCGTGCCGCGCATGCGGGCTCCGGCGGCCAAAATATGTCCGCCGCCGCCAAATTGCTGGCAAATGGCGGAAACGCTGACTTTCGGGTCTTTCGAGCGCATGCTGATACGAATGCGACCCGAGTCTTTTCCGGAAAGCTCCTCGAAAAAGATGGCGACGATGACGCCTTCGACGGCGCGAATGTGGTCGATGAGACCCTCATTGTCCTCGGGAATGACGCCGATGGATTGCGCGGCAGCTTGGGTGAGAGCGAAGCTGGCAACGCGGTTGTCGCTGGAAAAGGTTAGTTCGTTGAGCAGCGACCGCAAAAGCTGGATGCGTCGCAGTGGGTAACTGTCGTAAAGATCACGAGAGATGCGACCGACATCGGCCCCACGTTTGATGAGTTCCGCGCCAATCTCGTAAGTGCGCGCCGTGGTCGAGGGATATTGAAACGAGCCGGTGTCGGTCGAGATGGCGACGAACAAATTTTCCGCCATCGCTGCGTCGATTTCCCAGCCCAGAGCGGTGAACAGCTCGAACAAAATCTGACCCGTCGCTGGTGCTTTCGAGTCGATGTAACTCAAATCGCCGTATTCCGGGTTGCTGTGGTGGTGATCGATGTTGATCCAGATTTTAGCGCTGCCGATGCTTTTGAGCGGAGTTCCAACACGCTCTTGCACAGCAGTGTCGAGCACGAGGACAACGTCGAAATCCAGCGGAGTTTCAGTCGGCTTGGCGACGGAGTCAGAACCGGGCAAGAAACGCAGTTTGGCGAGCATCCCGTCTTCGTTCCAAGCGGTGACATCTTTGCCAAGTTTTTGCAAGGCGAGCGTTATCGCAATCTCGCAGCCGAGGGCGTCTCCGTCGGGTCGCATGTGACTCAGGACAAGGAACTTCTGGTGGCGTGCGATCGCGTCGCCAATCTCGGCAAAGGTGGCGTTCACGAATCCTCGCGGTCCTCAGATTCCGATGGAACTCCCGTGGGATTGCCCTCGCTGTCGAGTTCCTCGAGAATCGAGAAAATCCGCGTCGCGCGTTCGGCGGTGGTGTCGAATTTGAAGTGCAAATGCGGTGTGTATTTGATGACCACGCGCTTGCTCATTTCCTGCTGAAGCATTTTTCGATTGCTCTCCAGCTTGTGAAGAATGCTCTGGTAATTCGTCGTTTGCCCCGTGCCGCCAAGGGCGGAAATGAAGACGTGCGCCTGCTTCAGATCGGGCGTGATATCGACTTCGTTGATCGTGACGATGACGCCATCGAAACGGATATGCCGCTGGATGATGTCGCTGAGCTCGCGTTTGATGAGCTCCTGCACGCGCTGAAGACGATGGTTCATGGCTAATAGGGGGAGCGCAGAATGGACTGCAACTCCCATGAAAACTAGAGCTTCTGGGTGAACTTCTCGAGGGTGTAACACTCGATGATGTCGCCCTCTTGATATTCGTCGTAGTTGGCCAGCTTGATGCCGCACTCGAGACCGTTGCGGACCTCTTTAACCTCGTCCGTAAACCGGCGCAGCGTGGACATCGAGCCGTCGAACACTGCCTGTTTGCGCCGCAGAACGCGGGCGCGTCCGGTGCGAACGATGCGTCCGTCGGTGACGATACAACCGGCGACCGTGCCGCGGGTGAGATCGAACACTTGCTTGACCTCGGCATGGCCAACGATGGCTTCACGAGTCTCTGGATCGAGCAGGCCGACCATGGCTTCCTTCACTTGGTCGATGAGCTCGTAAATGATGCTAAACAGCTTGATCTGAACGTCTTCCCGACGAGCCGAGTTGGCTGCGGAGTTCTCGACTTTGACGTTGAAACCAATGATGACGGCATTCGATGCGGTCGCCAAAAGCACGTCGGATTCGGTAATCGGACCGACGCCGCTGTGGATGATGCGCAGGTTGATTTTCTTGCTCTTGATGTCGTTCAACGAGGAGGAAACGGCTTCCAGGGAGCCGTGCACATCGCACTTGAGAATAATCTCGATGAGCTTGTGCTGCTCGTCGGCCATCGCGTCGAAAAGGTTTTCCAGCGTGGCACGCGCCGGGGCGGCGAGCTTCGTCTGGCGAACGGAATGGAGGCGTTCTTCCCCGAGAGCCTTGGCGGCTTTTTCGGTTTCCATGACAAGAAATTCGTCGCCTGAAGCGGGAACGCCGGTGAAGCCGAGGACTTTGACCGGAGTCGAGGGGCCGGCTGTTTTTACAGAGGCACCGGTGTCGATGGTCATCGCTTTGACTTTGCCAGAGAAATTTCCGCAGATGAATGGATCACCCAATTTGAGCGTGCCGACTTGCACTAAAATGGTGGCGGTCGGACCGCGGCCCGTTTCGACTTGCGATTCAATGACGGTGCCGCGAGCGGCGGATTTCGGGTCAGCTCGCAATTCGAGGACTTCGGCTTCGAGAAGCACGAGCTCGAGCAGTTCGTCGATGCCTTTGCCCTTCGTTGCGGAGACGGGAACGCAGATCGTATCGCCGCCCCAATCCTCGGGTTGCAGACCCTTGTCCTGAAGTTGCGTTTTCACGCGGTCCACGTTGGCGGAAGGAAGATCGATTTTGTTGATCGCAACGACGATTTTGACCTTGGCAGCCTTGGCGTGGTTGATCGCCTCGATCGTCTGCGGCATCAGACCGTCATCAGCGGCGACGACGAGCACGACGATGTCGGTAAGATTCGCTCCACGAGCGCGCATCTGGGTAAAAGCGGCGTGGCCTGGAGTATCGAGGAAAGTGATTTTATGGCCGTTCCGCTCGACGGAATACGCGCCGATGTGCTGGGTGATTCCGCCCGCTTCACCAGCGGCAACGCGAGTTTTGCGAATGGCGTCCATCAACGAGGTCTTGCCGTGATCGACATGGCCCATAAATGTGATGACCGGTGGGCGCGGGACGAGTTCGTCCTCCTGGACTTCGACGGGAGCGGGTGGCGCAACGATGACGACCTCGGCCTTGTGGACGCCGCCGCCTTTTTCGCGTTTCTCGACTTCAAAAATCGCTCCATGCAACTTGCAGACCGCCGCCGCCGTGTCGGGCTCGATGGTTTGGTTGATGTTCGCAAAAATACCCATCGCCATGAGGTCTTTGATGACCTCGAACGGGCGGAGTTTGAGCTGCGTCGCCAGTTCCTTGACGATGATCGGCGGCTTGATGTGGATAATGATCTCACCCGACTCAGAAACTTCCGGTTCGGCATTTTCCACAGGAGCGACGGGCGCTGGGACCACTTCGGCCACCGGCGTGCTGGCACCAGTGATCCGCGAGATCGGCGGCAATGTGTGACGATGTTTTTTTTCGTCGCCGCTTTTGGCGGGCTTGGCGTCGATCAGAGAAACGGCCTGAGCTTTCGGCGCAGGTGCGACCGGAGCGTGAGCGACGGGCTTCGGCTTGTGAATGGGCGCGGCACCGATGCGAACCGTTGGCTTGATGGCATCGGCCGAGATCACCTTCTTTTTCTTGGGAGAAATCAGATCCTCGGCGACGACAGGAACAGCCGGTGTGACAGGCTCGGCGGGAGCCGTTTTTTCAGGAGCAGCGTGCGGAACGTGCTTCTTGCCTAATGGCGGTTTGCCAGAGGACTTCGTCGGAGAGCTGGATTTGGTTGTTGCTCGTGTTGCCATTCAGAAAATTTTAGTAAGTGCTTTTTTGCTGCCACCTCGTGAGAGGGTAGCGGTTTCATTCGCCGCGTGCTTTTTTGGCGGCTTCGAGGATCGGGGCTGCGGCTTCGGGATCGATTCCGAGGATGCCGGCAATGTCCTCTGCTTCTAGGTCGGCCAGCATTTCGAGTGTGCTGACGCCACCCGTAACCAGTTGACGCGCAACGGATTCCTCGATGCCCAGCGGTGTGGCCAGTGCTTTCGCGGCAGCGGAGACGCGATGCTCGAAGACGTCGGCGGCGGATTCGCCTTTGGAAATATTGATCTCCCAGCCAGTTAGGCGCGAGGTGAGGCGGGCATTCTGGCCGCGCTTGCCGATGGCGAGGGAAAGCTGATCCTCGTCCACGGTGATTTGCATGGCTTTCTTGGTCTCGTCGATGACGATGTTTTTGACCTTGGCCGGCTTGAGAGCCTCGAGAACGAACTCCTTGGGGTCGGCGCTCCAGCGGATGATATCCACTTTTTCGTTGTTGAGTTCGCGGACGATGTTTTTCACGCGACTGCCACGCATTCCGACGCAGGAACCGACCGGGTCCACTTTGTCGATGCTGCTGTGAACGGCGACTTTCGCTCGGAAACCGGCTTCGCGAGCGATGGCTTTGATCTCGACCGTGCGGTCGGCGATTTCGCTGACTTCAAGTTCAAAGAGACGGCGGATAAAATTGGGATGGCTGCGGGAAAGAATGATTTCCGGGCCGCGGGCTCCGTTTTCCACGGCAACGACGTAAGCACGAATGCGGTCGCCGATGTTGTAATCTTCCGTCGTAACCCGTTCACGCTGAGGCATGATCGCCTCAAACTTGCCCAAGTCGATGATCACGTCGGAACGCTCGAACCGGCGAACTGTCCCGCTGACGATCTCTCCGGCGCGATCCTTAAACTCGTCGTAAAGGTTCTCTTTTTCCGCGAGCCGGATGCGTTGCAGCATGGTCTGGCGGCAGGTCTGCGCGGCGACACGACCAAAATCCTTAGGGGTGACTTCCACCTCAATGACCTCGCCGACATGCGCGTCTTTCTTAATCCGTTGGGCTTTCGTGATCGAGATTTGCTCGTGCTCATTCATCACCGGATCGGCCACGATCAGGTTGGCCAGTGCCTTGATGGCGCCCGTTTTCGGATCGATGTCGATGCGCATTTCGCGGGCAGGACCGACGGAACGGCGAGAAGCGGACAACAACGCGGTCTGCAAAGCTTCCAGAACGACGCTGCGGTTGATCCCTTTGTCGCGTTCCAGGTGGTCGATATAGGCAATAAGCTCGGCGTTCATGATTTGAAATTTCGTGTCGAGACAAAAAAGAGTGGGAAGTCGTTCCCACTCTGCTCACTCGATCAACTGGCCTACAAATACCCGACCGGCGGCGATGCGTCAAGGGACGATGCCTCCGGGGGCAAAATTTTCCCGCCTTTGGGTCAGTTCAACCTGCTACGTTTTCACAGCCGCATTGCGACTCTCGCGCAATTTCATCTTCTTGCGCATGAGATCGAGATCCTGCGGAGTCAGTCCGGCGGGAATGACCGCGATCCCGTCGCTGATGCGTTTGTCGATGAGCAGATCGGCGACATGACGGCCATTGACGAGCGCCACGAGCACCTTCCCCCGCTGCTCCATGCTGAGCGTTTCGAGGAGGAGCTGGCCGTGTTCATCGAGGTAAAAGTAAGCACCGATCGAGCCGTCGGCATTTTGAAAGGGAGTGAACGCCACGATGTCCTGCTCCGAGACAGTGGCGATCTTCGAGACTCGAATGGAACCCGACCCATCGAGCAGCGGCACTGGTGTGCCAAAGGTATCGCCATTGTTTTCCGCGACCTCAGCGTAAAAGCGGACGATCACCTGCGGCGATTTTTTCGCTCCGGCGATGGAGGCCAGGCCGAGCACGACGAGCAGAGGGAACAGGAGGAAACGGCGCATGGTCTCTTGTCCGCGAAATCGAACTCCATTGCAACCTCCAACCCATTTGTGTATCCGATTGGAATGCAAGTCCGCTCTTCCGTTTTCGCCCTCCTTCTGCTTGGCCTCGCCGCCTGCTCCACCGAACCCAAGGCTCCCAAATATCATCCGCCCGGAGAGCACGGCCTCGGCTGGCGCATTTTGCATCCGTTCGCCCGCAGCGAACCCGCCCCCGCTCCGTCGGCTGCCGCGACTGCTTTCCAGCCCGCTCCGAAGCACGGCCTCGGCTGGCGCGTGCTGCATCCGTTCGCCAAAAATGACTCCGCGTCCACTGCCCGCCTGAAAGGCATTCAAGTCACCGTCGAACCCGACTCCGCCGCGCCGTCGCTCCACGGCACCAGCCAGCTCGGCCTCCGCATTTTGGTCACCAATTACACCAGCACGATGGTTTCGCTCACCTTCCCCACCAGTCAGCGCATCGAGATCACCGGACGCAACATCGATGGAAAAATCTTCTACTCCTATTCGACCAACCGCACGTTTGCCCAAGAGGTGAGCGTCCTCACGATCAACCCCGGCGAGCGCTTGGAGTACAACGAAGCCGTCCCCACCCGCACCATGACGGCAGGCAACACCTACCTCATCACCGCCGCCGTCAAGGGCCAGCCCGGACTTGAGGGCACCGTCTCCGTCACCCCCGTGCCATAAACAAGCAACTCGCATGAAGCTGCTTCTCATCGACGGGCATTACTACGTTTACCGCTCGTTTTTCGCCATTCGCGGCCTGACGAATTCCGCCGGGACTCCGACCAACGCCGTCTATGGCTTCGTCAAGACCGTGCGGAAAATGCTCAAAGACCTCCAGCCCGACCTCGCCGCCGTCATCTGGGACGAGGGACTTCCCGAACGTCGCACCCAGTTGCAACCCGACTACAAAGCCCAGCGCACCGAGATGCCCGGCGACATGATTCCCCAACTCGGGCTCATCCGCGATCTCGTTCCGATGATGGGTCTCGCCAGCCTCGGACTCGAAGGCCACGAAGCCGACGACCTCATGGCCAGCTACGCCGTCGCCGCCCGCGATATGGGTTACGAAACTCTCCTGGCTACCAACGACAAAGACCTCTTCCAACTCGTCGGACCGCTCGTCCACGTCTATTCGACGAACAAAACCGACCTCGCCCAGCCCACCGACCCGCACGCCTTGCTCGGACCCGACGCTGTCTTGAAAAAATGGGGCGTCGCTCCTCCGCAGATTGGCGACATTCTCGCTCTCATCGGCGACAGCGTGGACAACATCCCCGGCGTCTCCGGCATCGGCCCGAAGACCGCCACGCAACTCATTCAGCAATTCGGCAGCATCGGCGCCATGCTCGACAACCCCAGCGCCATTGCCAGCGAAAAAGTCCGCGAGAAAATCATCAGCTCCCGAGCCCAGATCGAGCAAAACTGCGAAATGGTCCGCCTCGACCTTGATCTTCCCCTGCCCCTGCCGCTGGAGAAATTGACCATCTCGCCGAAATATCCCGAGTGGATCGCCGAGATGCGGAAATGCGAATTCAAAGGTCTCACCGCCGAGATCGAAACCGAGGCCGCGAAACTAGGCAACGCCGCTGTTTCAACTCCAGCAAAAGGCCAAGGCGAATTTACGTTCTAGGGAGCGCACGCGTCTCGCGTGTCCTTGCCGGCGTCTCGCCGGGAAGCTGGATTCACCCATTGGGCGAGACGCCCAATGGAGCACGCGAGACGCGTGCGCTCCCGAAACTACACCGTCCCGATGCTGTGGAAGGTGGCGTCGGCGGGGAGCACGGAGCGGTCGCAGAAGTCTCCGAAACCTTCGCCAGCATTCCGCTCCAAGGCGTAGCGCTTGATGATCGGCGTCACCAAAGCGACGGCGTCGTCGAGGGTCACGCTCGGGGAAACAAGGCGGTTGAGTCGCGTTCCATTGTAACTCGCCCCGAGGTAGAGCGCGTATTTGTTGGGCGCGCGACCGACCAAGCCGATCTCGGCAAGATACGGGCGGGCGCAGCCATTCGGGCAGCCCGTGATGCGCAAGCTGATGGCGTCCTCCCGCAGGCCAGCCTCGTCGAGGACGACTTCGAATTTCTCCAAAAGCTGGGGCAGAATGCGCTCGCTCTCGGCCAGGGCCAGCCCGCAGGTGGGCAGTGCGACGCAGGAGAGCGCGTTCAGGCGCAGCTTGGTGTGGTGGTTTTCGCGAGTGAGGCTGTGCTTGGCGAGAATGGCGTCGATCTCGTCCTTTTTCTCAGCCGTGACGCCGGAAATGCTCAGGTTTTGCGACGGAGTGAGACGGAAATCAGCGGTGGTGCCGTTGAGGAGTTCCGCGATCTCGCGCAACGCGGTCTTCATGGACCAGCCGGGGATGTCCTTGATGCGTCCGCTCAAAATGTGCAGGCCGTAGAACCACGTGTGGTCGGCGCATTCGTGCCAGCCGTGCGGGTCTTCGATGGTGGTGAAATGGAACTCCCGTGCGGGCTCAAACTGGATCCCGGAGCGGAGTTCGACCTCGCCCTTAAACCACTCGATGCCGCGATCTTCGATGGTGTATTTCAAGCGGGCGTGCTTGCGATTGGTGCGATCACCGTAATCGCGCTGGGTGACGAGCACGGCCTCGCCGATGGCGTTGACCTTCTCTGGCGTGATGAAACCGAGGACATCGGCCAGGCGAGGAAATGTTTCGGCGTTGCCGTGGCTCATGCCGAGTCCGCCGCCGACGGTGACGTTGTAACCGACGACCTCGCCGTGCTCGACGATGGCAATGAAACCCAAGTCCTGGGAAAAAATATCCACGTCGTTCGATGGCGGGAGCACAAAGGCGGTCTTGAATTTGCGCGGGAGATAGGTCGGGCCATACATCGGCTCGGCCTCGCCGCCAGCGACCAATTCCTCATCCAGATAAATCTCGTGATAGGCGTGCGTCTTCGGCAGCGCGAATTCGCTCCAGGCGACGGCCTGATCGTAAACCTTGCGGGAGACGCCGCTGTATTCGGGGTTCGGCGGAGCCATGACGTTGCGGTTGACGTCGCCGCAGGCGGCAATCGAGTCCAATAACACCCGGTGCATCCGCTGGACGAGCGCCTTCACGTTGCCCTTTAGAATCCCATGGAACTGGAATGTCTGCCTCGTGGTGAGACGGAGCGATGGCGAGGCCATTTCTCCGGCGAGCGTGTCGAGGGCAATCCATTGCCCGGGCGTGGCGCGACCTCCGGGCAGACGGACGCGGAGCATGAAGGCGAATGCCTTTTCCTTTCCGACTTTTTTAAGGGCATTGCGCAGGTCGCGATCGTCCTGCAAATACATGCCGTGGAATTTGGTGAGCTGGCCGTTTTGCTCGGAAATGGCCCCGGTCGAGGTGTCGGCCAGATCCTCAGCAATGGTGCCGCGAAGGAGGTTGGAGGCGACTTTGATGCCTTCGTTGGCGTTGAGAGGCTTCGAGGCGGCGGGTGTTTCAGTGCTCATAAAATGGGCGTTAATAATACTCAAAAATGGCGGATGACCTAGTTTTTATTCACAGCCGGTCCATTTGCAGGGGGAGCCGAGCCGAGGCACTTGAGGACAAGTGCCCTCCAAGGAAGGTCTGCGGCTGGCATCTGCTCCCTTGGAGGACATCTGTCCCCAGATGCGGGCCTAATGCAGGTAGAGCGCAAACGCGCCGGTCAGCACCGCCACATGCGCCCAGATTGCCCAGACCATGGTCTTGTTGTAAGTGCGCCCGCTGGCGTGATCGCCCGGAATATCGGGGTTGTGACCGAAGAGTTTCTGGTCGTTCTTCACCAGCCAGACCGCCGCCAGCAAGGTGACTACAAAACCCACCGTGAAGAGGGTTTGAAACAAAATCCGCGCTTCGTGTGACATGGCCAGACGATAAGCATGCGATTCGCCTTTGCAAGAAACGCCTCGACCTTGAGTCTGCTATCAATATCCGGCTTCCGAAGGAGCGCTTAATGTCCGCCGGTGTGCTCGGCGATGTAGTCCTGGCGGTAGCCGAGGGCTTCGGGGGCGTGCAGGACGAGCATTTTGGTCTCGACGTCTCCGGGGACTTTGGCGGCGGTGGCTTTGCTGACTATGACCATCAATCCGATGGCGAGGGGGACGGTCCAGATGGCGGGTTGCTCGCAGAGGATGCGCAGGAGTGGGTGCTGGGCCCAGAAGGGGTTGAGGGGGGCGAATCCGGCAAAGACGTGGCCCATGGGGCCTTTGTCGAGGGAGAGGTTGCTGGCGTTGGTAAGGGCGGCGGCGATGAGGGCGCAGATACCGCCGGTCAACATGCCGGTGGCGGCTCCGGCCATGGTCATTCCACGCCACCAGACGCTCATGAAGAGGAGTGGAAAGTAACTGGCGGCGGCGATGGCGAAGGCCTGGCCGACCATGAAGTTAATCTCAAGGGGTTCGACGAAGCAGCCGAGGATGACGGAGATGGCACCGATGAGGACGGCGGCGACTTTGAAGGCTCTCATCCGCTGCTCGGGAGTGGAATTCGGACGCAGCATCCGCCCGTAAACGTCGTGAGCGAGGGCGCCAGTCATGGAAACGAGGAGTCCACTAAAGGTGCTCATGAAGGCGGCGAAAGCTCCCGCGCAGGTGATGCCGCTGAGGATGGAGCCGAGGACGCCGTATTTTTCCCGGATCAAAGTGGGGAGTTTGAGCACGACTTGGTCGGTGCCTTTGATGCCGGTGAGGCCGGTGTAAAGCTCGGGCATGAGGTTGCGTCCGATGACGCCAAAGACGGGCGGGAATACGTAGAAGACGCCGATGAGGATCATGACCCACATGGTGGTGCGTTTGGCGGCGACGCCGTCGGGGTTGGTGTAGAAGCGGACGAGGATGTGGGGCAGACCGGCAGTGCCGCAGACCAAGGCGATGATGAGGCTGTAAGTGTAGAGAAGGGAGTAAGGGCGGGATTGCTCGGGACTGAGGTGCGCGGCTTTGGCGGCCTTGGTGGTGAGCGGTCCGAAGGGGGCGATCCAGGCTTCGTCCTTGGGGGCTTTTTCGACGAGGGGCTTGCGATCGACGTTCTGGACGATGGCTGCGGGAGTTTGTGCAGAAGCGTTGGCTCCGAGGTTTTTGTTATACCCGCCATAGACGAACATCAGGACGAAGATCGGCACTGTGATGGCGAAAAGTTTCATCCAGTATTGCAGCGCCTGGACGAGCGTGATGCCTTTCATGCCGCCCAAGGAGACGTTGAGGGTGATGACGCCGCCAACCAATGCGACGCCGCCCCAATACGGCATGCCGGGGAAGATGTAGGCGAGTGTGGTCCCCGCGCCTTTCATCTGCGGCATGGTGTAGAAAAAGCCGATAAAGAGCACGAAGACGACGGCGATCTTGCGGAAAAGAGGCGAATCGAAACGCCCCTCGGCGAAATCGGGAATCGTGTAAGCCCCGAAGCGACGGAGCGGTCCGGCGATGAAGAGGAGCAAAAACAAATAGCCGCAAGCGTAACAAACCGGATACCAAAGCGCGTCGTAGCCGCTGGACATGACCATTCCCGCGATACCCATGAAACTCGCCGCAGAAAGGTATTCGCCGCTGATGGCGGAAGCGTTCCAGCCGACGGAAACGCTACGTCCGGCGACGAAGAAATCACCGGCGGTCTTGGACGTTTTCGCTGAGCGAAAGCCCATGTAGATCGTGATCGCGACGGTGACGAGAGAGAAAACCACGATCCACGGATCGATCGCAGCGGCAGCCAGGGGGAAATGCATGATGAGGGGAGTTAGATTTTATTGGACGCCTTGGAAACTTCCTCGGCTTCGAGAGCGAGGGAGCGGCGGATGAAGTAATAAGAAATGACCCAGACGAACGGGAAAAATGCGATGCCCAAGACAAACCAAGTCAGGGTAAAACCGAAAACCCGCGTCGCCATCAGGTCGGGCAGAAAATAGTTCGCCAGAGGCAACCCGAGGAGGACGACGAGAAATGTCAGCGCGCAAAAGATCGAAAGCCGAAGCTGTTGCGCCATGAGGTAATGCAGAAATGCCGTGCGTTGCTGACCAGAGGGGAGTGCCATGCCGCTCTTCTAGGAAACGGCGGGGGCGTGGTCGATGATAAAAGTGAAAAATGTTAGAAGACGCCGTGGAAGGCATCTGTCCTCAGATGCCAACTCCGCCTAGTAACTGCTCCGGCGGGCGGCGAGGATGCCCCGCGAGATTTCGCTGGCGAGCCGGTCGCGGTAGCTGGCGCTGAGGGCGAGCCGCCCGTCCTCGCGGTTGGTGAGGAAGCCGCATTCGACCAGCACCGCAGGCGCCCGGCAGTTTCTCAAAACGTAGTAACCGCGCTGGCGAATGTGGCGGTCCTCGGCGGCCACCGTGATGACCCGGCGATGAATGGCGGCGGCGAGCGGGTAGGATTTCGACGAATAAAAGTAGGTCTCGATGCCGCGCGCGTCGCGGTTTGGAGCGGAGTTGAAGTGGACTGAGACGAAGATGCAACCCGAACGATAGTTGGCGGCGGCGACCCGGCCACTGAGCGGAATGAAAGTGTCGTCGGAGCGGGTCATGACGGTGCGCAGACCGGCAGCGCGGAGTTTCTGCGAGAGACGCGCGGCGACGTCGAGATTGACGGTTTTCTCGGTGACGTAGTTGCCTGGGATGCCGCCGCGATCGTGGCCGCCGTGGCCCGCGTCGATGACGACGGTGCTGAAGTTGCGCAGCGAATCGGCCTGTAGATTTGGCAGCCAGCCGAAGGCGAGCAGGATGCCCGCGAGGAAGGTGAGGAGTCGTGCGCGATTCATGAGATTGGCCATGCCCCGAACAGCCGCGCCGTCAGGACGTTCTCCTATCCGTGGAAATGTCCGCAGGGTCAAGATGGGAGTCGCCACTTCCTCTATTTTCCTGTGACTCGCTAGATGTGAGGACGATCCGAGAGACGCGGAATGTTGCGTTTCTTTTCCGCAGGCACGGCCGACTCCATCTTGCCGCCACGCACGCGCACCTCGCCATTTTCATTGCGAACGAGATGCGGATTGGACCGGCCATCAATGTAAGGGTCGCGGGAAACGATGTCCCCATTGGGCGTGATCGAGGTGTAGAGATACGCCTTCGGCCCGACCATTTGCAGGACGTGGAGATTATTCTGGCTGTCGAGAACGTGCTCGGGCGGCGAAAAAGAGAGGACGCGTCCGATGGAAAAACAGGAAACAACCCGGCTCCCGGTGTCGTCGATGATGCGGACGTAGAGGCGGTTTTCCGCCGGCAGTCGATGGGTGAGCAGCGAGTAAGTGTGCGTGCTGTTTTCCGCGGGAACTCCGACGCTTTGTTTCCAGAGGAGGAGGCCCTCGGTGATCTCAAACGCCCGGCGCGCCGAGGTGTAATACTGGTCCTTGTCCTTGTCGTAAAGCACGGCGCGAATGCTGTGCGGCCCGTATTCCTGGAGGCCGTAGAGCGGAGTTACATTGATATTGCGGGTGACGGTTTTCCCCGTCGGAACGTAGAGTTCGCCAAGGTGATAATCGGGATTCACCGGCGGAATCAGGCTGTCCTTGCCCGCAAAAATCTCGAAGCTGAACCACGGTTTCCCCGGCGCGTCGGCGAAATTCTGGTCGCGTCCGCTGAGGTTGGTGATGGAGATTTTTGCCAGCACGGGCTCGTTCATCATGTAGAGCGAGCGCGTCATCTCGAGGGAGACTTGCATCTGACCGCTAGCGGTCTGGCCGAGGCAAACGACTGCCAGCAGAATGAGAAGACGATTAAACATAGGGGAAAACTATTTGGCGGCGGGCGGCGTGTCCGAGACAGTCCGGAAACCCACCGACATGGTCGCTTGTTCCTGCAAAAGGTCCAGTCGTCGCTTGGTCAATTCGTAATCGGGCAACCGGAAGGAACCGCCGCGAATCACCGGCGTGTCGAATCCCATCACGCGCTCCGTAGAGGCGGTCCATTCGGAGACGTTACCCGTCATGTCGAGCGCGCCATATTCGCTCTTATCGGTGGGATGTTTATCGACCGGAGCCCAGCGATTGTAGCCGTCCTTGGTTCCCTCGACGCGCGGATCGCTATTGTAGTCGGCGCTTGAGTTCAATTTCGATGTGTCGAAGGTGTTGCCCCAGGCGTAGAGATTGCCGTTTGGACCGCGGGCGGCTTTTTCCCATTCCTGCTCGGTCGGCAGACGGCGTCCGGCCCATTTGGCAAAGGCGTAGGCGTCGTACCAATCGACGTTAAAAATCGGGGTATCGAGGTTGATCGGGGCAAACTCAAACGTCTTCGCCTTGCGCGCCTGCACATAGAAACGCTCCCAATCCTTCGGCGTGTGCGACTTGCCTTTCGGCTGGCTCGGCGCGTCGTATTTCGTCGTGGGATTTTTCTCCAACGCTTCCAGGAAAGCGGCGTATTGCGCGATGGTCACCTCGTATTTGTCGATCCAGAAATCGGGCAGGCTGAGGGTCTTGCCGTCCTGATAAATGAATGGCCCGGCGGGGACTTTCACGAGAACGTTGGTCACCTTCGAGCGCGGGCGGATGAACTTCACGTAGAACGTCCCTGCGACCAGCCAGAGCAGAATGAACATCCCTATGGTCGAGTAGAGCATCGTGCGCTTTTGCTGTTTCTTGGCGGCCTCGACCGCCTTGATCGCGGCGCGGTCGCGCTCGTTCATCTTAAAGGCCTCCGCCGGGACGACGTTGGGTTCGAGTGCTTTCACCCCTTGCAGCAGAGCGCCATAGGAAAGGAACCCGCCCGCGCCGTCGATCCGCATCCGTGACAGCATCGCCCGCATCCCGGGCGACGCCCCGACCGCGCCTTGCATGGTAGCGCTCACGATTCGGGACAACTCCTGGATTTCCCGTTGCACGACAGCCTCGGAATCGTGCCTCACATGAGCCAGATTCGCCAGGCGCGGACGGCCGTCATTGGCGATGTAAATGCTTTTCGCCGAAAGCAGGCTGCGCGGCACTTTCCCCTGGCTGAGATAGGACAACGCCTCCGCCACGACCCGGATGACTTTCAACGCTGTCTGGTCGTCGATCACCGCTCCCTGCGCCTGATAATCTGCCAGAGTCGCCCCGTCGATATATTCGCGAGTGTAGAAATAGAGCCCATTGGATTGCCCAGCCTCGAAGACCGACACGATCGACGGATGTTGCACGTTCGCCTTTGTGCTGGCGTCGGCCACAAATTCCTGGACCATGCTGCCTTCGTTCGCCAGATCGGCGCGCAGGACTTTCATCGCTACCGGACGGCGCACGGAAGCCTGGATCGCCTCGTAAGTTTCGCCCCAGCGGCCCTCGCCCAGCTTGCGGACGACTTCATAATCGCCCAAAACTTTGCCGACCAGGCTGCGCTCGGCCTCGGTGAGCATCTCCTGCCCCTCCCCGCTCTCGTCGCGGCGGCGGCAGCCTTCCATCACGAGATGTTCCCAGCCCACCATGATCGTCTGCTCCTCGGGCACCATGCCGTATTCGAAGGTAAACTGCCCCACGTCCCAGCCGATGATTTTATACACGCCGTGCTCGCCGCGCAGATCGCCGACGATGCAGTGCGTCATGTTTCCTTCCCTCAGATAAATAATGCCGCTCTCCACCCCATGCGACACGCGCAGACGCCCCGTGCGCCGGCTCATGCAGCACATTTGAATAATGTCCACGAGCTGAAATTGATCGAGCTGCCCCGTGAAACCCTGCTTCTGCACCAGCGCCCGCAGATCGGTCGAGGTTGCCGCCGTCGGCTCCGCCTTGATCACCGGTGTCAGTTCCGCCGTGCTCGTCGGCGCGGCAAACACCGCCGTGGAGGGCTCGGGTTGCGTAGAACCCACGCCCAATCCCTCGATCTCCTCCCATACACGGTGGACTTCCTGCAAAATCGCCGTGGACTGGATCGGCTTCGACAGGATCAACGCCTCGCCCACGTTTGCCGCGTAGTCGCTCAAATCATAGCCCGTCACAAAAATCACATGCAACTTGGGGTGCATCCTTCGCAGCACATCGCGCAGCGCAAAACCATCCATCCGATCCATCACCACATCCGTGATCAGCAGATCGATGCCGCCCATTTCATCCACCTTGGCCAGCGCATCGGGACCGCTCAACACACCCTCCACCGTGAAATCTCCGTAGGATCGAATGATTTCGACCAATGACTCCACTATGATTTCTTCATCATCGACGACCAGTATCTTCATTGGGGGATTTCTTTCTGCAAACTAACAGGGGGTGGAAAAGTCTGGAGGAGACGGACCGGGTCCGCCATCACATCCTGCAATTCATTTTCATAGTAAACCCGGATGATATAGCCGAGATATTTTCTTTCCACAGCAGGTTTCTCGCCGGACGCGGGAGGTTTTTGCTCATAACGCACCTTCAGCACCTCCACGCCGTCCTCTTTCCAATCGGCGGGCACCGTCAGCCATTCCGATGTCACACGAGTCGCGTGCGGATCGGTCGGCTGCACGTCCTTGTTGTCCACCAAATCGTAAAACATCGCCTGAATATTCACATCCGACGCCGTGATCGCCGCACCCGAGCGGGCCTTGATCCCCATGCGCAGGCTCACCTTTTCGGCATCGCCCGAGCTTTCGTAATTCTTCTGCACATCCGTAAAACCCAGAGTCGAGCCGAGTTGCAATCCCTCCTCGTCGCGCCCGGAGAGCGGCTCTTTCGGAGACAGTCCGGCGTGCACTTTTTCGGCGGCGACACCATAGAGATCCCCCGCTTTGTCGCCGAAATCCGCCACGCGCTTCCACTGGGCGAGCGCCTTGTCCACGAGGCCCATTTGCTCGTAAGTCGTGGCAAACTCGGCGACGATTTTCGGATTATCGGGATACAACTTCTGCGCATCGCGCAGGCTGGCGAGCGTGCCGGTCATGTCGCCCTTCGCCCGAATGTCGGTCGCGCGCTTGACCAAAATATCGACCTCCGACGGAGCCACCGCCGCCTCTGGCAGATCGGGCGTGTTATCAGGACCGATGTTGGCCGCGTCTGCAGGCACCGGAGTTTTCCTGGCTGTCGCCGAAGCTGTCGGAGCGACCGGAGTTAAAGTCGAATCTGGGCGAACTGCCGTTGCGATCGGAGTTCCATTGGGATGGCGGACCAGAACGATAACCACGACGACCAGTTGAAAAAACCCGAGCACCGACAACACCGACGCAGCAATGATCGCTGTTTTTTGAGAAGAAGTGGTCACGGGATAAAGGAACGCTTGGCTGGGGCAGCAGATTTACTATCATTTCGTCCCGCAGCGTCAACAGATTCCCTCTCTACGGCGGGACGATGAGGGTCTGGCCGACTTGGAGTTTCTTCGGATTGGGCAGGTTGTTGATGTTAGCGTCGGCGAGGTCCTGGATGCGGCCTTTGTTTTTGTAGAGTTTGCGCGAGATTTTTTCCAGGGTGTCGCCGGGCTCGACGACGTAGGTGCGGCCGCCCATTTTCTTGAGCAACTCGGGGTCGGGCTCGGAGTTTTTGGCGTTTTTATCAGCGACCGGGCGCGGCACGGCGGCGAGCTGAGCCTTGAGTTGGAGGATTTGTTTGCGGAGGGTCTGCGCTTCGTTTTTCAGGATGACGGCGTCCGTTTTGGAGAGCATGTTTTCCTTGGAAAGCGCACTGACGACCATGGGCTCAAGGCGTTCGCAGGATTTCCGGGCCTCGGCAGCGTGCGGCCCTCGCGGGAAGACGTGTTCGCAGCGCCGGAAGTGAAAGAGCGCCGCGAGGGGGTCGTGCAATTTCGTTTCGCAGATGAGCGCCATCTGGAAATGGATGTCGGCGGAGGCGGTGGAGTCGTCGAGGGCAGCCTCGTAAAGATTCAGCGCCGCGACATAATCCCCGCGCTGGTTGGCCTGACTGGCTTCCTGCAATAATTTTGCGTCGTGCTTGCGGACGACTTGCTCACAGGCAGTGAAGCTGAATAAAATGACGGCGATCCCAGTCAGGTGTGAAACGCTGCGCCACCGGTGTTCTCGTTTCAGACTTCCTTGCATCACTCTCATGGTAAACACACCGCCCCGCTCAGCGTCCATTCAGAAAATCCGCGCGCTCACTTTCCTGTTCATCCTCCTGCTCTCACTTGCAGGCTGCCAGACGAATGGGAAAAAATCTCCCGCGCAAACCGCTGCCCAAGCCAATGGGTCGCCGGCGAATGCTTTTCTCGCTCCAGGGAAGAAGCCGACGCTGGCGCAGGAGCCGGCCATTCCGGCCCCGATTCCGCTCCAACCGTCGGGTCATCCGGTGACGCGGCAGATGGTTCCCCAACCCGCGCCACCGACTCAAGACACGCAGGTCAAACGACGTTCGGCTGATCTGCCGTCCGAGATTTCCAATTGGCGTGTGACCCGGCTTTCCGCCCGCGAATGGCGGGTGACTCCGATGCGCCGTCTGAGCCTGAGCGATTCACCGCCGTCGCTGATGGAGGACGCGATCATTACCTCGGGCATTCACGCGCGGCTCCAGTCGGCGGCTGGCCTGCGCGCCACGACTTGGAAATATAGCTGCAACTCCGGCAGCGTCGTCCTCGGCAGCCCGGAATTGACTGCAGACCAGGCGATCGCCGCGTTGCAGGCGATCATTGGACTCGACAAAGTTTCCGAGGTTCGGCTCACCACCGATTTGCGCTGATGAAACGTCCCGCGCCGCATCGCATTCCCACAGACCAGCCGCAGTCGGGCGGGCTGAACCCGGCTTTCAGTGGACTGCAACTCGACTCACTTCCACCCGGACCGTCAGAGTCGAATGCAACTCCCGTGGACCCCGTCTGGAAATTGGGCCGAGTCGTTCTCCAGAGAGAAACGGCGCATCGCGGCGGAAAAACGGTGGTCGTCGTGCAGGATTTCGCCACGCATCTGCCTGCGAGCGTAATCGAGCGCGTCGCGAAAAAACTCCGCGCCGCCTGCGGTTGCGGCGGCACGGTGAAAGATCGCCGGATCGAAATTCAGGGCGATCAAGTGGCGAAGATACGAATGCTACTCGAATCCGAAGGCTTCCAAGTCGCTGGCGTGCGCTAAATTCGAGGAAGAGTTTGACGTTATAACATTCGTGCCTACGTTCAGCAGATGATCCTCGAACTGAAGCTCCGCAAAATCGGCAACTCCGTCGGCCTCGTTCTCCCAAAGGAAGCTCTAGCGCAGCTTAACGCTCAGGAAGGCGATACGATTACGCTCACCGATGCCAAAGACGGCTTGCGACTAACCACCGGCAATGCGGATTTCGCCAAATCGATGGCGGTGTTTGAGAATTTGAGCCGGCGCTATCGCAACACTCTGCGGGAACTCGCCAAGTGACTGAACCGTATTGGTTTGGTCGCGACGAGTGTCTCGCGTTACACGATATGATGCTGGCCCAACACGGCGGCATGGCCGGGATTCGCGACGACAATATGCTCGAATCGGCGCTCGCCAAACCGCGCCAGCTTTTTTCCTACGGGCAACCTTCCCTAGTGGAAATGGCGGCGGCTTACGCGGCGGGAGTCGTGAAAAACCATCCGTTCATCGACGGAAACAAACGCACTGGCTTCATGTTGGGTGCCGGTTTTCTGGAAAGAAATGGCTGCGAATTCTTCGCCGATGAGGCCGAATCGGTGATTAAAACGCTCGCACTCGCCGCTCGCGAAATGTCGGAAGCGGAGTTTGCCAGTTGGATGGAACTCAACTGCAAACCGGCCTGAGCGTCCCGTAGATTTTTTCTTGGACTTGACTCGCCCAAGATATATCGTGACGCGATGTATTTCCAGAACCCATGTCGCGGTTGAAGCCAGTCTCCCAGCAGGATTATCAGACGCTGGCCGCGTTTCGCAAAGCACTGAGGGAATTCCTCCGCTTCAGTGAGGAGGCGGCGCTGGCGGAGGGCATCGCCCCACAACAACACCAGACGCTGCTAGTCATCGGAGCCTGTCCGCCAGCCGGGGCGGTGACAGTCGGCGAAGTGGCGGCGCACCTGCAAATCAAACATCACAGCGCGGTCGGGCTCGTCGAACGCATGCGTAGCGCCGGGCTCATTACCAAGGAGCCAGACGCCAGCGACCGCCGCAAGGTCTCGCTCCGGCTTACGGCGGAGGGACAGCGAATGCTGGAAAACCTTTCCTCCGCTCATAAATCCGAGCTGGCGCGTCTCGGGCCAGCCTTGCGCTCCATGCTGCAAACTCTGGAGGAATCGAATTGAACTCGACTCACGTTTCCACGCACTCAGCGCCGGTCAGCGAACACCGGACTTTCATCTTTATCTCGGCCATTGCGGTTGTGCTGGGCGTGATTAGTTCGTTTGTCGCGCAGGCTTTGACGCGATTGATCGGGCTGGTGACGAACCTCTCTTTCTATGGACGCATCTCCACCGAGTTTGTCTCGCCTGCCGGAAATCATCTCGGCGCATGGGTCATCGTTGTTCCCGTGATCGGCGGTTTGTTAGTCGGTCTGATGGCGCGATACGGGTCGAAGGCGATTCGCGGCCACGGCATTCCCGAGGCGATGGAGCAGGTGCTGGAAAACCACAGTCGCATCCCGGCGCGCATCGTTCTTCTGAAACCCATCTCGGCCGCGATTTCCATCGGCACCGGCGGGCCGTTCGGAGCGGAAGGCCCGATCATTGCCACGGGCGGAGCGATCGGATCGTTGCTTGGCCAGATCCTGAGCACCACGGCGGCGGAACGAAAAACCCTGCTCGCTGCGGGAGCCGCCGCTGGCATGGCCGCGATCTTCGGCAGCCCGATCTCCGCCGTCTTGCTAGCGGTGGAATTGCTCCTTTTTGAATTTCGTCCGCGCTCTGTGGTGCCCGTCGCACTGGCGGCGGCGACGGCAGCGGGAATGCGCATCCATTTCGAGGGAGCGGAGGCGATTTTTGCGATGCCAGCGCTGGCTCCGGTGTCGCTCACGGCACTCGGATTTTACGCGCTCATCGGGATAGCGATGGGAGTGCTCGCGGTCGGCGTGACGAGGGCAGTTTACTGGATCGAGGATGCATTTGAGTTGCTACCGATTCACTGGATGTGGTGGCCGGCCATCGGCGCGGTCGCGGTGGGCGTGATCGGCTGGTTTGCGCCGCGCACTTTAGGCGTGGGTTACACGAATATCTCCGACATCCTCTGCAATCGCCTGCCGCTGAATGCGATCGCGTTTCTCTGCGTGATGAAATTCATTTCCTGGGCGATCTCCCTCGGCAGCGGCACTTCGGGCGGCACTCTCGCTCCACTCCTAACTATCGGCAGCGGAGCGGGAAATGTGCTCGGCGCGTTTCTCCTAACCTTATTTCCGGCGAGCGGGCTGGATGTGCGGGTCGCCAGCTTGCTCGGCATGGCGGCGGTCTTTGCGGGAGCTTCGCGGGCCTTGCTGGCGTCGGTGGTTTTCGCCTTTGAAACGACGCTGCAGCCGAATGGTTTGCTGCCGTTGCTGGCGGGGTCGGCGCTGGCTTTTCTGACGGCCCGGATGCTGATGAAAAACTCCATCATGACTGAGAAAATCGCCCGCCGTGGACTAAAAATTCCAGACGACTTTGAGGCGGATGTGTTTCATCAGGCGACCGTCGCGCAACTCATGGACACGCAAATTCGCACGCTCGGAGCGACCACCACAGTCGGCGAACTAGCGGAAAGAATTTCGCGTCACGACCCGGAGATTTCCGCCTATCAAGCCTGGCCTCTGGTCGATGCCGCCGGGCAGCTTGCGGGAATCGTCACGCGCCACGACTTGCTCCGGTCGTTGGGAAATTCTGAGGCGAGTTTGAGCTATATCGGCAGCACGCGACTCGTCACGGCTTATCCCGAGGAATCCATGCACGACGCCGTGGCGCGGATGCTCCAGCACGGTGTCGGGCGGCTGCTCGTGGTGGATCGCTCTGATGCGAAAAAACTCGTTGGCTATCTCAGTCGCACCAGTCTGCTTTCCACGCGGATGCGCAGTCTGCACCACGAGCACACCCGCGACGACGGCTGGTGGCGTTCGTTCCGGAAATGATCCGAGTTCCAATCGATTCAGCGTTTCTTCGGGCGATAAACTAACAGGCGCAGTCCGTTTAGGCAGACCAGCACTGTGCTGCCTTCGTGGCCGACGACGCCGAGCGGGAGCGGCAGGCGGAAGCCCAGCGCGGAAATGAGCAGGATGATAATGATGGAACTCGCGAAGATGAGGTTTTGAATGAGCACGCGTTTGGCCTGCCGCGCGGTGCCGAGGAGCGTGGCGATGTTTTCCAATTTGTCGCCCATCAGAACGACGTCGGCCGTTTCCATGGCGACATCCGTTCCGGCGGCTCCCATGGCGACTCCCAGATGCGAGGTGGCGAGTGCCGGGGCGTCGTTGACGCCGTCGCCGATCATCATGACAATTCCCTCTTTTTTCAGTTCGCGAATGGCGGTGACTTTGTCTTCGGGCAGAAGTTCGGCACGAAATTCATCGACTCCGGCCTCGGCAGCGATGGCGGCGGCGACGCCTTTTTGATCGCCAGTAAGCATGACGACTTTTTGAATGCCGAGCGCGTGGAGTTGCTGGGTGAGAAGTCGGGCTTCGGGGCGCAATGTGTCGGCCAACGCAAAGACCGCGCGGGTCACGACCGTTTTTCCCTGGCGTTCGCCCATCCAGATGCAGGTCTTGCCTTTGTTTTGCAATAGACTGGAACTCGCCTGGAAATTTTCGCGTCCAGCAGCGGCGAGTTCCCGGAAAAGGCGTTCGCTGCCCACGACATAGCGAGTGCCATCGATATCTGCCTCCGCCCCTTTGCCGGGAGTCGATTGGAACTCGGTTGCGACCGGCAGCGTGAGGCTCAATTTTTTCGCTCCCGTGACGATGGCGGTGGCGAGCGGATGCTCCGATTTCGCCTCCAGTGCCGCGCAAATGGAAAGCAGGCTGGTGGCTTCGCCGGGCAAACGTCCATCGGCCACGGCGAACGAGCCTTCGGCCAAAACGACGTCGGTGACGGTCGGTTTGCCCGTGGTCAGCGTGCCTGTTTTATCAATGGTGACGATGGTGACCTTGGCCGCTTGTTCGAGATGCGCGCCGCCTTTAATGAGAATGCCGCGCCGGGCCGCGCCACCGATCGCGGAGAGAACGGTCGCCGGTGTGCTGATGACGAGGGCGCAGGGCGAAGCGACGACCATCACGGTCATGGCGCGATAAAAAGCGATGGCAAAGGATTCACCGAAACCCAGCCACGGAACGAGAAAGACGAGGATCGTGAGGCCGATGACTCCGGCGGCGTAACCTTGCTCGGCCTTTTCGAGGAAACGCTGCGTGCCGGATTTCTCGGCCTGCGCCTCGGCGACGAGCTTGACCATTTTAGCCAAAGTCGAGTCTTCGGATTTCTTGGTGACGACGATTTCCAGCGCACCCGTCTGGTTGAGCGTGCCTGCGAAAACATTGTCGCCGGTCGCTTTTCCGACGGGCATGGATTCGCCGGTAAGGCTCGATTCGTTAATGCTGCTGCTGCCTTCTTCGACGCGTCCATCGACCGGAAGAAGTTCGCCAGGTCGCACGACGACGACATCGCCCGGAATCAAGGAATCGACAGCGACGACTTCGGTGGAGTTGCCGACTTTTTTCAGGGCGCGGTCAGGGCGCAATGTGAGCAACGACTCGATGGCGCGTTGTGTCCGTTCCAGCGCATAGCGTTGCAAGACATTGGAAAAACTGAAGAGAAACAAGAGCAACGCGCCCTCGAATGGCGCGCCGACAGCAGCCGCTCCCAAGGCAGCGAGCACCATCAAGACATCGACATCCAGGGTCTTTTCGCGCAGCGAAGCGATGGCCGAGCGGACGCCGTTTTGCCCGCAAAAAAGATACGCGCAGACGTAGAGAACGGTGGTCAATGTGCCTTTGCCCATCGTGCGACTCACGAGCATGGCCGAAACGAGGAAAATGACTCCGAGGGCGACGGAGATTTCTTCGTTGAGATCGCCGGTGCGGAGGCGTTGCCAGAGAGGAGTTGGACCCGGTGCGTGTTTTTCGAGAGGCTCGACTTTGGCTCCGGCGGCACGCACACCTTCCATCACGCTCGCCTCGCCCGAGATGGCGGAATCGAAGGTCAGGCACAGCACGCGTCCGATGTAAGTGGCCGTGGCGCGTCGCACGCCGGGGACTTTTTGAATGCGGCGCTCCAGTTTGCCCGCTGCCGCTTCGCAAGCCTCACCATCCAAACGCAACACGACTCGCTGCATCCCGGTCTTCACCGGATGAATGTGTTCCAGCGCAATGTGGCGAATGTCCTCTTCGGAGAGCTGCGCCGGGTCGAAAGCGATCTCCACTTTTTCGCCCTCAGCGACAGGCTCCAGAGCGACGATCCCGGTGTGATCGGTGATGAAATGCGGAGTATTGTCTTCGGGTTGGTTTGATTTCATGTTAAAGATTGGGACGCTGTGGCGGCCGGTAGAGAAAGGCGGGTTAGAAAAAATCGAGGCGTATGACGGTTGTTGAAGCGAGTCTCAACCAAGGCATGAGCCAGTGCTCGAACGAGTCGCAGCCCCATCCCGGTGCCGGAGGATGTGGGTTGGCTGTCTCCAGTCAGATTCGCGATTTGAACAATGATACGCTTTTTTGACTCGGAAGCCCACGCTTTGAGGCAGATTTTGTGTTGCCCATAGCGAACAGCATTGCCCAGAAGGTTGTGCAAAATCTGGCGGAGCAAATCGGGGTCGGAAACGCAGACGAGAGCAGGTGCAACCTGCCAGTCCAAAACAATGGACCGTTCGGCGGAGAGGAGCGTGTAGCCGTCGCGCAAATCATCAAGCAAGGCGTCCAGATTCACGTTGGCTGCCTGGGTTTCCAATTTACCGCCGTCGGCTTTTGCCGCGAGCAAGGAACGTTCGACCAGCTTGGAAAGGTGTCGCAAACCCTCCTGCATTTCCTCGGAAAACTCGGCCGGCAATTGTGGTGCAGCCGACTCCAGCCGCATCCGCAGCAGCGTGAGGGGGTTGCGGAGTTCATGAGCCACTTGAGCGGAAAACTCCGACATTTCATGATAGGAGCGTCCGAGTCGCGTGAGGAGGTCGTTGATGTGCTGGGCGAGCGAGTTGAGTTCGGGATCTTTCTCTGGAACATGCACACCGCGGTCGAGCGAGTGAAAATTAAGTCTGGCCAGTTCGCGGTTGATTTGCCGAATCGGGCGAATAGACCGGATTGCCAGGAAGTAACCCACTCCCGCGCTGACAACGACCAGGGGAATGCCCACCAAAAGCCAGATGTGCAGAAGCTCGCCGAGGATGTCTTCCACCTCTGCGTTGGTGTAGCTGCCATGGATGACCCACTGGGCATATGCCGGATGCGAAGGATCCTTGCGATCATGGCGCAGTTCCCCATCAAGGTGCGCATGGGCGGTAAAAATCAGCACCGCTACGATGAGAAAAACCGAAAGCGTAAACCAGGCGGCGATCTTCAGCCGGAAGTTCATGAAGTTTCCTCCCGGAGAGCAAAGCCAACCCCGCGAATCGTCTGGATCAGCGGGGTGCAACCGGGGAGATCGATTTTTTTACGCAGGTAGTTGACGTAAACATTGAGCACGTTGGTGCCGGAGTCGAAATGTTGATCCCACACGCGTTCGACGAGCGTGGTCTTGGAAACGGGACGAGGTGACGCTTCGGCGAGGGTTTCGAGCAAGGCAAATTCACGGTTGGTCAGCACGATTTCCCGATTCGCACGTCGCGCCAGCCGGGATCGGAGGTCGATTTCGAGGTCTGCCACACGCAGCACCACTTCCATCTCCGGCCGTGCCCGACGATAGAGCGCCCGCAACCGGGCGAGCAGCTCCTCGGTGGAAAAGGGCTTCACAATATAGTCGTCGGCCCCGGCATCGAGTCCGCTCACTTTATCGCGAATCTCTCCCCGCGCTGTTGCCAGGAGAATGGGACACGTGCATCCAGCCACCCGGGCGGCGCGGGTGACACTCACTCCGTCGCGACCCGGCATCGTGATGTCCAGCACAGCCGCATCGTAGGGGTGTTCTTTCAATAACCAGAGTGCGTCATCGCCGTCTTTGGCCTCGTCCACAGCATGGCCCGCCTCCTGGAGGGCATGGACGACATGAGAGCGAACTTTCGCATCATCTTCAGCGACGAGGATACGCATATTCGCAAAAATAAGGAATTCAGGCACAGGTCGCGAGCTTATGTTTTGTAAGTAGAACTGGCCGTTTCCGTCAGTCGGAAAGGCTTAGTCATCGTCTTTGTCACCGTGCTTCTCAGGCCGAACGGCAGGTATTGAATTGTCAGCTACAGCGGTAATTCCGACGCCGTTTTGGTAAACGAGCAGACCGCCGTAATGACCCGTCACCGCCACGCAGTAGCTGGCCCAGAGGGCTGTCAGTGCCGCCCCGACCGAGAGTGATCGGGCGACTTTCGGAAAGCGTGTCGTGGCAACCGTCCCCACCGCGAGGAAAGCGGCGACCAGAGCGACATTGCGCGTCATTTCACCCCATTCCTCATGTTCTTCGAGAATCTTTTCGGCTTGCGGGGAGAGCTTGCCAACGGTTTCCCCGGCTTCGTCGCCTGACCAGGTGGCTGCAAACGACCCAAGCGCACCGAACGTCAGAAGCCCGGCCGCGATCCAGGATAAATTCCAGCGGCGTAGAAAAACGGCGGCCACCGCCACCAACGCCCCGATTAAAATCAGGACAATGGGAAAATGGACAATCGCCGGGTGAAGTGGATTGGGTAATGAGATCATGCTGTTTCCTGAGGCAAGGCTGGCCGAATGTGCTTCTTCATTTCCGCACCCTACGGGCCAAAGATTAGAGAAATGGCTTCTGACGAATTAGAGTTTTCTAATGCGGAAATGAGTGCCATCCGCTTTCAAGTTTCAGCTTTCAGGTTTCCGCCTCATCCCGTAGTTTCCCGCCCCATGCTCACTATTCGCGATCTCAAAGTCTCCGTAGGAGGCCGCACCCTTTTTGAAAACGCCTCGCTCCAGGTCAATTACGGCGAACGCGTCGCCCTGGTTGGGCCCAACGGAGCGGGAAAATCCACTTTGTTCTCCGTCATTCTCGGCAAAAACGAGGCCGACTCCGGTGCCATTGACCGCGATGAATGGACCATGATCGGCTATCTCCCGCAGGAGTCGGAGCCGATTGGCGACGAGACCGTTCTGCAAGTCGCCACCGGCCAGGCCGGGGAAATCCAGGCGCTCGAATCGACTCTCAGTCGATTGGAAAAAGCGGGCACTGTGGAAGGCCCCGAATACCTCGAAGCGCACGCCAAGCACGAGGCGTTGATCGATCCGCAGATCGAGGCCAAGGCCAAGAAAATCCTCCGCGGCCTCGGTTTTAAGGAGGAACATTTCAATCGTCCCGCCCGCGAGATGTCCGGCGGCTGGGTGATGCGCGCGCACTTGTCGCGCCTGCTCTCGATGGAGCCCGATTTGCTCCTGCTCGACGAGCCGACGAACCACCTCGACCTCGTTTCCCTCCTCTGGTTGCAAGCCCACTTGAAGTCGTATTCCGGCGCCGTCCTCATGATCTCGCACGACCGCCAGTTCATGGACGATCTCGCTGAGAAAATCTACGACATTTCCGACAAGCGCCTCATTTCCTACACCGGCAACTACACCGCTTTTCTCACCCAGCGCGACGCCGCCTACGATCAGCAACTCGCCGCCTACAAAAACCAGCAGAAAGAAATCGAAAACCTCCAGGAATTCTACGACCGCTTCCGCCAAGTCGCTTCCAAAGCGTCACAAGCCCAGAGCAAGATCAAGCAGATCGAGCGCATGGAAAAAATCGAGAAACCACTCCCGCCGAAGAAGCCCTTCCGCTTCCACATTCCCGAGCCGCCGCGCGGTGGCCAGCGCGCCATTTCCCTCGAAGGCATCCACCAGGCTTACGGCGAACACAAAGTTTACACTGGGCTCGACCTCACCATCGAACGCGGCGAACGCACCGTGCTCGTCGGCCCGAACGGCGCGGGAAAATCGACGTTGCTCAAGATCCTCGCGGGCAACCTCGAATTTCAACGCGGCACCCGCAATCTCGGCCACAACGCCGTCATCGGCTACTTCTCCCAATATCGCGCCGACACTCTCAACCCCGACGCCTCCGTGCTCGACGAAGTATTAGCTAGCAACGGCGAACTCCGCGAGGACGACGCCCGCGGCATTCTCGGCTCCTTCCTTTTCCGCAAAGACGACATCTACAAGAAAACCAAAGTCCTCAGCGGCGGCGAAAAAAGCCGGCTTAACCTCATCAAATTTCTCGTCAACCCGCCCAACCTCCTCCTCATGGACGAGCCGACGACCCACCTCGACATCCACACCGTCGAGTCGCTCATCCTCGCCCTCGAAGCCTACGCCGGGACTTTGGTTTTCATCAGCCACGACGTGCATTTCATCCGCAAGCTCGCCAACCGCGTCATCCACGTAAACAACGGTACGATTAAGAGCTATCCCGGCGGCTACGATTACTTCATCGAGAAAAGCCAGTTCGCCGACTCCCGCGCCGCCCTCACGGCGGAGTAAAGAGCGGAGTTGCATTTCCATCACGAGGCAAGTCCTCAAGCCTTCCGCCACCGCGAGGTTAGGAAGTTAGAAATGGTCTGTGCATGGGGAAAAGTCGCTTCGCCGTGGTGAGGACATGCGCAAAGCTTAGAAATCACTAAAAACGGACGCGGCGGTAACCAATCGGTAACATCGCCCTGCTTCATTGGATGCAACATCGGATGTCTCCCAGACGTCCACAACCCCAAACAAAATGCATCCCATGAAAACACATTCCCGTCTCACTCTCACACCTCGCGCTTCCGTCTCGCTGCGTCGCACTCCGAGCGGCGCGTTTACATTGGTCGAACTCCTCGTAGTCATCACCATCATCGGCATTCTCGTCGGCATTGCGGTGCCGGTTTACACCACCACGATCAAGACGGCGCGCATGAGCACCTCGATGCAAAATGGCCGCCAAATCGCCCTGGCGCTGCGCATGTATGCCAATGATTCCAATGGACTGTTTCCCGTTACGAAGACGGCGGCGGGCGAACCTATCATCACCTCGAACGACGCCTTTCGCGATCTGCTGCCCGCCTATCTGGACAATGAGCAGGTCTTCGTCACACCGCCCTCAAAGACGGGCGCGAAGTGCGATAACAAGATCGAACCCGCCACGGAGGCGGTGAAGGCTGGGGAAAATGAATTTTCCTACATCGAGGGCCTCACCACCACGAGCGTGTCGAGCTGGCCGTTGCTGGTGAGCGGGACGGATGGTACCGGCAAATACACCGATCAGGAGGGCGATTTCGGCGGCACCTGGGGCGGGGTAAAGGCGGTCGTGGTGAATGTCGATGGCAGCACGAGCATTGTGAAAACCAAGGGCACGGGTGCGGACCGGATCATTCCCCGTTACAACGACGACACGAAGGACGCTCTGGCGCTGACGGAATACATGGGCTCGACGGTGCGCCTGCTCGATCCAGCCAGGCCCTGATATATAGGTTCACACGGAGGCACGGAGAAACAGGGAGATGGGAAAAAGAGCAACTACTCCTCCCCTCCGTGTTTCTCCGTGCCTTCGTGTGAATTCCCTGCCCAGATCCTAACAGTGCGATGGAACTCGACTCATGTTCCACTCCGTCTCAGACTTCCCCGGTTCCCCTCATGATCAGCCTTCAGGAAATCAAGCCCCGGCAGATTCGCGCGCTCTTGCTGCTGCTAGTACTAGCGCCGCTCATTCCGACCGGACTCCTCCTGCGTTTCATGTTTGAAACCGTGCAGCAGGAACGCGAGGCCGCGCGCGATATGATTGCCTCGGCCTGGCAGGATTCGCTCTCCATTGCCACGCGGACTTTGAGCGTGACTTTGAAGAACGAAATCGCCGCCGCTCCCAGCCATTCCGCCGAGATCATCGCCGCCGCGCTGCGCCGTTCCTTCGATCACGAGGTGCGCATCCGGGTGCTGGCGAAGGATCGCACGCTGCTGGCCGGTGCTGCCAAAGTCACGGGCAGTCCGGTGGCGAGCACGAACATTTCGACGCTGCTGCCGGATGCGACGGTCGAGCTTTACACCGCGGACCGCTCGCTCATCCAGCAGGCGGTGCGGGACCAGATCGACAGCTACACGCGCACCGCCATCTTCACGATTAGTGCTAACATCCTCATCGCGCTGCTCGCGGGCTGGGCCTTTCTGCGGCAGATCAAAACGCAGGAACTCAAGACCAGTTCGCTCGCCACGCTGGCGCACGAATTGCGCACGCCGGTCGCCTCGATGCGGCTGCTGCTCGACACGATCCGCGAGGGACGCTGCCCCGATCAGGCGGAATATCTCGAATTGCTCGCCCGCGAAAACACCCGGCTCTCGCGTCTGGTGGATCAATTTCTCACTCACTCGCGACTCGAGTTAGGAAACGATGGGCTGGCCGCGAGTTCCATCGCGGCGGCGGACATGGTCAGCGCGGCGGAGGAAAATCTCGGCCAGCGGCGGCACGCGGAGGGAACTAGCTACCGAAGCGAGTTGGAACCGAATCTTCCTAACATTCCCGGCGATGCGGCGGCACTCGTCTGCATGTTAGACAACCTCCTCGACAACGCCTGGAAATACACGGGTCCTAACAAAGAGATCGCATTGTTAGTCGGCTGCAAAAACGGCGGCGTGACCTTCTCCATTCGCGACAACGGCATCGGCATCGCACCCGCCGAACGCGCGGCGATCTTCAACCGATTCCACCAGATCGACAACCGCCTCGCCCGCAGCGCGGAAGGTTGCGGCCTGGGCTTGAGCATCGTGAAACGCATCGTCGAATTGCATCGCGGCCGAATCACAGTCGAGAGTCAGCCCGGCAAAGGCAGCACCTTCACCGTCTGGCTGCCGACCGCGTGAGCGGAGTACAACTCGCATCTAACTAACATGGAAACCATTCTCCTGATTGAAGACGACGCGGTGATGCTGCGCGGGTTGCGCGATAATTTTGCCTTCCTCGGGCATCGCGTGCTCACGGCATCCGATGGCGAGCGTGGACTCGAACTCGCTACTAACAGCCAACCCGATCTCATCGTGCTCGACGTCATGCTCCCGAAGATCAATGGCTATGAAATCTGCCGCTTGCTCCGCCAGCAACGGATCGAAACTCCCATCATTTTCCTAACAGCGCGCGGGCAGGAATCGGAAGTCGTGCTCGGGTTAAATCTCGGCGCGGACGAATACGTCACGAAGCCATTTAGCATCAAGGAACTGCTCGCGCGGGCCGAAGCCATCCTGCGTCGTCACCGCGAGCCGGCGGAAATGCAGATCGCCTTTGGCGCGTGCGTCCTCGACATGACGGCGCGACGTTTCACTCGCAATGGATTGGAAGTGAAACTCTCGCCCAAGGAGTTTGAGCTGCTCCATTTTCTAGCTAGGAAACCGAACCACGCCTTCAGCCGCGACGAGATTTTTAACAAAGTCTGGGGCTACGAAAACCGCGTCACGAGCCGGAGCATCGACCGATTCATCACCACGCTGCGGCAGAAGGTCGAGTGCGATCCGCATCAGCCCGTGCATCTGTTAACCGTCCGCGAGTTTGGCTACAAGCTGGTGAAGTAAAACGGGGGACGCTCATCATCAGCCGACATCATTCGCTTCGCCCATGGCGACCTTCGCATTCCTAAAATAAAAAAAAGCCGGGGCAGTGACGCTCCGGCTTTTTTTAGTTAGGTCGTGTCTGACTTAGTGGGCCATCGTGGCGGCTGGCGTTCTAGGCATCATTTTGCCGTCCATGCCGATCATGTCGCCGTCTTTCATCTTCATGGTTTTGCCGCCCTTCATCATGACGCTGCCGTCTTTCATGACTTTCGTGCCGTCCGACATTTCCATGTCCTTGGTCATTTCCATCTGCTTGCCGCCTTTGCATTCCATCATTTTGCCATTCATCATCATGCAGCCGTCCATTTGCATTTTTTCGTTTTTCTCATGGTTGGTGCCGTCGGGTTTCATGGCGTCCTCAGCGCGAAGGCTGGCGACAGGCGTGAGTGCGATGCAGGCAGCGATGAAGCTGTATTTCAGTAGGTTGTTTTTCATATTTGGAGTTTGTTTTGACTGTGTTTTTAATGCGCAGCATAAATTCTCCAGACAGAGGGGAACCGGAGCCTTCGGGTAACCGATGGCAGCCGAAACAAGTCCGGCATTTGTGCTACATCCATCTGAGAAACGTGGTGCAGATTTATTCCATTGTATTTTTTAATCGTGGGAGGAATGAGGGCGCTGGCTTTTCACTCGCCAATGGTTCTCCAGGAAATTCACGGCTTCCCCATTGTGAACCCGCGCGATTGCCTGGCTTTGCTGTCGCAAGGGAACGGCTAATCCCGGCGGCTTACATTATTTGGCCGCAGGCGGTAGCGTTTCTGTGCCTGAGAATGGAATGGAAGTGGTGTCTGTTTTCAGGAGCGGGCCGAGTTCGAAGACGTTGGTGTAGCCGTAGGAAGCGAGGGAGGTGTAGGTGGAGAGATTGAGGGAGGCGGTGGCCATTTTGGAGGCGAAGACGCGCGGGCTGTTGAGGAAGTTGTTGTTGCAATAGATGAGTATCTTGCTGGCCTGGGACGGGATGACTTTGGCAAGGCTCCCGGCGGTGAAGTCGGTAAATGGGAGGTTGATCGCGCCGCGAATGTGCCGCAGCTCAAACATGGACGCACTCCGTGCATCGAGCAGGATGACGCCGGGCTCGGCCATAGCCTGAAGGAATTGCGCCTCGGTGAGCCGGTGCGCCTCGCGGGTGGCGGCGGACTCGGTGACGATGCGCTGGAAGCCGGGGTAATCGATGAGAGGATTGGGAATCGGGTCGGCGGCAAAGAGGGTAGTGCCGAGGGCTAGAAAGGAGGAAATGAGGAGCTTCATGTGGTGACAACGCGGCAGGCAAACCGTTTCTTAGAACCGAAGAAGCACACCGTCCGGAGTCATGAAAAAATCTGTGGAAATCGTCAGGGTTCTGCGGGCAGAATGTCGGCGCCATGCTTACTCCCGAAGAACAACTCGCCCAGCTCCGTGTCGGTTCCGCCAAGATTTTATCGGAGGAGGAATTGCTGAAAAAATTGCAACTCGGGCGTCCGCTCAGAGTAAAGCTGGGGGTCGATCCCACGGCGCCGGATATTCACCTGGGTCACAGTGTTTCCCTCTCGAAGCTGCGGCAGTTTCAAGATCTCGGGCATGAGGCGATCCTGATCATTGGCGATTTTACGTCGATGATTGGCGATCCGAGCGGGCGTTCGACGACGAGACCGCAACTGACCCACGATGCGGTGATGGCGAATGCGAAGACTTACACGGAGCAGGCATTCAAAATCTTGGATCGGTCACGGACGAAGACGGTCTTTAATGGCGAATGGTTTGAGGGGATGTCGTTTCAGGAGGTGATCAAGCTGAACAGCCGGGTGACTTTGCAGCAGATGTTGCAGCGCGAGGACTTTAAGGAACGCATGGCGAAGGATCAGCCGGTGCGGGCGCACGAGATTCAATATCCGATCATGCAAGGGTGGGATTCGGTGATGATTCATGCCGACGTGGAGATCGGCGGGACGGATCAGTTGTTTAACATTCTGGTCGGGCGCGATTTGCAAAAAGAGGAAGGCCAGCCGCAGCAAGTGGCGCTGATGGTGCCGATATTAGAAGGGCTCGATGGCGTGCAGAAGATGAGCAAGAGTCTGAATAACTACATCGGCGTGAACGATGAGCCGGTGGCGATGTTTGGCAAGGTGATGAGTATTTCCGACGAGTTGATGGCGCGTTGGTATGAGTTGCTTTTCTTTGAAAAACTCGATCCGAGTCAGCATCCGATGGAGGCGAAGAAGTCGCTGGCGCGTCGGTTGGTGGAGCGTTTCCACTCGGCGGCGGATGCGGATCACGCGGTGGCCGATTTCCAGACGCGCTTCAGTGCGCGCAAGCTGGCGGAAAGCGATACGCTGCCCGTGCTCGACCTGGCCGATGTGGGAACGGACATTATCCATCTAGTCGTCGCGGCCTACGAGCGGGGGTTTCAGATTACGAAGTCGAAGAGCGATGCGCGGCGATTGATCGAAGGCGGCAGCGTGCAACTGGCGGGGCTGAAGATTGCGGATTTGAAAACCCCGATCGAGTTGCAGTCGAATCAGGTGCTGAAGCTCGACAAGACGCGGGCGATCCGAGTTCGATAGTTTTCTGCGCCTCAGGTGGTGAAGATGTCGCGCAACATCTGCAGCATCTTGCCGGCGGTGCAGGGCTTGGGGAGGAAATACTTTACACCGACTTGCGTGGCGCGCGCGCTCTGGCTGTCGGTGGTGAGTCCGCTGGCGGCGATGATCGGCAGGTTCGGGTTCATTCTTAGGAGAACCTGAATCGCGGCGATGCCGTCCACTCCGGGCATCATCACATCGGTAATGACGGCGGCGACCTCGTTGCTGCGAGTGGCGTAAACCGCAATGGCCTCGGCTCCGTCGGACGCGACGATGACCCGGTAGCCGAAGGCTTCGAGAGTCATCTGGGAGATTTGGCGAACGGAAGGTTCGTCGTCCACCACGAGGATGAGCTCGCCGTTGCCACGCGGCATTTCATCTTCGCGGGAGTTGGGGAGTTCCCCGGAGAATTCGGTGTGCGCGGGCAGATAAATGCGGAAGGTGGTGCCTTTGCCAGGCTCGCTATAGACTCGCATGAAACCCCCATGGCTTTTGACAATGCCGAGAGCTGTGGAAAGTCCGAGGCCGGTGCCTTTGCCGATTTCCTTGGTGGTGAAAAACGGCTCGAAGATCCGATCGCGCACGCCGGCCGGAATTCCGCAGCCGGTGTCGGCGACTTCGAGCAGGATATAGCGCCCCGCGGGCACCGTCCGGAGCATCGTGGAGTACGGTTCGTCCACGTTTAAGTTTCGCGCCGTCAGACGCAGGCTTCCGCCTTGGGGCATGGCGTCGCGGGCGTTGACGCAGAGATTGAGGAGGACCTGGTTGAGCTGGGTCGGATCGCCGTGCACCAGCCAGGTATCCTTGGGCACGCTCGCCGCGAAACGGATATTTTTGGGGAACGTGCTCTGCACGAAATCCTGGATCTCGCGGATGAGATGGCTGAGGTGGATCGTCACCCGCGAGCCCTCGATGCCGCGGGCGAAGGACAAAACCTGTTTCACGAGATTGGTGCCGCGTTGGGCGCTTTTTTCCATCGTGTCGAAGAGCGGCTCGTTCGCCGGGTCGGAATTCTCCCGTCGGAGCAGGCCGATCCCCATGACAATCGGCGTGAGGAGATTGTTCAGGTCGTGCGCGATGCCGCCGGCGAGTGTCCCGATGCTCTCCATGCGCTGCGCCCGGAGGAATTGTTCCTGGAGGAGCTTGCGCTCGGTGACATCGGAGAAGACCGAGATGAAATATTTCGGCGCGCCGGTCGAATCGCGCAGCGGCGTCGTGACGACGTTGACCCACACAATGCGACCGTCTTTGCGCCGGTACCGTTTCTCGGCGACGTAGACCGCTTGCGTACCGGCGAGCATGGCACGGCGGGCGTCGTCGCTCTCGGCCCGGTCTTCCGGAAGGGTGAGTTCGAGAAACGTAATCTGCAGCAGCTCGGCGTGCGGATAGCCCGTGATTTCGCTGAGCTTGTCGTTCACCCGGAGGAATCCCCCGTCGACGCCCACATG